>NZ_JBQGAB010000012.1:0-160066 GCF_056542605.1 Ruegeria sp. AB8
TCGGTCAACCAGAAAAGATCAGACATGTTCACCGCTCGTTTTTCAGCCGTGAATCATGCCGACCGCTGGAAATCAATGGGTCCTGACCCTAGATAGCACGCGCCCGGTTCCAGAAGTGGCTGGCCGCATCGAAGGGTAAACCGGCTGGGTGATCGGGCAATTTGGCCAATTCGTCACGAGGCTGGCCATCGTTGGTTGTTTGGCAGGCCGGGCTTTTCCGCGCCTGATTGGATAGCACCCAGCTAGCACCCACGCAGAATTCCGGGTGCTATGAGGTCAGGGGACCAACGGCTGATCAGCGCCCAAACGTTTGATTTTGCGGGAGGGTTTTCTGGTGGAGCCTAGGGGAGTCGAACCCCTGACCTCTTGCATGCCATGCAAGCGCTCTCCCAACTGAGCTAAGGCCCCATGCAGGTACCGCCTGTGCGGTGGACGGACGTTTATGAGACGGTGCCGGATAGTGCAAGTCCAAAAAATCGGTTTTGCAAAATTTTTGCCGTCTTGCTGATCCGCAAAAATGAAACGAGGCGGCCGGGGGCCGCCTCGGGACGAAATCAGTTTTCGTCTTCCGATGACATGTCAGTGATGTCGTCCAGCGACACGTTGTCATTGTCATCGTCATCATCCAGCAGATCATCGTCCAGATCGACATCGACGTCATCGTCCAGAGCGATGTCATCGTCAGACTGCGATTCACGCGCCTTGGCGGATGCAGCATCCTCGGCGTCGGCGGCGATCATCCGGCTTTTGCCGGTTTCCATAACCACGATCTCGCCGGTGTAGGGGCTTACGATCGGGTCCTTGTTCAGGTCATAAAACCGCTTGCCAGTGGTCGGGCAAACGCGCTTTACGCCCCATTCTTCCTTGGGCATGTCAAATCCCCTTGATATCAGGTGAGTCGTATCAACGATTCAGGTCACGTGCCACATGCGGCGGGCACTGTCAAAGCCTTTGCGCAGGAGAAGTTGGGATATGGGGAAACATGCATTGCCCGGGACGCCTCCGGTGCCTTTGACATTGCGCAAGTCGGCGCGGGCACGGCGGATCAGTCTGCGGATTTCCCAACTGGACGGGCGGGTCACGCTGACCTTCCCGCAAGGCGTGCCCGAGGCCGAAGCGCTGAGTTTCGCCCGCACAAAGGAAAACTGGATCCGGCAGCATCTGCAGAACCAGCCCGGCCGGACGCCGGTGGAAATCGGCGGTTTCCTTCCAATCGAAGGGTCCGAGCGAAAAATCGTTGCCGCGACGGGGCGAAGGATCCAGATGCATGACGACCAGATCGCGGTTCCTTCGGGGGCCGAGGGGCGACGACTGGCCCGATTCCTCAAGGAACTCGCGCGCGACCGGTTGACAGAAGCCTGCGATGACTATGCCGCCATGTTGGGTCGTTCTTACAAAAGCCTGACCCTTCGGGATACGCGGTCACGCTGGGGATCGTGCAGTTCCGCCGGTGCGCTGATGTTCTCGTGGCGTCTGATTCTGGCACCTTCAGAAATTTTGCATTATGTCGCGGCCCACGAGGTGGCTCATCTGGTTGAGATGAACCACTCTCCGGCCTTCTGGGCGCAGGTCGAGCGGATTTTCGGACCCTGCAAGGATCAGCGGCGGTGGTTGCGCGACAACGGTGCGCGGCTGCATCAATACCGATTTGAAGCCGGGACGAGTTGACCCGGCTGATATTTGTGATCACATGGGCGCATGTTGAGCACACGTTCCACCGAGTCCCAGACCGCAACGCACGACCGCGTCTACCGGACGCTCAGGTCCCGTATCATGCATGGGGATATTGCCCCGGGGCAGGCGTTGACCCTGCGCGGGATCGGCAAAGAGTTTGGCGTATCCATGACACCGGCCCGCGAGGCGGTGCGCCGATTGGCGGCCGAAGGGGCACTGACCCTGTCGTCGTCAGGTCGCGTGTCGACCCCGGAACTCGGCAATGACCGGATCGAGGAACTGGCGGCCTTGCGTGCCCTGCTTGAGGTTGAACTGGCAAGCCGGGCACTGCCGCGGGCGCACATGGCGCTGATCGACCGGCTGCAGAGCATCAACATGACGGTTGCGGAAATGGTAACCAAACGGGATGCGGTCGGGTATATCCGCGCCAATCTTGAGTTCCACCGCACTTTGTACCTTCGGGCGCAGGCACCGGCGATGCTGGCAATTGCGGAAACCGTTTGGTTGCAACTGGGTCCGACGATGCGCGCACTCTATGGGCGGCTACGGCGCACAGAGCCGCCACACTACCACAAGCTGATCATAGCTGCGCTCAAGGCTGGCGATGAGCCAGGATTACGGCTGGCGGTACGGTCCGATGTGACGCAGGGCTTGCGGTTGCTGGTCAGCTAGGCGGCTTATTGCCGACGACATCCCGGTTGCCCCATTCGAGACAGGCGCAGGCCAGCGACGTTCTGGCTCAAAAGCGCGGTCTGCGTTACTCTGGCCAAAACCACAACAAGAGCAGATTTCAGACATGATCAATCGACGGACCTTTTCTACGGGGCTTGGGTCGGCGCTGCTGGCCGCCTGTTCCGATATCAGTTCACCTGCGCGCGCGCCGGCTACACGGATGCAGGCTGTGCCCAATGCAGGCTGGGATGCCTGGGTTGCCGGGTTCAAGGGACGCGCGGCGTCTCAGGGAATTTCGCAGACCACAATCAATCGTGCGTTTCAGGGGGCGGGTTATTTGCCCGGCGTGATCGAACGCGACCGCAACCAGGTCGAGTTCAAGCGCTCGCTCGAGGATTATCTGGCCATTGCGGCCTCGGACGAGCGGATCAGCACCGGCAAACAGATGCTGCAGCGCCATGGCGCAACCTTGTCGCAAATTGAAGCCCAATACGGCGTCGACCGTGAAATCGTGGTGGCGGTCTGGGGGCTGGAAAGTCGCTATGGCGCGCGTCGGGGCGATGTGCCCGTTGTATCGGCACTGTCGACGCTGGCCTACGACGGACGGCGCGGCGAGTTCTTTGAAAAGCAATTGATCGCAGCGATGAAGATCCTGCAGAACGGCGATACGACCCCTGACAATATGACCGGCAGCTGGGCCGGGGCGATGGGGCACACGCAATTCATTCCGACGTCGTATCTGGCTTACGCGGTGGATTTCACCGGTGACGGGCGACGGGATATCTGGTCGGACGATCCGACCGACTCACTGGCCTCGACCGCGGCCTATCTGGCGCGCGCCGGTTGGGTGCGGGGCCAGAAGTGGGGTGGCGAGGTCGGAACGGTGTCAGGCACACCTGTCGCAGTGCTGCAGCCGCAGACGCCCGGACCGCGCATCGCGGTGTTCCGCAATTTTCAGGTGATCAAGCGCTACAACAACTCGGACAGCTACGCGATTGGTGTCGGGCATCTGGCCGACCGGATCGCGGGCGGTGCACCATTTCAGGCCTCGTTCGGGCCGGACGAGAACGGCCTGACCCTTGAAGACCGCAAGGAGTTGCAGCGTCGTTTGACGTCGGCCGGGTATGACACGGAAGGTGCGGATGGTGTGATCGGCAAGAAGTCCGAAGCCGCCATCAGCGACTACCAGCGGGCCAGTGGTCTGGCGGTAACTGGGACACCCTCGGCAGACTTGCTGCGCAGGCTTGGGGGCTGACGGCTCAGGCCGCCAACCCTTTCGATCCGATGTCGAGGAATTTCTGGCGGCGGTCCTTAATCAGGGCCGCTGCGTCTTTGCCTGCCAGTTCGGCCAGCATGGCCGTGATTGATGCGCGCACTGCCTCGACTGTCGCCGGACGATCGCGATGGGCACCGCCCTTGGGCTCGGGGATGATGTGATCGCAGACGCCAAGCTTGTGCAGATCCTGCGCGGTCAGGCGCAGGGCCTCGGCCGCTTCGCGCATTTTCTCGGAGTCCTTCCACAGGATCGAGGCGCAGCCTTCGGGCGAGATCACCGAGTAGACCGAATGCTCCAGCATCGCGACACGGTTTGCCGTAGCGAACGCAACCGCACCGCCCGAACCGCCTTCGCCAATGATGACCGAGACCAGTGGTACACCGATTTTCAGACACATCTCTGTCGACCGGGCGATTGCTTCGGACTGGCCGCGTTCTTCGGCGCCTTTGCCGGGATACGCGCCTGCGGTGTCGATCAGCGTAATCACCGGCAGGCCAAAACGGCCAGCCATCTCCATCAGACGTACGGCCTTGCGGTAGCCTTCGGGGCGGGCCATGCCGAAATTGCGTTCAATCCGGGACTTGGTGTCCGAGCCTTTCTCGTGCCCGATCACCATCACCGGCTGGTCGTCGAACCGCGCCAGACCGCCAATCACGGCCAGGTCGTCGGCAAAGTTCCGGTCACCGGCCAGGGGTGTGAACTCGGTAAACAGCGCGTCGACATAATCGTTGCAATGGGGGCGTTCCGGGTGGCGCGCCACCTGACATTTCCGCCACGGGGTCAGATCGCCGTACAGTTCATCCAGAAGTTTGGCCGCCTTGGCGTCCAGAGCAGCAGCTTCTTCAGCCACGTCCATCTCTTCGTTGGCACGGGCCAGCGCGCGCAGTTCCTCGGCCTTGCCTTCGATCTCGGCCAGGGGTTTTTCGAAATCCAGATACTGGGTCATGACGCCTCTCAACGCGGAAGTTCCCCGCTATATGAACTTGCCGCCAGAGGAATGCAACACAAGGCAAGCCGGGTCCTGAACCTGATCCGTAGCGGGTATGGCTGTTTCACAGCCGCAAGGCCATTGGCGCCCGCCTTCAGCATTTAGACACCTTTCTCGCTTTCATCCCGTGTTTTTGGCTCGAGAGATATGACTATTGCTCGTGGCATCGACGGATCCCGGATGTTGATGAATCGCATCCGGAATGTCACTGAACGGATCGCTGATCAGTTTCCGACCAAAGCTTGGCCGATATTCAATTAGGTAGTCAGTCCTGGGATTGTTCTGAGCCAAATGCTCGGGGATCATGCCCTGCGTCGGCAGAAGAGTGTTTTTGGCTTCTCTGCGAGAAGTCAAAAAGTGCGGAAGCAGCCAAACCGCGGCCAAACTAGTGAGTGAGACATGTCATGCAAGTCCATTGTTTTGGGCCATCGTTCGGGCTCAGGATTGGTCCAAGCGAAGATCGTAGCGTTTCAGTGTGTATTGGTTGGTGAGAATTCAGCAAGATTTGTGGTCGCGGAATATGCGACCCCGGTTAGGCAGGAAGAAGGAAGGGTACCGATGGCAGCCAGTTACGAAGATCGCATCCTGCGCGTTTTGGCCTACATTCATGACCACCCGGCAGGCGATCTGTCACTGGACACACTGGCCGACGTCGCCGCCATGTCGCGGTTTCACTGGCATCGTGTGTTTCGCGCCATCACGGGCGAGACCTGTGCGCAGGCCGTGCGCCGGATCAGGTTGCATCGGGCGGCGTGCTGGCTGGTGCAATCCGACAAGCCGGTTGCGCAGGTGGCCACCGATATCGGCTATCCCAACCTGAAATCCTTTGCGCGGGCCTTTTCCGAGGCCTATGGCAGCAGCCCCGCCGGTTTTCGCAAGGCCGGGCAATGCCTGCCAGCCAACCCACATTTCAGAACCGGAGGATATCCAATGCATCCCGTCACAACACGCACCGAACCCGCCCGCCGCGTTGTCGCGCTGCCTCACAAAGGCGCGTATGCCGAGATCGGCAAAAGCTTTGAAGCCTTTGGTGCCTTGTGCGAATCCCGCCAACTGTGGCCGCAGATGGGTCCTGTTATCGGGGTCTACCTCGACAGTCCCGATGACGTGCCCGAAGATCAACTGCGCAGCTATGCCGGTGCCGAACATCGGGGTGGTGCGACCCCCGATGGTATGGAAGCGCTGGAAATCCCCGGCGGCAATACCGCTGTGCTGACCTACAAGGGCCCGTATTCAGGTATTCACGCTGCCTATCACAGCCTGTTCGGCAACTGGCTGCCTGAATCCGGCGAGGAACCGGCGGATCGGCCTTGCTATGAAATTTACCTCAACGATCCGCGCGATACCGCGCCAGAAGACCTGCTGACTGAAATCTGTCTGTCACTGAAATAGCTCAACTCGGCCACAGCACCGGATAAAGCGAGGCCACCAGCAGCACCGCCATGGTCCAGTTGAAGGCCAGCAATCGGCGCGGGTTTGTTAAAACGCGCGCCATCTGTTGCCCAAGTACGGTCCAGACGCTGACCGAGGGAAGGTTGACCGCTCCGAAAACCAGCGCAACCACCATGATCGCACCCAGCGTCTGATCCGGCGTATAAGCGGCAGTTGCTGTCAGGGCCATGGCCCACGCCTTGGGGTTGACCCATTGAAACGAGGCGGCCTGAAGAAACGTCATTGGTGTACCCTTCGCGGCCTGACCCTGCGTCGGCGCGGCATTGGCAATCTTCCACGCCAGATACAGCAGATAAATCACAGAGGCTATTTTGAGTATCGTATAGCTGACCGGATAACGGTCGAAGGCCTGAACCAGCCCGGTTCCCACCAGCAGAACCATGAAGGTAAAGCCCAGCCCGACCCCCAACATGTGCGGGACGGTGCGCCGGAACCCGAAATTGGCACCCGACGCCATCAACATCAGGTTGTTCGGCCCCGGCGTGATCGAGGAAACGAATGCAAAAGCGATCAGAGCGAGTAGAAGTTCATAGGTCATGAAGCGAATAATTGCGGCAAAACCGGCAAATGAAATTGCGTTTTAATGCGTGCTTCCATTAGTTTTGCAACCAATGACCAAGATTGACGAAATAAACCGCCAAATATTGCGAGAACTGTCCCGGGACGGTCGTATCAGCAACCTGGACCTTGCTGACCGTGTTGGTCTGTCGCCATCTGCTTGTCTGCGCCGCGTGCAGGAGCTGGAACGTGCCGGTGTCATCACGGGTTATCGGGCGGTTCTAAACCCCGCAGCCCTGGGAGTGGGGTTTGTGGCCTATATCGGCGTAGGGTTGGGCGAGCACACCAAAGCCGCGCAGGAAGGGTTCGAGCGCGCATTGCAGCGTGCGCCGGAAGTGGTTGAATGCCACAATATTACCGGAACAATCGAGTATCTGCTGCGGGTGGAGTGTGCCGACCTGCCGTCCTACAAGACTTTCCATACCGAGGTGCTGGGAACCCTGCCGCATGTGACCTCAATTACGTCCTATGTTGTAATGGATTCACCAAAGGACGTAAGGGCCTGACGTTGAGATTGTGAACTTCAACCGACTTGCGAGGTGAATTTTCACGTCCTAGTGTCTTCGCAATAAAAAGGTCGGAAGGGGAGAAACCCCAAAGGACCACACTCAGGGAGAAGACCATGAAACTCTTTCGGATCGGTGCGCTGGCCACAGTCGCGGCAGTAATCGGCAGCACGGCCATGTCCGCGCCATTGAAACTGCAACCCGCAAACCCACAGCCCAACGCGAAGGCGGGACTGAACGTGAAATACGCATGGGAGGGGAATCCGCCGCGCAAGATTCAGAACCTCGCCAAAGTTGGTTTCCTGTTGAAAAAGGCCAAGGCGGGTCCGCCTTTGAGGGGACTGGATTACCGTGACACATCGGATGGTGATCCTGTCATGACTTTCAACGAAGCCTATAATGTGGCGGCGGAGATTACCGGTTTTATCCGTTTTGACTCGCCCGGCATTTACGAGTTGGAAACCTGGTCCAACGATGGAATTGACGCCTATGTCGGCGGTCAACAGATCGGATATGTCAACGGACGCCAGGGCTGCGAAGCCAACCAGCGCACCGAGGTCGAAGTGCCAAAGGCCGGGTGGTACCCGCTGAATATTAAGTATTTCCAGAAATACGGAACATCCTGCCTGATGATGAAATGGGGCAAAGCGGGTGAAAAAATGAAATGGACCCCGAACAGCGCATTCGGGCGCTGACGCCAAGCGGGGCAACAGTCGGTTGGCCCAACAGGTCTGTTTGATCGGGCATGTCGGGCTATTCCCAAAAAATGCACGAATTTTCACAAGGCCGCCTGCAAGTCTTTTTCATCGCACCTATCTTGGGTATGAAAACCACACCCCGGGTGCGATCCTCGGGGTCAACAAAGTAACTGCTGAACCTTCGGGAGCCCGCACATGTTAATTCGACGTCTCGCGCTAGCCGGGCTCTTTCTGGGAATGCTGCCGGCTGTGGCGCTGGCGCAATCTGATGAAAACTCTGCGGCGGAACTGTTTGTCGAACTCAACACACTTCAGGATATTGATGACGCCTGCCAGATGACTTTCGTGGTGCGAAATGACACGGGGCAAGGTGTTGACGCTGTTTCGTTTGAAGCCGTGATTTTCGACACCTCCGGAGGCGTGGATCGCCTGACGCTTCTGCTTCTGAGGGACCTTCCCGAGGGCCGTATGCGCGTGCGCCAGTTCAACCTTTCCGGATTGTCCTGCGAGAAGATCGGTCAGGTTCTTTTCAACGGTACGAATTCCTGTCAGGTCAACGGGGCAGAAAGCGACATATGCCGGGAAACGCTGACGCTTGGCAGCCGTGTCGACGTGGAGCTACTGGGATGAGCCCGCTGGTTGCGCTGCGCGAGATCGTGGCCCTGGGTGGGCCGGTGGTTGCGATCCTGATCGTGATGTCGGTGCTGACGCTCGCCGTCACGCTGTACAAGCTCTGGCAGTTTGCCGCGTGCGGCGTGGGTCGGCATCGGGTGTTGTCTCAGGCGCTAGCGGCCTGGGATGCGGGTGATCGGCAGCTTGCGCGTGACCGTCTGACACAAAGCCACAGCTACCTTGCTCCACTCGTGAATGCGGCGATGGACGCACCGGATGCACCGGGCCTGTCCGAGCGGCTGGATGCCGAGGCCGGGCTGGCGCTGGCGGGGTTAGAGCGGGGTTTTCGCCTGCTTGATACCGTTGCGCAACTTGCGCCGCTGCTGGGGCTGTTCGGAACCGTTCTGGGTATGATCGAAGCGTTCCAGAGCCTGCAATCCGCCGGGGCTTCGGTCGATCCCTCGCTTTTGGCTGGCGGTATCTGGGTTGCGCTGATCACCACGGCAGTCGGGCTGGCGGTCGCTATGCCAACCTCGATGGTGTTGTCGTGGTTCGAAAGCCGGACAGCACGCGAGCGTGTGTTCGCTGACAAGGCACTGCGAACCGTGCTGGTTCCGGGGCAGGGCATTCAGGCCGCGACGGGCAGAGCGCATACCCCGGTCGCGCCCGAACATGCGTAATACCGCACCCTTCGTCCGACGCCCATTGTCGATGACGCCACTCATTGACGTCATTTTCCTGCTTTTGTTGTTCTTCATGCTGTCCTCGACCTTTTCCCGCTTTGGCGAGATCGAACTAAGCAGCGCAACCAGCGGTGAGGCGGCCTCGGATGCGCCGTCGGAACGCGCTTTCGTGCAATTGGGGTCGACCCGGCTGGTACTGAACGGCGCGCCGGTCACGCCCGAGGAACTGGCAGCCCGGGTCGAAGCGGGTCAGGTTCTGATCAGCATGGACAACGACGCCACAGCACAGCATCTGGTTGATATTCTGGCTCTGCTGCGTGGCCGTGAAGACCTCAGCGTTCTGGTGCTGGAGTAAGGCCATGATCCGCCGCGCCCGCCCCAGCCGTAAACGTGATTCCACCATTGCGTTGATCAATGTCATCTTCCTGATGCTGATTTTCTTTCTGATAACGGGCACGCTGGCACCACCAATGGACGGGGATCTTGAACTGGTGAACACGTCCGATCTGGCCGGGCGCGAACCACCCGACGCGCTGGTGCTGCACAGCGACGGAACACTTAGTTTTCGCGGTGCTCCATCCAGCGCCGAGGCCTACATGCAAACACATGATGCAGGTCCGGTACGGATCGTTCCGGACCGCAACGCGCAGGGTCAGCGCCTGATCGAAATCACCACTTCCTTGCGCCGTCTGGGGGCAACATCGGTCTTTGTCGTGACCGAACAGGCGCTCGAATGATCCGCGGGTCTGCCCTGATTGCCGCCGTGGCGATCGCGATTTCGGTGATGGTTCACTTGATGGGGCTTACTCTGACGACACCGGCGCTGCCCGGATCTGAGACACCGGATACCCGGCCTGACAGGGTGGCAATGGGCAATGCCTTCGAGGACCTGGTCGAGCCCGTGGCGGAGCCCGTCGAACCCGAGCCTGCTGAAACGCCCGAGTCGCCAGAGGAAACGCCGCCCGAACCCGAACGGACGGAACCGGTTCCGATCACCGAGGCGCTGGTCGCCTCAAACGACCCAAAGCCGGTGCCGTCCCCTGATACCGGCGAAGCCGAAATCGTTCAGCCAGAGATTGCAGAGCCGGTTCAGCCTTCAATTACTGCCGAAGAAGCCGATGGCGACGACAAACCCAGCGCCGATGAAGCCAACTCCGATCCCATCGAGGCGGAAACCGCAGCCGAAGCGCCTCAGGGCGATCCTGATGCAATCGAGGCTGCGGCAGAACCCGAACAGCCTGCCGCTCTGCCTGTCGTACCCGAAGCGGCCGCCACCCCGCCGATCACAGCCATTGTTCCACCCGTGCAGGAAGCGGTGGAACCGGAGATCGCCGCTCTGTCACCGATACCGGAAGCGGCGGAAACAGTGGAAGAATCTGAAGATTCAGAGCTCGCCGTGACCACCTCAATCAGGCCACGCCTTCCGGACCGGCGACCAACAACGGAACGGCAAGGTGTATTGAAGGGATCGAGGGATTTCAGCGACTTGCGCTTTCCTGATCAGGTAGTCGATTCGCCTTTGACCGTTTATCGCCGCGAAGGCATCGATAGGTTCAGGCAGGGCAGCGGGGGATCGCGTTCGGGCGGGCGCGGGCCTGGGAACTCCGATGTAACCAACTATGCCGGGCAGGTTCTGGTACATCTGAATCGCGCACCGGTTGTGTTTGTTTCGGCCCGAGGTTTTGCGCAGGTGTTTTTCCAGATCGATCCCGACGGTTCACTGGCCTGGGTCGAAATCGTGGACAGTTCCGGCTCGCTCGAAGTTGAACGCGCGGCCCGCGAACAGGTCAGGCGCGCTGCACCGTTCCCACGCCCGCCCAGCGGAACCAGCCGCAAGCTGTCATTCTTCTACCAGAACAACTGATTACGGTGGGAAGTTGATGTCAATCGAACAGGGTGACAGTCGACCCGTTCGTGAGTGCCGTAAATGCGGCTTCGATATCTGACCGCAGATTCCGAACCAAAGACAGCTCCGGAAGATCCTGGGGCGCAAAAAACGCGACCTCACTTGTTTCCATGCCGGGTTCTGGTGCTGTGACGCTGCTTTCCTCGCACAGAAAGAACAGTTTGTAGAAATCTCGTATGTCCGCCGGATACGGGTGGCGTGCCTTGTGTCGCAGCGCGTAAAGCTGACGTGCGCGGACCCGCAGTCCGGCCTCTTCCCAGACTTCGCGTTCAATGTTTTCCGCCGGGGAACTGCCGATATCAGCAAAACCGCCCGGCATCGCCCATCGTCCGTCGCTGCGTTCACGGACCAGAAGGATTCGGCCGTCGCGAATAATTGCGCCGCGAATATCAATGCTGGGCGTTGCGTAACCGCCTGTATGGTCGGATATCAGCCCTTCGATCCGTGACAGCGGGACGTGGCCAAGATCAGCCAGCATGGCGCGCGCCAAAGCGGCGATCTCGTCATAGCGTTCGCGGTCAAAACCGTCCGTGGTAAAGTGCTGCCCGGTCTCGGACAGCGCCAGCAGACGTTTCGCCCGCGCAAGCCAGGTATCCTCCAGCGCGGTCGGATCCTGGCGCATCCCGGTCAGCGACGGCGGTCGCGGCGGGCGCTCATGGGTTGAAAGGCCACGCCCACATGCGCCTCGCAATAGGGTTTGCCCTGTTCAACCGGCAGACCGCAGAACCAGAAATCTTCGGTTGCGGGGTCGCCGACCGGCCATTTGCAGGTTTTCTCGGTCAGTTCCATCAATGTCAGCTTTTTGGCCTTCTTTTCGACCTCGTTGACCTTGGCCAGCGCTTCGGGGCTGATCTCGTTGGCCGACGGTTGCGGCGGCAGGGGCTGACCGGCCGGGATGATCTGACGACGGGCCGGAATGGCGGGCTTGGCTTCGGCTGCCGGGGCAGGGGCCGGGCGTGCCGGTTCGGTCTTCGGTGCAGGTTTTTGCTTGGCTTCCGCCTTTGGTTCGGGGGCTGGTTTTTCCTTGGGTTCAGCCTTGGCCGGTGCCGCGCCCGTGGTCCGGTTCGACAGGCCCAGACGGTGCACCTTGCCGATCACGGCGTTGCGGGTCACACCACCCAGTTCCTTGGCGATCTGGCTGGCCGACTGGCCCTCGCCCCACATCTTCTTCAGTAGTTCTACACGCTCGTCAGTCCAGGACATCATTTGCCTTTCAAAAGCGGAAAGCGGCCCCGGATTCGGGCCGCCTTGGGAATTCGTATCAGCCCCCTATTTTAATCACTGCAGCCCGAGTTACAAGCTGTCTTCGAATCAGGTTGAGGTCAGATGATGCAAATTCCCGCAGATCAGAATACGCGCCATTTCGGAGTAGTGAACTGGATGGGCCTTTACACGCTGGCGCAGCGCGAGACCCTGCGCTTTCTGGCGGTGTGGACGCAGACTTTGCTGGCCCCGCTGGTGACCGCGGGGTTGTTCCTGCTGATCTTCAATATCGCTATCGGCCCCGGCAGGCCGGACGTGATGGGTGCGCCGTTCCTGACCTTCCTGGCCCCCGGAATCATGATGATGACAGTCATTCAGAACGCCTTTGCCAACACATCATCCTCGATGGTGATCGCCAAGGTGCAGGGAAACATTGTCGACACTCTGATGCCTCCGCTTTCGCCGCTGGAGATTTTGCTGGGCTATCTGGCCGGTGGCATCGCTAGGGGGCTATTGATTGCCTGCGTTGTCGCCATCGCGCTGGCAGTGGTCCTGGGGCTGGTGCCGCAACATCCGCTGACAGCGCTGATTTTTGTGCTGCTTGGCGGCGCTTTCATGGGGGCACTCGGGCTGCTTGCCGGAATTTTCGCCAACAAATTCGACCAGATGGCGGCGATCACCAATTTCATTGTCACACCGTTGGCCTTTTTGTCGGGCACCTTCTACTCGGTCGAAGCCTTGCCACCGGTGCTAAACCGCCTGAGCCATCTGAATCCCGTCTTTTATCTGATTGACGGGTTGCGTTACGGGATGATCGGCGTGTCCGACAGTTCGCCGTGGCTGGGCATGGCCGTCTGCGCAGGCGCGACGGGCCTGATAGGCGCGCTGACCTGGCAGATGCTGCGAACAGGGTATCGGCTAAAGGCCTAGGCGGCTTCGGCCAGCGCACCCGGCTGCAACGGGACCCGGGGTCGTCCCAGCCTGGGGTGCAACCGTGCAGCTACCGCCCATGCCCCAAACAGGGCACCGCCGCCGGCCGCAAACACGCCTGCAACCGGCGTAGCCAGAAGTACCAGTGAGGCCACGCCCGGCGTCAGAATGCCCGATACGTCCCGATAGCTGGAATAGATAGCAGACATCTCGGTCCGCTCCGACGGTTTCACGGCCATCAGAAATGGCAACCCGGCGCAGATATCCAGCACGATCAGCCAGACCGACCCCAAAACCAGCGCCGCAACCGACACGGTGGGCCATCCCGCCACCGCCCCGGCGATGACGAAACAGACCCCACAGGCGGCAAAACCCGTCCGAACCGCAGCCCGCAAAGACCGCGCCTGGACCCAGCGCAGAATCAATGGGGCGACAAACAGCATTGCATTGGTTCCCGACAGCAGAATGCCGCCAAGCTGTTCACCCAGCCCGTTCTGAATGGCAAAGATTGGCAGGTAGACCACATAGATCCACCAGCCGCACGAGCGGATCATCGCAAACAGATATCCGGCCACCAGCCGGGGCTGGGAGAAGAAACGAGGCAGAAACGCCAGTGGATTCGTTGCCGGTCCGCGTGCTTTGGTGATCAGTTTGCCATTGCCCAGGCGCATGCTCCAGAACAGGATCAGCATGCCAAAAGAGGCGACCGCGCTGATCACGAAAGGCGCTGGTGCCCATAGTTCCATCAGCAATACGCCGGCCATCGGTCCGCCAGTCCAGCCCAGCGCGCTGTAAAACATGCGGCTGGTTTCACAGCGTCCAAGTTCGATTTTGCTGATGTAATCCAGCACGTAAGCGTTGAAGCAGACAAATGTCACAACTGTCGCCACCGTGTTTATGGCCAAGGCAGTCACCACGGCGGTCGGGCTGCCCTTGATGGCCAGAACAGCGCTTACCATGAACATCACGCAGCCGATGGTGTACGCCCAGCGCCGCGGAATGAAGCGAATGATGAATGGCACCATCAGACCGGCCGTCAGTGACACGATCCCCACCAGAAAATACACAACGGAAACCGAAGACGCGTCGCCCAGCGCGCGATACATCACCAGCGGAAAGACCGAAATCAGAATGCCGCGAACAATCGCCTCAAAACCCGCAAGCAGTCCGAACTCGCGAACCGACGGGGCAGGAACATGGCGGACCCATTCCGGGATTCGGCGTTCGTGCATCGCGTAATCTCTCTAAACAACAAACAACTTCGACCAGAATGCGGGTCTCGGATCAGGTGTCGTGAAGATTTGCGACACCGAGGTCGCCCTCGGGCCAAAAACGTTGGCAGTTTCCGGATATTTTTATTGCCGCGCGCGAGCCTCGCGCCAGACCAGAATCAGGGCGCCGGTCAGGATGATGGCCGAGCCTGCCAAGCTGACCGCATCCGGAATCACGCCAAAAACAGCAAAATCGTACAGGGCGGCAAAGATCAGGGTCGCGTAGCTGATCGGCACCACGAATGAGGCGTCAGCCCTGGCCATACCGTTGACAAAACAGGCCTGCGCACAGGCCATGAGCCCACCGATCCCCGCCAGAGCGACCCATTGTGCAGGGGTGGGCGGCTGCCAAACCGCAACTACTGCAACCGTTGCGATGCCCAGCCCGATAGAGTTGTTCACCAGCAGAATCTGGATCGGAATTTCACGACCCGAGAGTTTCTTGATAAATATCAGCTCCATCCCGATCACCGCAGCCGCCGTCAGCGCCAAAAGCGCTGCGGGCTGAAAACTGGCCGGCGTGGGGCGCAACAGGATCAGCGCGCCTGTCAGGGCCACCGCTGCCGCCAGCCAGCGCCAGGGACCGACCGACTCTTTCAGAAGTGGGATGGCGAGCATCATCGCAAAGACGGGGTTCAGGAAGGAAATCGCAGTCGCATCCGCTATTGGAATATACGCGACCGAGGCAACATCAGCGTGACCCCCAACCAGCCAAAGCTGGTCCGCCCGACATGCAGCCCCCAATGCGGTCGCCGCAGATTCGGACACAGCGCGACGACCGCGCTGATGATCACGACAAAGGCAAACAGAAACCGCCCATGGCTGATCTGCATCGGATGAAGCGCCGGACCAAGCGTATCGGTGCCCAGCGCCTTGGCCAGCAGTGTTGTGCCCGCGATCAGCGCGCTTGCAACAAAGATGAGAAAAGCCGCAAGGGCAGGGTTCTGGCGCGCCGGGGTCATGGTTCAGCGGTGCGCGACGCAGGGCGAAATGACAAGTGCCAAATGCTTGTGTCAGAGTGAAATTATGCGGTCCACTCAATTTCGGGGTTTTCAGAAACCGAAGGTCCCGCTATACGGCCCGCATGATCAAACACGCACATATCCTGCGCCTCCGACGCCGACGCCTGACGGCGTAACCGGCCCTGTTGATTCTTTGTGCTGTTCAAATCAGCGCAATCTCCACCAAATCAGTTGACGAAACCGGCCTTCGTGTATCACTCACGGGGCTTAACCAATCTGAAAAGGATGATCCGATGATCCCGTCCGTTCTGCCGACCTACAATCGCGCACCGCTTTCATTCGTGAAAGGCGAAGGTGCCTGGCTGACCGAGGCGGACGGCCGACGTTTTCTGGACCTCGGCGCCGGGATCGCGGTGAACGCGCTGGGGCACGCGCATCCGGCACTGGTTGCGGCTCTGACGGATCAGGCGCACGCGTTGTGGCATGTTTCGAACCTGTACCAGATCCCTCAACAGCAGGCGCTGGCCGACAAACTGGTCGAACACACATTCGCGGATACCGTATTCTTCACCAATTCCGGTACCGAAGCCTGTGAACTGGCCGTCAAGATGGCTCGGAAGCACTTCTATGACAAAGATCAGCCGGACCGGATCGAGATCATTACCTTCGAGGGATCTTTTCACGGGCGTTCCTCGGCAGGTATTGCCGCCGCAGGGTCCGAGAAGATGACCAAGGGCTTCGGTCCGCTGCTGCCCGGTTTCGTTCATGTAGCCTTCGGCGATCTGGACGGTGTCACAAACGCCATCACCGAACATACAGCCGCGATCATGATCGAACCCGTTCAGGGCGAAGGGGGCATTCGCCCGGTTCCGGATGCGGAGCTCAAGGCGCTGCGCCAGATCTGCAACGATAACGGAATCCTGCTGATCCTGGACGAAGTGCAATGCGGTGTCGGCCGTACCGGAAAGCTCTTTGCTCATGAATGGGCGGGTATTACGCCTGATATCATGTTGGTTGCCAAGGGTATAGGAGGGGGCTTCCCGCTGGGTGCCGTGCTGGCAACCGAGGATGCGGCGAACGGCATGACAGCGGGCACACATGGGTCCACCTATGGCGGCAACCCGCTGGGTTGCGCGGTAGGCTGTGCAGTGATCGATCAGGTCGCCACACCGGCCTTCCTCGAAGGCGTGAATCGCAAGGCCGGCCTGCTGCGCCAGAAACTCGAAAGCCTGATCGCCAATCATCCTGACGTGTTCGAAGAAGTGCGCGGTGCCGGTCTGATGCTGGGCCTCAAATGCAAGCCGACAAACACCGACGTGGTGAATGCCGGCTATGACAACGCGGTCATCACCGTACCCGCTGCCGATAACGTCATTCGCCTCCTGCCACCGCTCACGCTGACCGAGGACGATATCGCGCAGGCCATGATCCGCCTGGAAAAAGCCGCCCGACAGGTCGAAGCCAGTCTCGCAACCGCCTGATCTTCATCTTTTCCCAAATACTCCGGGGGTCCGGGGGCTGGCCCCCGGCGTCCGACAGCCAAAAGCGAAATGAAATGAACCATTTTCTCGACATCCATAAAACCGATGCGGCAGCCCTGCGCAGCATGATCGATCAAGCCGACGCCATGAAGAAGGCGCGCCTCGGCCGCCCCAAGGCGGCTCATGACGATGAACAGCCGCTCAAGGATCGCATGGTCGCGCTGATCTTCGAAAAGCCTTCGACCCGAACCCGCGTGTCGTTTGATGTGGGCGTGCGCCAGATGGGCGGGCAGACCATGGTTCTGTCCGGCAAGGATATGCAATTGGGCCATGGAGAAACCATCGCCGACACCGCCCGTGTGCTATCGCGCTACGTGGACATGATCATGATCCGGACCTTTGACGAAACCATCCTGACCGAAATGGCCGAATACTCGGATGTCCCCGTCATTAACGGTCTGACTGACCGCACCCATCCCTGCCAGATCATGGCGGACGTCTTGACGTTTGAAGAACACCGCGGCCCCATCGCTGGCAAAAAGGTGGTCTGGACAGGCGACGGCAACAATGTGTGTGCTTCGTTCCTGCATGCTGCAGGCCAGTTCGGCTTCGATCTGACGTTCACGGGACCCGCTCAATTCGATCCGGAAGAAGAGTTCATGGGCTTTGCCCGCCAAAAGGGCTCGAAGATCGTGGTCGAACGTGATCCCTACAAAGCGGTTGAAGGTGCCGATCTGGTGGTCGCCGACACCTGGGTCTCGATGCACGATTCCCAGTCTGCCAAGGAACGCCGTCACAACCTGCTGCGCCCCTATCAGGTCAATGCCGAACTGATGGCCCACGCCAAACCCGACGCGTTGTTCATGCATTGCCTGCCGGCGCACCGGGAAGAGGAAGCCACGTCCGAGGTTATGGATGGCCCGAACTCGGTCATTTTTGATGAGGCCGAAAACCGTCTTCACGCGCAAAAGGCGGTCATGCGCTGGTGTCTGGGTGTCTGACGCCTAAAGGCAATAACTGGGCGGGGCCGTCGCGCCTTGCCCTTTTGATCGTCTGCGCCCATAAACGCTGCAACGCAGAAACGACAGGAGAGCACAATGATCGGACGTTTGAACCACGTCGCCATCGCCGTTCCGGACCTCGAAGCCGCATCCGCGCAATACAGCAACGCGCTGGGCGCAAAGGTTGGCGCGCCTCAGGATGAGCCGGACCACGGTGTAACCGTCGTTTTCATCGAGTTGCCGAACACCAAGATCGAACTGCTCTATCCGCTGGGCGACAACAGCCCGATCAACGGGTTTCTGGAAAAGAACCCTGCGGGCGGCATTCACCATGTGTGTTACGAGGTCGAAGATATCATTGCCGCTCGTGACCACCTGAAGGAAACCGGCGCCCGTGTCCTGGGATCAGGAGAGCCCAAGATCGGTGCCCACGGGAAACCTGTTCTGTTCCTGCACCCCAAGGATTTCAACGGATGTCTGGTCGAACTCGAGCAGGTCTGACCACAGCCTCGGAGGGTCTGATATGACGATCACGGCAGCGATTGTTTTGTTTGCGGTCATCTGGTTCATGACCTTGCTGGTGGTGTTGCCCATCCGTATCAAAACTCAGGGCGATCTGGGCGAGATCGTTCCGGGCACCCATGCGGGTGCTCCGGAAGTGCATCACATGAAGAAAAAGATGTGGATCACCACCGGAATCTCGGCCGTCCTGTGGGCCATCATCGCCGGTATCATCGTGTCCGGCGTGATCTCGGTGCAGGATTTCGACTGGCTGAACCAGCTTGACCGGCAGGGATAGCCCTTACAAGTCCGTGGCTGACAGTTGATGGTAGATATGCGTGAACGTGGCTGCTCCGATAATGGGGATCAGCAGGTTTACAAGCGGCACTGACAGCGGAATTGCCATCAACGTGCCGGCTATCCAGATGGTTGCGGAATGCCTGGCGCGCAGCTTGCGCGCGCCATCGCGGCCCAGTCGGCGCATCGCTGCCAGAGTGAAGTATTCACGCCCCAACAGGAATCCGTTCAGCGCCCAGAAGATAAACGGGGCAAGCGGCGTGAAGATCACGTAAAGAACCAGCGCCAGCAGGTTGGCCGCGATCAGAACGCCCAAAAAGTTCACTGTATCCTTCAACGCCTCGGTGACCGGAATTCCTGCAACCGGTGGCAGATTGGGATAGTGCCTGTCCTCGACGGCCTGCGCGACCTCATCCAGAAACATCGACGTGATGGCCGAGGCGACGGGCACCATCAGAAACACGGACAGTACCATCATCAA
The DNA here is from genome assembly GCF_056542605.1 of Ruegeria sp. AB8. Lineage (NCBI taxonomy): Bacteria > Pseudomonadati > Pseudomonadota > Alphaproteobacteria > Rhodobacterales > Roseobacteraceae > Ruegeria > Ruegeria sp. AB8. The sequence goes on from NZ_JBQGAB010000012.1 coordinate 19,153, forward strand.
CAGCAGCGAGGAGACACTGAGCAGATCGTTCAGCCACGTGACCTCACCCAGCAAGGGTAAAGTGGCCTGGTCGCCGACAAGCGCATTGATAAGCCACAGGAAACCGGCATAAGCCACGACCAGCAATGCGAAAGTCAAGCCGACGCCCAGCAGCAGGACCTTGCGGAATCTCGGATCTCCGATCTGGCCGAGCGCCAGAAAGAACGACTGAAAGATAATCATTCAACAACCCATTGCGTCAGCGCGGTCACATCCGGGCGCGGGCGTTCCGGTGGTTCCGCTCCTTCGGTCGCGATGTGAATCAGGCCCGCTACACGCTCGTGATCGGCCAGGCCCAGAGCGTCCTTGCAGAACTTGCGGTCATGGACTTGCCAGCCTGACAGCCAGTTCGCGCCCCAGCCGGCGGCTAGCGCCGCGTTCAAAAGCGCCAGACAGACCGCTCCGGCGGAATAGGTCTGCTCGATGGCGGGAATTTTTTCCGATGGTTTCTGAACCTCGATTACCGCTACGGCCAGATGACCCATGTCGAACTGGCTGCGGGCCTTGGAAATATCTTCAGGCGATTTCCCTAGTCGAGCGCCGCAGTCCCCGGTCAGCTCCGAAAGACGGGCCATCGCCCCTTTTTCCAGCACAAGAAAACGCCAGGGCTCGAGCTTGCCATGATCCGGACTGCGAGCTGCTGCCGTAAGCAGTGGCATCAGTTCTTCCCGTGTGGGGGCTGGCGCGATCAGCGTTTTGGCCGGACGTGAGCGGCGGATTTGCAGAAACTCCAGAGCAGCCGGATTCTTGAGAGGCATATGTTAACTTCCTTTACATAGGCAGTTTGTATCTTGGGTGGCACTGCCTCTGATTCAAGGGCAAGCTGTTTTGGTGTCAGATCAATTTCACTCTGTCCCCGTTCATGCAAGGGTGTTGCGAACAGGGAAGCAGGATGGTCAAAGCAAAACTGCGATATTTACCGGATCTGAGCGCACATGTGGTGCCGGGCAAACAGATTTCGGTCAGGGTTACTCCAAAAGCAGCGCGTGACAGCATTGCGGTGGACGGCACCACTCTGCGTGTCTGTGTCACCGCCGCACCTGAAGACGGAAGGGCAAACAAGGCGGTTCGGAATCTTTTGGCACGCTCCATGGGGATTTCGGCGTCTGTCTTGATCCTGAAGCACGGTCAGACCGCTCGTGACAAAACCTTTGTCTATGATCCCTGAGGTGGCGTTTCGCGTATCTGATAGACCCCCTCGGGCAGGTCCAGCGCCGCCGCCAAGTCGCGCACCTGTTCGGGTGACAGGGTAATTTTCTGAACCTGGTCCGTGCGCGGATCCAATTGTTCAAGCGTCACACATTCTGCGAAACTGTTGATAACGACATCTTCGTTCAAAGGCTTTTCGCCTTCGTCCACCAGGGTAATGACTGTCGAGTCGAATTCATGCTCAATCGAAAACATAAAAGCAAAGTGCAGGGCCAACGCAGGTAATGCAACCCATTGACTGCCAATCAGACGTGGCCGTTCCCGGCGTGGCACGCTATGGTTGCGATACGGTATGACCGGTCCAAAGGATTACTGATGCGCCGCCTGACATTTTTGCTGGTTTCTGTTCTGTTGGCGGCCTGCGATGCCGGTACTTTGCGCGTTTTGCCTGCCGAGGATTGGGACAGTGAAAGCCCGGGTTCTCAGGTCTCGTCCGCAGAGTTCCGCGAAATCAGCCGAGCAGTCGGCAAAGCGGCGCGCACTGAATGCTTGCGACAGTCGGGCAACCGGAACTGCGACTTTACGATCATGGTTGATCTGAACCCACGGGCCCCAGAAAACGCGTTTCAGACATTGGATGATGACGGGCAACCGGTGATCATTTTCACACAGACCATGATCAATTCAGCAAAGAACGCCGACGAACTGGCGTTTGTCATGGGGCACGAGGCCGCGCATCACGTTTTGGGTCACCTTGCCAGGCAGTCGAACAATTCGCAGGAAAGCGCGGTGATTTTCGGTGACCTCGCGCGCCTCGACGGAGGAGATGACGCTGATGTCGAAGCTTGGCAGAAACTGGGGGCACAGGTCGGTGTGCAGGCCTATGTGAAGGATTTCGAGCTTGAGGCCGATCAACTGGGCACCGTCATTACCTATAGGGCGGGATACAACCCCTTGGTAGGGGCAGTGTATTTCAATCGCATTCCTGATCCGGGTGACAAGTTTCTTGGCACCCATCCACCTAACGCGCAGCGTGTGCAGATAGTTCAGGAAACCGCCCGGCAACTGGGGCTGACCCCATGACATCGCTTGTCCGGATGGGCGTGATCCTGACAGATCGCGGTTCGAAATATGCGGTATCCGGTGCGCCAGTTAAGACCCGGGATGAAATCGATGCGGTTTTGAGTGAGCTGAAATCTGACAAGAGCTATGCGAAAGCCACGCACAATACCTGGGCTGCGGTACTGCCGACCGGTGCGCTCAAAGCGGATGACGGCGAAAGCGGGGCCGGAATGGTGATCCTGCGAATGATGGAGCGGGCAGGTCTGGAAAGCCATCTGATCGTAGTAACGCGCTGGTACGGCGGGAAAAAACTGGGGGGCGACCGCTTTCGGCGCGTGCAGGATGCGACGCGCGCCTATCTGGATCATCAGGCGGCGGCACCTTGACCTGAGTCAAAGGCTGACGCGACCGGGTGCGATATCCTTTCTTGTAACGCGAACGGGAAAGGATGCGTGATGCTCAGCCGTAACACATTGCGACGCCATGCCGGTCTTCTGGACCAGATGGCCACGACAGTCGGAGTTGATCTGGAAGAAGCCGCCATCGCTGGCCAGGTTTCGATCGACGCGATTTCCGATGCCGTTCTGCGCTGCACCGATTGCCCCAATCCCGGCCATTGCGAGAACTTCCTGACCAAAGTGGTAGCCACAAGCCAGACGCCGGAATACTGCCGAAATCAGGAGTTGCTGAACAAACTGAAACCCTGAGCGGCCGGATGTACCATGTCACCACTGGGACACATCATGACCCATCTTCGACTGGTCCTGCGCATGGGGCAGGCGACCGGCGTAGACATCGCCGCAGCGCATAAGGGCGGGCACCTAACCCAACGGGACTGGAGCAACATGGTGCAGCGATGCCGGGGCTGTAACTGGGCCAGTGCCTGTCCTGAATGGTTGGACCGCTGCGAAGACGCGTCCAACGCCCCTGAAATCTGTATGAACAAGGCTCAGTTTGCGGTGCTGAAAGCCCGGCAAAAAGGATGCAAGTGATGGCTTCGGACAGACTGGGAGATATCGACAAGCATTTCTGGCTTACCCGATCGACCGCACGGATCATCGGGGTTTCGTTCTCGGATGCGATGGCCGAAGGGAAACTGTCGCCCCACGGATTTGCCGAAATCGTTACTCGGTGCCGGGCAGCGGATTGTAGCAGCAAATGTGAGTTATGGCTGGCAACGCAGCAGTCACCACCGGAAAAGGCGCCTGATTTCTGCGCAAACGCCTCTGCTCTTGAGGCGCTTAGAAAGTCTTCAAAGACGCGAATGTGAGCCGTCGCACAATGGCGGTTTCGATGTCTGCTTACAGCCGCAGAAGAACACCTTCTTTGTTGCTTCGGCAGTGTATTTCACCGGCTCCAGCCCGGTTCCTTTGTGAGATCCGTCGCAAAAAGGTTGTTTCTTGGACGTACCGCAGGCGCACCAGAAATAGCTTTTCCCTTCGGTCACTTCGACCGGATAAGGGCCTTTCTGGGCAATGATCGGGCTGTCGGCCATTTGGCTGCTCCGTTGTTGGCTGATGTCACTTCAATAGTTTAGAACATAGGCCTGAAAAGGGTAGCGGTTGTGGAATTTTCAGCGCTCGTGGTCGCCTTTACCAGCGTAACTCTGCCCGAAATAACGAATTTGTGATCTGTTTAGTTGCCAGAACGCCCGCCAACTCTTATTCTGAGATTGGCCCGAAAAACCGGGCAATATCAGAAAAGTAATAGAGGATTGACGGACATGAAACTGAAACTCGCAGCCGTAGGTGCGTTTGCCCTTATTCTGACCGCCTGCTCTCAGCAGGAAGAGCCGGCCCCGGTCTATATCCAGCCTGACTATGACAAATACGGTTCTCCGAGCTGTCCGGCAGGCTATGAACTGGCCACAACCGAAGCGGGTCAGACTGTCTGTAATCCAGTTTCCCAATAAGCCTTTCGCAGGCGGTCCTGTTCAGGGCCGCCTGCAAATCCGCGCCCTGATCTGAATGTCCCAATTGCCGGTCGTCACGGCGATTGACGTCTTTTGGTCAGGCCAGTTTTCCCCACAAATCATACTCTCCGGCCTCGTCGACCTCGACAGAAACGATGTCGCCCGGTTTCAGGGATTCGAAGTTTTCGTCAATGAACAGGTTGCCGTCGATCTCGGGCGCGTCTGCCTTCGTGCGGCATGTGGCGGCGTCTTCGTCGACTTCGTCGACGATGACCTCAATCGTCTGACCAACCTTGGCCGCCAGCTTGGCCTCTGAAATTGCCTGTGCCTTTTCCATGAACCGCTCCCAACGGTCCTGTTTGACGTCAGCAGGAACGTGATCCGGCAGGTCGTTGGACCGGGCACCGTCTACGTTTTCGTATTGAAAGCAGCCAACGCGATCCAGTTTCGCTTCGTCCATCCAGTCCAGCAGGGTCTGGAATTCGGCATCTGTCTCGCCCGGATAACCCACGATAAAGGTCGAACGCAGGGTGATGTCGGGGCAGGTCGCGCGCCATGCGGCGATTTCTTCCAGTGTTTTGGCTGCGGCGGCCGGGCGGGCCATGCGTTTCAGAACATCCGGATGGGCGTGCTGAAAGGGGATGTCCAGATAGGGCAGAACATTGCAGCCAGCATCCGCCATCAACGGGATCAGTTCGCGCACATGCGGGTAGGGATAGACGTAATGCAGCCGCACCCAGGCGTCCAACTGTCCCAACTCGCGCGCCAGATCGGTGATGTGGCTGCGTACCTCGCGGTCTTTCCACGGGTTGACGTCGTATTTGCGATCCAGCCCATAGGCCGAGGTGTCCTGCGAGATTACCAGCAACTCGCGCACACCGCTTTCAACCAGCTTTTCCGCCTCGCGCAGCACCGCATGGGCTGGGCGGCTTGCCAGTTTCCCGCGCATGTCAGGGATGATGCAGAATTTGCATTTGTGGTTACAGCCTTCCGAAATCTTCAGATAGCTGTAGTGGCGTGGTGTCAGTTTGACGCCCGAGGCTGGCAGCAGGTCGACGAACGGGTCCGGATCGGGCGGAACTGCCGAATGCACGGCATCCAGCACCTGTTCGTATTGATGTGGGCCGGTAACGGCCATGATCCGCGGGTGATGCTCGCGGATGTAGTCCGGTTCCGCGCCTAGGCAGCCCGTCACGATGACCTTGCCGTTTTCCACCAACGCTTCGCCGATTGCATCCAGCGATTCTGCCTTGGCGCTGTCCAGGAACCCGCATGTGTTCACGATGACGGCATCGGCCCCTGAATAGTCGGGCGAAATGCCGTACCCTTCGGCACGCAGACGGGTCAGGATACGCTCGCTATCGACCAAAGCCTTGGGGCAGCCCAAGGACACCATACCGATGGTCGGCTGGTTCGGACGGAGCGTATCGGTGATCCGGGCGGCAGGTGCCAGGTCGGGGCGGAGGTTTGGCGGGTTCGTGCTCATGGCGCGGCATATAGTGGGGAACGCTTCCCCTTGCAAATCCCGCTTTTGATTTGAATGATCCCAAGCAAAGAAAAGCCAAAAAGGCGGAGAGCAGAAAGATGAAGTGGTTGTTGCGGATCCTGTTCGTATTCGTTGCCGTAATCGGGCTGGTGATTGGCGCGTTGTTGCTGATGCCGGGCGAAAAACTGGGATCGATTCTGGCCGAGCAGGTTCGGGCGCAGACAGGTCGCGACCTGAACCTGTCCGGAGACGTGAACCTGTCCTTCTGGCCGGTTCTGGGAATGGAAACCGGGCCCGTCACGTTTGGTAACGCTGCATGGGCCGGGCCAGAACCAATGCTGAGCGCGGAACGTCTGATGGTCGGTGTCGACGCAGCGGCGTTGTTGTCCGGTGACATAAGGATCAAACGGGTCGTGGCAGAAAACCCGGTTCTTCGACTGGAAGTGTCGGATGGGCGCGCAAACTGGGAACTTGGCACTGCGACGGCTGCCACTTCGGGTGGCGATCCCGGGGGATCTGCGCCGGATGCCGAAGCTGGCACGGTCACGCTGGAGTTTCTGGAACTGACCCGTGTGCGGCTGATCTACATCGAAAACGGTGTCACAACGATGGATTTCGCGAATGTCGATTTGTCGGCCAGTTGGCCCGAAGTCACCGCTCCAATGGTGATGGAGGCCAGCATGGCGGTGCCCGGCGGCACCGTGAAGGTCGATCTGAAAATACCCGACCTACCCGCATTTTCGTCCGGAGACGTGACCGCGTTGGAATTGCTGCTTGCGGCGCCGGGTGGTCAGATCGGGTTTGACGGACGGGTCAACCTGGCCGGGGAAATGGACGGCCAGCTTGAGGTCCAATCGTCAAACACCGAGAAAATGCTGGCGGCCTTCGGGCAGGCCGGAACTTATGTGCCGCAGGGGCTTGGGCGTGTGGCGAATGTATCCGGTCAGATGACCTATACCAGCGACGGCCGGGTCGCCTTGCGGGATATGACCGCAATTCTGGACAACAACCGCCTGACTGGCGAGGCGGACATTGTCATTTCCGATACGCCTCAGATCACGGCCCGGCTGGGCGCGGGTGATCTGGATCTGTCTCAGATTGCTGGCACCGATGCCTCCACCGGTGGTGGAGCATCCAGTGCATCTGCGCCTGACACGGGTTGGTCCAAAGACCCGATTGATGCATCAGCCCTGGCTTTGGCCAACGGCAATATCCGCCTGACGGCCACCTCAATTGCGGTTCCTGGAATGACATTCGGCCAAAGCGATCTGACCATGAGCCTTGATCGGGCGCGGGCTGTGTTTCAAATGCACCCGGCCACCTTGTTCTCAGGACAGTTGAACGGGCAGATGGTGGTCAACAACCAGAACGGGCTGTCGGTGGGCGGCAACCTTAGGGCTGACGGGATTGACCTGAAGCAGATGCTCTCAACGCTGGCCGGGATAGAACGGCTTTCGGGCACCGGATCGGGAACGCTCGAGTTTCTGGGCGTCGGGCAAACCGAAGACCAGATCATGCGATCCCTCAGCGGAAAAGGGGGCGTCAATGTCGGCAGAGGGGTAATCGCAGGTATCGATCTCGACCGTCTGATGGGCCGGGGGCAGGGCACGGGCGGCACAACGGTGTTCAACAGCTTGTCGGCCACGTTCACGATGGATCAGGGCACGCTGACCAACAACGATCTGCTGATGCTGTTGGATAACTACCGGGCGGATGGAAAAGGCCGTGTCGGGCTGGGTGCCCGGGACATCGATTACCTGTTCACCCCGGTCGCATTGCGGGCAAATTCGGGTCAGGGCATCGCCGTGCCGGTGCGGATACAGGGGCCTTGGAGCAACCCCTCGATCCGGCCGGACCTGAGCAAGGTGATCGAGGCCGCGGCTGATGCAGAACTCAAAAAGCTTGAAGATGACGCCAAGCAGAAGGTCTTTGAAAAAGTCGGCGGCGAACTGGACACAACGATTACGGACAGTGACCAGATCGAAGATGCCATCAAGAACAAGCTTGAGGAAGAGGCAAAAAAAGGTCTGCTGAAACTGCTGGGCGCGGACTGAAATGACGGCCAGGTCAGAAAAACCCGGGGCGCGATCCGCGCCCCGGTTGATACATCAGATGGTCTGATCGTAATCGCCGACGCCCGGTTCAGTACGGATGACCGCGTCGATATCCGAAAATATGGCGCGCATTTCGCCTTCGCTTTCACTGCTTTCGCAAACCACAACAAGGTTGGGCGTGTTGGACGATGCGCGTACCAGACCCCAGCTGCCGTTGTCCAGAATGACACGGGCACCGTTGACGGTAACGACCTCTTTGATCGCACGTCCGGCAAAGCTTTCGCCAGCGTCGGCCTTGGCGACCAGTTTGTCGACAAGGCGGTTCAGGATATCGTATTTTTCGGTGTCTGCTGCATAGGGTGACATGGTCGGCGTCGACCACGTTTTTGGCAGCGCCTTGCGCAGGTCAGACATGCTCTGATCAGGATTGCGGTCCATCAGCTTGCAGATCTCGACCGCGACGCGCATGCCGCAGTCGTAGCCGCGACCGATTGGTTCAGCCAGAAAGTAATGGCCCGATTTCTCGAACCCGGCCAGGGCGTTGATCTCTTTCACGCGGCGCTTCATGTGGCTGTGGCCGGTCTTCCAGTAATCCGCCTTTACGCCATGCGCCCGAAGCTCTGGATCACTGGCGAACAGACCCGTGGACTTCACGTCGGCCACGAAGGTCGAATTGGGATATAGCTTGGCCAGATCGCGTGCCATGATGACGCCGACCTTATCGGCGAAAATCTCCTCACCCTCGTCATCGACCACACCGCATCGATCGCCATCCCCGTCAAAACCAAGCGCCAGATCGGCGCCGCTGGATTTCACAGTGTCGGACATGTCGTGCAACATCTCCATGGCTTCGGGATTGGGGTTGTAGTTCGGGAAGGTGTAATCCAGCCGATTGTGGCTAGGCACGACCTCGACGCCCATCCGCTCGAATATTTCAGGGGCAAAGGCCGATGCCGTCCCGTTTCCTGTGGCGCATACAACTTTCAGCGGGCGGGACATTCTGAAATCGCCAACCAGATCATCGATATACGCCTCTTTCACGCCATCGACGAATTCATAAGATCCGCCTTCATGCGGGATACCTTCGCCATTCAGGACGATATCGCGCAGCTCGGACATCTCATCCGGACCATGGGTCAGGGGGCGGTCAAAGCCCATCTTGACGCCGGTCCAGCCGTTCGGGTTGTGGCTGGCCGTGACCATCGCCACGGCAGGCACGTCCAGATGAAATTGCGCGAAATAAGCCATCGGGCTGAGGGCCGGGCCGATATCCTTGACCTGAATACCCGCCTGCATCAGCCCCAGGATCAGCGCGTTCTTGATCGCCAGAGAATAGTCGCGGTAATCGTTGCCCACTGCGATTACCGGTTCAATCCCGCGTCTGCGCATCTGCGTGCCAAGCCCCAGACCAAGCGCGGTCATGCCGGGCAGGTTGATTTCCTCGGGGTATTTCCAGCGGGCGTCATATTCGCGGAACCCGGTGGGTTTGATCATCGCATCGCGCAGAAAGCTCCAGGTGTTGGGGGTCACCTCAGGCGTGGGTTTGGTCATAATTCTTCTCAATCGTTAAATCTGAATGGGGTTTTCTTTGGCCAGCGCATCAAAACGCATCAATGTGGCAATCAGCTGTCCCATCTGGTCCAGCGGAATCATATTGGGGCCGTCGGACGGCGCGGTATCTGGGTCCTGGTGGGTTTCGATGAACACGGCGCCGACGCCCAACGAAACCGCCGCACGGGCCATCACCGGCGCGAATTCCCTTTGCCCGCCGGACGAGCCGCCCTTGCCGCCGGGTTGTTGAACCGAATGTGTGGCATCCATCACGACCGGATAGCCGGTTTTGGCCATTTGCGGCAGTGATCGCATGTCGGCCACCAACGTGTTGTAGCCAAAGGATGTGCCGCGCTCGGTCAGCAGAATGTTCTGGTTGCCGGTGCTTTCGATCTTGTCGACGATATTGCCCATCTCCCACGGCGCCAGGAACTGACCCTTTTTGACATTGACGGCCTTGCCGGTTTCACCAGCGGCCAGCAACATGTCGGTCTGTCGGCACAAGAAGGCGGGGATTTGCAGAATATCCACCGCCTCGGCCGCGACTGCGCACTGGGCCTCGGTGTGGACATCCGTCAGTACAGGGATGCCCATCGAGCTGCGGATGTCGTCCAGCACCTTCAGCCCGGCATCAATGCCCATGCCGCGCTTGCCAGACAACGAGGTGCGGTTCGCCTTGTCATAGGAGGCCTTGAAAACGTACTGCGCGCCTGCGGCATCGCAGGCTTCTTTCATGGTGCCTGCGATCATCTGGGCATGATCGGCGGTTTCAAGCTGGCAGGGGCCGGCGATGACGGTCAGCGGAAGATCGTTGCCAACCGTCAGGTCGGAGATTTTTACATGTTTCATATGTCTTACGAGGATACCTGTTCACGAAGGACCGACGCGGTAAGCGAGATCAACAGGTAGATACCAGCAAACAACAGGAAAGCCAAAATCGTATTTTCGAACTTGCGCGGATAGCTGGGTTCCTGGCTGGGGACGGGGTTGACCGAGACTGTCAGGTACCGAACTTTACGGTTGGCTTCGGTGCGCGTTGTTTCCACTTGCTGCATGGCTGTTTGCAGCATCATGTCCCGCGCCGCCAGATCGGCCTGTGCCATCTGAATCCTGACACTCAGCCGCGCCAGCGAGTTTTCGCCTGCCGAGGCATCCAGCATCTCGGCATTCAGTTCTTGCAGTACGGCCTCAAGCCGTTCGATATCGGCGGTAACCCCATCGACCTTGGCCTTGTTGGGCCGCAGGTTGTCCAGAAGGGCGGCCAGCTGCAGTTCCTTGTCCTGCAACAAGATCTCGATCTCGTTGATCCGGCCGCGTAGTCCCGCCAGAACGTTTTCGGGATCAAGTACCGCGCCTTCCAGCTGCAGTTCGATCAGCTTTTCTTGCGCCTTGCGCCGCTCTTCCTGGGCGGTTTCAAACCCCTTCATGGCGTCCCGCATCTGGTCTTCGCGTTTCAGTTCGGTCAGGCCATTGATTGTATCTTCGGCATAGGAAATCAGCCGGTTCGACAGATCAACGGCGATATCCGGATCCGGGGCCGCAACCTCCATCCGGACGATTCCATCCGTGGGGTCGTAGCCGATTGTCACCATGCGCTTGTACAGTTTGTACGTCTCTTCCAGGCTGGCGTCGGGGGATAACCGCTGCACCGGGTCGATCCAATCCTGCTTGAAGACTTCAGCAAAGCCGGTATCGCGTTCAAGACGTTGCAGGGCATCCTTGGATTCCAGAAACTCCTGCGTCGCGACCGAGTCCTGTGCTGTCGCAAACTGCGTTCCGGAAAGCAGGCCCCCAATCGAACCGCCGCCGCCGTCGGCCTGCAGGATCGAAAACGCCGAGACGCTGGCATACATCGGGGTCGCCACGCGATAGAAATAATACCCCACAACAAATGTGGGCAGCAGCACAAACGCGGCCAGACGGGCAAACAGGGTAAACAATTTCCGTTTGCGACGCCGGGCGACCTCTTTCTGGATCTGGCTGATCTCATAGTTGCGCCGTTCAGTCGGGCTCCACTCCGGGCCGGGCAGGGGATGGGATTTATCTCCGACAGTTTGCGGCAGGTGGACCGTTACCTTGTCCTCGACCTGAGCCGTGCCCTGTTCGTCCTTGTTACCCGCAGCCGCCAGATCCAGCAGGTTGTTGCCCTGAAAAGGGTCGATCCCCTTTTTGCGCAACAGGCGAACCGCGTCATAATCCGACGTGGCCGCCAGCCCGTTCTTTTGTGCCAGCCGTCGTGCCATGCGCAACTGGCGCCCGGTCAGCCCCTCGCGCTTGATTTCGTCCAGTTCAGTTCCGGGCTGTTTACTGTTGGCCGCTTCGGGTGGTTGAGTCGCACTTCGAATACGCGAAATCGCATCTGCGCGCGCATCTGGTGTACCTTCGCCTTGGCGTTTTCGGCGCCAGTTGTATTTTCTAGCCTTGGGTTTGGTAGTCATATAACTGTTTTGCCTCTTCCAAGGTTTCAAACATGTAAAGCTGCCCGTCCACTAGAACCGCTGCCTGACGCGCAAATTTTTCCAGAGTGGTTGGAGAATGCGACACAATCACAAGCGTTGTGGTGCGCAATCTCTCTTTCAGGATCGAGCCCGCTTTCTTGTTGAATTCGACATCGGTTGTGGCGGGCATGCCCTCATCTATCAGGTACATGTCGAAGTCCAGCGCCAGCATCAGCGCAAACGTGAACCGGGCCCGCATGCCGGATGAATAGGTCGCAAGCGGTTGGTTGAAATATTCGCCCAGACCGCACAGCCATTGGCAATATGCCTCGATATAGTCGGGGTCCATGCCGTAGATCTTTGCGATATAGCGCGAGTTTTCCAGCGCCGACATCTTGCCGGAAACCCCTCCGGTAAACCCCATTGGGAAGGACACCTTGCATTCGCGGCGGATCACCCCCTCGTCGGGTTTTTCCAGACCGGCCATCATGTTGATCAGCGTGGTTTTTCCGGTTCCGTTGGGTGCAAGTATCCCAACCGAGCGGCCAAGTTCGATCCGAAAGGAAACACGATCAAGGATCACCTTGCGCCGGGTGCCGGTCCAGAAGGACTTGCTGACATTTTCGAATTCAAGCATTGCTGGCCTGTTTCGCTTCGGAGTTGCGGTCTTTCCTCGATGAAAGAACGCATCGTTTACGAGTTCTTGTTGGCTACATTATGTCGAATTGTGAAACAAATGATCAATGCGCCCCACAAGGTGCTGTGGCTTTTGTGATATAACGGCAGTTGGCGCAGGCGCGCGCGGTCTCTATCTTTCAGCGAAGCCCGTTTGGAAACCTGTCTTAGGAATTGCTGCCACCAGATGACCACTCTTGCCCAGGAAATCCGGTCCTGCCGGATCTGCGAAGCGCGTTTTGCCGCGACGCAAACCGCGCATGAGCCACGCCCGGTAGTCTGGTTCCGTCCCGGAACGCCGATCCTTGTTGCAGGACAGGCACCGGGCGCGCGGGTGCATGACTCAGGTCGTCCCTTCACAGACCCTTCGGGCGACCGATTGCGCGACTGGTTGGGGATTGATGAGAGCGTGTTTTATGACCGATCCCGTGTTTCAATCGTTCCGATGGCTTTCTGTTTTCCCGGCTATGATACGCGCAAGGCCGATCTGCCGCCGCCCGCAATCTGTGGCGAGACTTGGCATGACAGAGTCATGCAAGCATTGGGAGCGGTTCCGCTGACCGTTCTGGTCGGTGCCCATGCCCATACCTACCATCTGGGCACGCGTACGTCCGTGACAGAGACGGTTCGGAACTGGCGAGACCACGCGCCGCAGGTCTTTGCCTTGCCTCATCCGTCCTGGCGCAATACGGCATGGCTGAAAAAGAACCCCTGGTTCGAGGCAGACCTGCTGCCGGTTCTGCGCGCCAGGGTGCAAGAGGTTCTGAATGACTGAGACAACGGCCTTGGATGCCGCCCATTCCGCGATGGAGGCTGCCCCACAGGATGACGCAGCCCGGCTGAAGTTCTTTGAACGGCTGGCAGACGCTGAGCTGTTCCTGCTGCTGACGGAAGAAGCGCGGGACGATAACGTCTCGCCCGAGGTGTTCGATGTGGCGGACGGACGTTTTGTGCTGGCGTTTGATCGTGAAGACCGGCTTGCCCGGTTTGCAGGTCGTCCCGTTCCTTATGTCGCCCTGTCCGGACGGGTTCTGTCATCGCTGCTGGCAGGGCAGCGAATTGGTCTGGGGCTCAACCTCGAGGTCGCCCCGTCCTCGATGCTGATCCCGCCAGAGGCTTTGGGATGGCTGACGGAGACCCTTCAGCATTCCCCGCAAGAGGTTCAGGAACAACTCGCCGAGTTCCTTCCCCCGGCGGGTCTTCCGGATGAACTGCTGACGGCGCTTGATACCAAACTGGCGACGGCGGTGGGGTTGGCGCAGGCTGCTTTCCTGGCCGGAACCAGATCGGCCAGCGGAGCATCTGGTCATTTGCTGGGTTTTGTCGGGGCGGTCGAAGGCGCAGAACCGGCCCTTGCCAAAGCCGCGTCCGAAGCGCTGACATTTTCCGGAATCGAAGCTGGCGCGATGGATGTCGGCTTTTTCGCGCCCGGGGACCAAGTCACGTTAAGTTTGGAAAAAGTCGGGCTGCGGTTTGACCTGCCGCAGCCCGAAAAGCGTGATGTCGGGCGCTTTGCGCCCGGTAGTGATCCCGAGCGGCCGCCAATTCTTAAGTAATTAAGTAGCCGGATGTCCCCTGCCGTGACGGCAGGGGGCAAGACTATTCGGCGGCAGGTTCCAGTTTGTCCTGCGTCCGGGTTTCGAAATCGCTGGCGTCGTGACGCTCGTGCAACTGCGTGTGCGGCTCGCCAAAGGCCCGGTTGACCATGCGGCCTCGCTGTACCGCGGGCCGCGCATCGACCGCCTTGGCCCAACGCATCAGGTTCTTGTAGGAATCGACGTCCAGGAACTCGGCTGCGCTGTATAGGCGGCCCAGAACCAGTTGCCCGTACCACGGCCATATTGCCATATCAGCAATGGTATAGTCTTCGCCAGCGATATAGGTCTTGTTGGCCAGTTCCCTGTCCAACACGTCCAGTTGCCGCTTGGTTTCCATTGCAAACCGATTGATCGGATATTCCCATTTCTCTGGCGCGTAAGCATAGAAATGGCCGAACCCGCCGCCCAGATAGGGCGCGCTTCCCATCTGCCAGAACACCCAGCTCATGACTTCCGTGCGTTCAGGCCCTTCCTTGGGCAGAAACGCATCGAATTTCTCGGCCAGATGGAACAGGATCGAGGCACTTTCGAACACGCGCACTGGCTTGTCACCCGACCGGTCCCACAGGGCCGGGATCTTCGAGTTCGGGTTGGCCTCGACAAATCCTGAACCGAACTGATCCCCTTCACCGATATTGATCAGCCACGCATTGTATTCGGCACCCTTGTGCCCCAGCGCCAGAAGTTCTTCCAGCATGACAGTGACCTTGACCCCGTTGGGCGTGGCCAGCGAATAAAGCTGCAGGGGATGCTGACCGACCGGAAGGTCCTTGTCATGGGTCGCGCCTGCGATCGGGCGATTGATATTGGCGAATTGTCCGCCGCTTTGGCTGTCCCATGTCCAGACCTTTGGGGGTTCATAGGTGGGTTGCTCGCTCATCTCTATCTTGCCTTTCTCAGCAAAGTGGGAGGAATTGTCCGACATCCCAACAGCTAATATTGCAATCGGCAGAGTCCAACCCCGGTTAACAGGTCTGTTTTGTAACAATGGCTGCAAAACCCGTCACGAAATCTCATTCGACCTCACAGCGGCGCGAGCGGGGCTATGTTTTGACCGGGTATTGCCTATGCTCTGACCAGACCCGCAAAACGGGCGATCCTGCTAACCCCGGACCCAATAGGATTTATGACATGAAACGCTTTGCCTTGTCCCTTGCCACCGCGCTGACCCTGGCCGTGCCCGCCTTTGCCGGCGATCAGTATATTGACGGAACCGGATTTGCCGTCTCGGGCTACGACGTTGTCGCTTATCGCGGCCTGGATCAGGTTCCGGTCGGGCAGTCTCAGCCCGAAGCCGTTCGCGGCAACGCAAACTTCACGGCAGATTACAATGGTGCCACGTGGGCCTTTTCAAGCGCAGAAAACCGCGACAAGTTCCTTGAAAATCCTGCCTATTACGCTCCGCAATATGACGGACATTGCGCCTATGGCGTTTCCAAAGGCGGCAAGGTTCCGGGCAATCCGAACCTGTGGCGCATCGTGGATGACAAGCTGTACCTCAACATTACCGATGTTGTGGTCGGGTTCTGGGAAGAGGACGTGCCCGGCAACATCAATCTGGCCGAAGGCAACTGGCCGGGTATCGAACCCGACGCCGCCTCGACCAGTGTAATCCCAAAGTTCACTTCGGAAGGCCCTATAACAAACTGAGCCTTACCTGTTTAAATCACCAAAGCCCGGCTCCCCACCGATGCCGGGCTTTGGCTTTGCGGCAAGGGCTCAACTTGCCATGCAATAATCGTCGCGTGTGCGCTGATCGGATTCGAACCGGATCCTGACACTTTTGGCACCGGGAAACTTGCGGGCCATGATTGCGTCAGGAACCACAACCTCTCCTGCGCCTGACTCTTTCGACTGAAAACTCAAAACCTCGGTTTCGGCGTGCCGGCAACCGGCCAGGACCGTTGTTGGCAGGGCCACGCGGTTCGCCCCTTCGCAAACTGAGGAGGTCACAAAATAAGTCAGATGCCGACCATTGCACCCGACAGCCTCGGGGATGTGGTCGGACAATGCAGACTGGGCACCTTTTCCGGAAGAAACCGGATCAGCATCTGATCCATTCGATTGCGACAGGACGTTGCGCAGCATATCCCGGCAGGCGTCGATTGCGGTTGCGTCCAGTTCGATGACCCGTTTGCGAATTTTCGGACGGCGTGGCTTTCGGGCGGCTGACCCGGCAGTCCCTTTTGCAACCATGCCCTCTCGGCGCAGCAGATCGTAGGCCGCCTTGGCATTGGCAAAGCCGGAACTGTCACCTTCGGTGTGGTCCGGATGGGCATGAAACGCGATATGTCTCCACGCCTCGCGGATGTCATCGGAATTAGCAGACGGGTCCAGGCCGAGATGTGCCAAAGCATCCTGGCGCGCCCTGATCTTGTCAGCAGGCTCCATACTCAAATCACTCATTAAACACTACACTGAAACCACATTGAGCAGCTTCATGGCTTTGTCAAATTTTCAGGTAAATTTAAGGCGTTGCGGGAACAATGCGGCAATTCCATCTTGGATTGTCCGTCAGGCGCATCCGGAAGGGGCATCCCGTCTGAAATAAAGGAGCTTTCGAAAAAAGCCCCTGTCTGGCGGTGGCCAAACAGGGGCAGAATGGAACGTGCCAACCGGGTCAGGCGACGTTCTGCAATTCAGTTTTCGGCGTAATTCCCAGCGCAAAGCAGACATCACGGGTCAGCTCGGGGCGGTTCAGCGTGTAGAAATGCAGTTTGTCCACGCCGCCCTCCAGCAAGTCCGAGCACAATTCTGTGCACATTGCCGTCGCCAGCAGGTCTTCGCGATCATCACGCACGGCCTTTTCGAAAGCGTTTTCGACCCAGGCCGGAATGCGCGTTCCGCAGCGGCGGGCAAAATTCCGTGCGCCCTTCCAGTTCTCGATGGGCAGGATGCCGGGCACGATGGGTTTGTCGATGCCGGCCTTTTCGCACGCGTCGCGGAACCGGAAATAGGTTTCGGCCTCAAAGAAGAATTGTGTCAGGGCCTCTTCCGCGCCCGCGTCCAGTTTTGCCTTGAGCCAATCGATATCCGCCTGCGCGTTGGAGGCTTCTGGGTGGATATCTGGATAGGCGCCCACACGGATCGAGAACATCTCGGTTTCGGCCAGCGCGGAAATCAGCTCGACCGAGCTTGCAAACCCGTCCGGGTGCGGAACGAACTGATCCTGACCCTTGGGCGGATCACCGCGCAGGGCAACGATGTCCTGAACGCCCGCGCGGGCAAACGTGTCGGCGATCTCCAGGGTTTCCTGACGCGAGGCATCGACGCAGGTCAGATGCGCGGCCACCGGAAGATCCAGCGACTTGTGCAGGGTCGCCACGGCATCGCGTGTCAGTTCGCGTGTGGTGCCGCCTGCACCATAAGTGACGGAGACAAACCGTGGTGCCAGCGGTGCTAGAATGTGAACCGTGTCCCACAACCGAAAGGAAGCTTCGAGCGTCTGCGGCGGAAAGAACTCGAATGAGATATCTGGCTTGGTCATCGTGGCCTCGTCTTAACAACCTGGATCCCTTGTGCCACGTCCCGCTATGTGAGACAAACTCATATAATTCAAGAACAACATGAGTCGAACAGCAATGCACATTGAATTCCGACACCTTCGTACGATCAAGGCGATCCATGATTGCGGTGGACTGGCGCGGGCTGCAGATCAATTGAACATTACCCAGTCTGCGTTAAGCCATCAGATCAAGGGGTTAGAGGATCAGGCCGGTGTTGAACTGTTCCTGCGCCGCTCGAAACCGATGAAGCTTTCGGCGGCGGGTGTACGCCTGTTGCGCCTGGCCGAACAGATCCTGCCGCAGGTTGAGGCAGCCCAGCACGAGTTTTCATCGCTTCGGGACGGGCGAACCGGGCGCATGCATATCGCAATCGAATGCCACGCCTGTTTCGAATGGCTGTTTCCGGTGCTGGAATCATTCCGGAAATCCTGGGCGGATGTCGACGTGGACATTCGCCCGGGCCTGGCCTTTGACGCGCTTCCGGCTTTGCAGAAAGAAGAGGTCGACCTGGTTGTTTCTTCCGACCCCGAGGACCTGCCGGGTGTCGAGTTCGTGGAACTGTTCGACTACAACGCGGTTTTTGTCGCTGCTTCGGCGCATCCGCTGGCGCAAAAGGAATTTATCGAGGCCGAGGATTTTCGCGGTCAGACCCTGATCACATATCCGGTCGAACGCACGCGGCTGGACGTGTTCAGCCAGTTGCTGATACCCGCCCGTGTGGAGCCTGCATCGATCCGGCAGGTGGAGCTGACAGCCGTCATCCTGCTGCTGGTGGCCTCAAACCGCGGTATTTCGGTACTGCCGGACTGGGTTGTGCGCGAGGTCAAGTACAACTCGGATTACGTCACCCGGCCCCTGACCAGCGAAGGGATCACGCGCAGATTGTACGCGGCGGTCCGGTCAGAAGATCTGGAAAAACCGTTTGTGCAGGAACTGGTCAATCTGGCCCGGACCAAGGCACGCAGGCTTCAGGCGCAATGATTTTCGAGCCAGAAAGGGAATGCCGGAATTGTTAGCAGGGGCCTCGCGATCACAAGGCCCCGAAGAATTGTCAACACTTGCCGAAACACTGATGTACAACTTGGATACCAAGTGCCGTGATGGTCACGCAGGCACCGGTTGGAAAGCCCAGTGTGGTACAGATTTTAACGCAGGCTTTGGCGGCCGTCCCATTGGGGATAGACGGCGGGATCGGAAAGCACACCTTCTTGTCGACAATCGGAATTTTGAGGCAGATTTTGCCATTCTCCACTTCGACCGAAATGCAGGTTTCACCCAGGATCATCGGCGTCGCTTCGTGCATCATTTCCTTAGTTGGCGCGGCCGAAAGGTCCATTTCCGAAAAATGCGCACGTGCGGTTTCTACAAGCTGGTCAATGTCCTGTCGCGGAAACTCGTGATATGTCGTCATACTACTACTCCTAAAATTTGTCAGATGCGTGCATTGCATGCGGGTAATGGAAAATGGAAATTTGAACTGATTAACGGTTGAAAAAACTCTGTCGAGCAGCTTCCAAAAAACACACCGTTGTCAAGGTGTCTGTGTTCAAGTTCACAGCCGGGACAACAAACCTTCAAAACGCTGGTGCGCTGCGGAATTTCTGATAACTGAGTTTGAACGTGTGCGGCGGATCATGCACGGCTTGGTAGGCTGCTATGCGCATCAACCCTCTTGGCAAGGGCGCAATGCATCAGTATACGCGCGGTTTGACCGGACAGGAGCCCATACACAATGGTTGGCAGTGCAAATCTCAACATCATGATCAAGGCCGCGCGCAAGGCGGGGCGTTCTTTGGTCAAGGATTTTCGTGAAGTCGAAAACCTGCAGGTGTCGATGAAGGGTGCCGGAGATTTTGTTTCCAAGGCCGATATTGCAGCCGAGGCGATCCTGAAAGAGGAACTTCTGGGCGCGCGTCCGACCTATGGCTGGCTGGCGGAAGAGGGCGGTTCGATCGACGGCGAAGATCCGACCCGTCGTTGGATTGTGGACCCATTGGACGGTACAACCAACTTTCTGCACGGCCTTCCGCACTGGGCGATTTCCATCGCGCTGGAACACAAGGGCAAGATCGTCGCCGGTGTGATCTACGATGCGGCCAAGGACGAGATGTTCTTTGCCGAAAAGGGCGAAGGCGCATGGATGAATGACCATCGTATACGGGTTTCGGGCCGGCACCGCATGATCGAATCCGTGTTTTCCACGGGTCTGCCGTTTGGCGGGCGGTCGGATCTGCCCGCGACATTGCAGGATCTGGCCCGGCTGATGCCTGTGTCCGCCGGCGTACGCCGCTGGGGTGCCGCTGCGCTGGACATGGCCTATGTCGCGGCTGGCCGGTACGAAGGGTTTTGGGAACGCCGCCTGAACGCCTGGGATTTGGCCGCAGGCATCATCATCGTGAAAGAAGCCGGTGGGCTGGTTCAGGCGCTGGACCCTGAGGGTGAAATTCTGTCAGACGGCGAAGTCATTTGCGCCAACGAGCCGATCTTTGACAGTTTCGCCAAGGTGATCCGGGGATAACGGAACATTCCCGCCACAGCTAAATTTTCGATGACGCGCCCCAATCAGGGCGCGTTTCTCGTTTCAGAAGTCGACTTCGATGGCGACGCCGCTTTCGATGGCCAGATCGACCACCGCGCTGGCGACGGCCAAATCCTGCAGGCCCACGCCTGTACCATCGAATAGCGTGACCTCCTCTGCCGAGGTGCGCCCCGGATGCGTGCCGTTGATGACCTCGCCGATCTGACGAATGTCCTTTTCGGATTTTGCCCCAGCCGCCACCGCGTGCTGGCACTCACCCAGCGTCACCGCCTGCGCGACTTCGTCCGTGAAGACACTGGCGCGAATGATCAGATCAGTTTCCACTTCCTGTTTGCCAACCGTGTCGGTGCCCATGCACGCGACATGCGTGCCATCCGACACATGTTGCGACAGGAGTGAAGGCGCGAAGGACGACGTGATGGTGATGATCACATCCGCGTCGGCCAGACCCGGCAGGTCCACGGCCTCGAACGGCAATCCCGCGTCTTCGGCAACCTTGGCGAGATTGGACAGCATTTCGGGATGCAGGTTCCAGCCGATGACCTTTTCAAACTTGCGCTGTTCCAGCGCCGCCCGCAGTTGAAAGGCAGCCTGATGCCCTGCGCCAACCATGCCGATCACCTTGGCATCCTTCCGGGCCAGATGGTTGATCGACACGGACGAGGCCGCTGCGGTTCTAAGGGCGGTCAGCAGATTGCCACCAACCATTGCTTTGGCCCGTCCGGTATCCGGGTCGAACAGGAAAACGGTAGACTGATGGTTGATCACACCGTGCGTTTCCAGATTGTTGGGCCAGTATCCCCCGGCCTTCAGTCCCAAGGTCATACCCACCCGGTCAAATCCGCCTTTGAACCCATATAGTGCATCCGCATGGCCAATGGCTTCGCGCACAACCGGAAAGTTGTAGGCATCCCCAGACGCCATCGCGGCAAATACCTGTTCGACAGCCGCATAGCTTTCCTTTCGGCCCATCAGGGCTCCGATTTCCTTTTCGGGAACGATATACATCGTTTGCGCCTTTCCTGAATGTTGGCGGAGAGCGTAGCAAACGGGGCAGATTATAAACTGCCCCGTATGTCAGATTGGATACCGGTCAGTAGGCTTTGCCACGGGCAGAAACCGGCCACAGGGTTTCGATCTTGCCGTCGCGCACACCAACATACCAGTCATGGACGTTGGCCGTCGGGTCGCAATGGCCGGGCACCAGCCGCAGTTTGTCATTCACCTTCAGCGCTCCGCCGGGATCGGAAATCACCCCGTGTTCATCCGAGCATTTGATGTATTCCACATCGTCGCGCCCATAGATAAAGGGCAGCCCGCTATCGACTGACTGGGCCTTGAGACCTGCATCGCAGATCGCCTTGTCGGCTTTGGCATGGCTCATCACGCTGGTCAGGATGAAGAACGCGTTCTCCCATTCCCCCTGATCGATCCGATTGCCGTCCTTGTCGAGGATCCGGCCATAGTCGGCATCCATGAAGGCGTAGGACCCACACTGAAGTTCATTGTAAACGCCAGAATTGGATTCGAAGTAGTAAGACCCCGTGCCACCGCCCGAAACCAGTTCAGGTTCCAGTCCGACGGCCTTCAGCCCCTGCACCGCATCCGCCACCATGGCGATTGCAACATCGAGCTTGGCTTTGCGATCGTCAAAACTGTCCATGTGCTGCATTGCGCCCTGATAGGCCTGAATGCCCAGAAACTTAAGGTTGTCAGCGGCATCAACGGCTTGCGCAATCGCAACCACATCTGCTGTTGTCGTCACACCGCAGCGCCCCGCACCGCAGTCGATTTCGACAAAAACACTCAGTTCCGTTCCGTGCCGCACTGCCGCGGCGGACAGATCGGCGACGTTGTCGATGTCATCCACACAGACGATGACGTGGGCGTCATATTTTGGCAGTCGCGCCAGCCTGTCGATCTTGGCCGGGTCGCGCACCTGATTTGACACCAGAATGTCCTTGATGCCGCCGCGGGCAAACACCTCGGCCTCGGACACTTTCTGGCAGCACACGCCAACCGCGCCGCCGAGCTCTTCCTGCAGTTTGGCAACGTCCACCGATTTGTGCATCTTGCCATGCACCCGGTGGCGCATCCCGTGTGCCTTGGCATAGTCGCCCATCTTGCGGATGTTCCGCTCCAGCGCGTCAAGGTCCAGGATCAGGCAGGGGGTCTGGATTTCGCTTTCATCCATGCCAATGGCGGCGGGGACGTCAAAGCCAACTTCCAGTTCGTCCATGTTCAAAGGTTTGTTCATTGTCATCCTCCTTACCCTGCCAGCCAGGGAAGCTTGTCCAGATCCACATTTCCGCCGGTAATGATCACCCCGACGCGTTTGCCCCGGAACACTTCGGGGTTTTTGAGAATGGTCGCCAGCGGCACCGCCGACGAAGGTTCCATCACCACGCGCAGGTACTTCCACGTCAGTTTCATCGCATCGACGATCTCATCCTCGGTCGCGGTGAAAATGTCGGTCACGTGGTTTGAAACGAAATGCCATGTGTTTTCTTTAAGGGGCACCAGCAGGCCGTCGGCCACCGTCTTGGGCGCGTCATCTGCAATGATCCGACCGGCTTTGAACGAGCGATATGCGTCATCCGCCTGTTCCGGTTCAGCCGCGTAAATCGCGGTTTCAGGGGCCAGGTTGGAGACGGTCAGGCAAGTCCCCGACACCATGCCGCCGCCGCCGATCGGGGCAATGACGGCATCCACGCCATCCGTCTGTTCCAGCAATTCCGCCGAACATGTCGCTTGACCCGCAATGACGCGAGGATCGTTATAGGGATGCACGAACTCGCCACCGGTTCGGGCCTGTACTTCGGCAAACGTTGCTTCGCGGGACGAAGTCGACGGCTCGCATTCGGTGATCGTACCGCCATAGCGGCGCACCGCGTCCTTTTTGGCCTGCGGTGCAGTGCGGGGCATGACCACGTTGCACGGAATGCCTCGCCGGCCCGCCGCATAGGACAGGGACAGGGCGTGGTTGCCACTGGAATGCGTGCAAACGCCGTTGGTTGCCTTCTCGTCGCTCAGCCCGAAGACGGCGTTGCAAGCACCGCGCACCTTGAAGGCTCCGGCTTCCTGAAAGTTCTCGCATTTGAAGTGCAACTGCGCTCCGGTGAGGTCATCCAGATATTCCGAACGCATGACCGGGGTGCGGCGGATATGGGGTTTGATCCGCTCACGCGCCGCGCGCATGTCGGCGATGATCAGATCGGCTGCGGTGACTTGATCCAGCATCTTCGCCTCCTACGCTGCAGCCTGAGCATGGCCGGACGGACCACTGCGATAGTAATCCTGTGCCGCGGCAACACCGCTGCCCAGTTTGATGGGGTAGTTCAGATCGGCCATGGCCATCTCGATCGTGGCGAGGCCAGACAGAACCATAACGTCGGTCAGCGATCCCAGATGCCCGATACGGAACGCCTTTCCGTTCAATTGCCCCAGACCAACACCGAACGAGACACCATAGGCGTTGAAGGCGTGGTCGGTCAGCGCGTTGCTGTCAAACCCATCCGGAACATGAACCGCGCTAACGGTATCCGAAAACAGATCCGGGCTTTGCGCCACCAGCTTCAACCCCCACGCATCCACGGCCCGGCGAACACCCTCGGCCAGACGGAAGTGGCGGGCGTAGACATTTTCGAGCCCTTCTTCGAACAACATTTTCAGGCTTTCCCGCATACCGTAGATCAGTTGCAGGGGCGGGGTATATGGAAAGCCGCCGGATGCGTTGGCTGCAAGCATGTCGCGGAAGTCAAAAAAGGTGCGCGGCAGTTTCGCGGATTGCATCGCTTCCAGCGCCTTGGGGCTGGCGCAAAGGATCGCCATTCCGGTTGCCAGCATGAACCCCTTTTGCGAGCCCGACACGGCGATATCGACTCCCCATTGATCAAATTCGAACGGCATCGAGGCAAGCGAGCTGACGCAATCGACCATCAAAAGCGCCGGATGGCCGGCCGCCTCCATAGCATTGCGAACCGCTGCGATGTCCGAGCGCACACCGGTCGCCGTTTCGTTGTGAGTGACCAGTACAGCGCGGATTTCGTGGTTCGTGTCCGCAGCAAGGGCGGCTTGGAACTGATCCGCCGGCGCGCCGCTGCCCCAAGCGCATTCAATGACCTGCACGTCCAGCCCGTGCCGCTCGCACATGTCGATCCAGCGGTGGCTGAAAACGCCATAGCGCGCGACCAGAACCTTGTCGCCAGGGCTGAGCGTGTTGGTTATCGACGCTTCCCACCCTCCGGTTCCGCTGGCCGGGAATGTGATGATCTTGCCTTCGGTGGTGCCGAACACCTTCTTAGTGTCCTCCAGCACGGGGGCAAAGGTTTCGACGAAATCCGGCGCACGGTGATCCTGTGTCTGAACATGCATGGCCAGACGCAGACGATCGGGGATGTTGGTCGGGCCGGGTATGAAGACCGGATTCTGGTTTGACATGACTGAGTCCTCCGCTTTGACAGAATTGTGACTGCGCAGGCGTCAGCTTGCAATTTTCTTGAAAAATATTTTCATTTTTGCAATTAAATATGTAATACCTTGAAATTATGAGATTTTCAGTTTCTCAAATTTGTAAGGCGGAATATGACCCGAAAAAATTCAATCTATGGCTAGGCAAAACTTCGAACAGGAAGCAGAAATGAACAATCAAAAGCGGCCACGCGGCAGACCAAAATCCCTGTTCAAGGAAAGTTCGGCCGGGACCATGCAATCGCTGGACCGCGCGCTGGGCGTTCTGAGCGCGGTTGCCCGTTTCGAACGCGCGGCCCTCAGCGATCTGGCCCGTGAAATCGATGTGCCCACGGCTACGACACACAGGATTCTGACGACCCTGCAAAAGCACGGCTATGTGACTTTTGACGATGAGCGGCAGGAATGGATGATCGGGATCGAAGCCTACCGGACCGGCGCATCCTTTTTGCGGCGCAACAGTGTTTTGGAGATCGGCCGTCCCATTTTGCGCCGTCTCATGCAGGACAGTGGCGAAACGGCAAATCTGGCCGTACCGGATGGCGCCGAGGTTGTCTTTGTCGGGCAGGTTGAAACATCGAACCCGATCCGCGCTTTCTTTCCGCCCGGGGCGCGAACACCCATGTACGCATCAGGAACAGGCAAAGCCATTCTGGCGGCTATGAAGGAAGCTTCACTGCAAAAAGCCCTGCGCGGCACGGAACTGACCGCCTTCACCCAGCATACGCACGTGCCCGAACCGCAGTTGTTGCTGGATTTGCTTGAGACGCGCAGGCGTGGCTGGTCGCTGGACAGGGAAGAGCGGTATGAAGGTATGTCCTGCATCGGTGCCGCGATCTACAATGACCGGGGTGAACCCTGCGCAGGAATATCTGTCTCAGGCCCGTCGGTGCGGTTTGACGAAACACGTGCGCCGGAACTGGCAGACCTTGTGACAAAGGCCGCCGCTGAAATCACGTTCCTGAGCGGGGGGCGCACCCCGGATCACTCCGATCTGTCAGACGGGTGATTGACGCCGTCGTTCCAAGGTATTGGCCCATGCGCGCGGGGATTGCCGCCTTCGATACAACCCACATTGACGCCGCATTCGGCGGGGTCGGACCGGCGCTGGTGATACACGTAGATGCCGCAGGTCTTGCAGAAGTGATGCTTGGCCGTGTGTGTGCCCCAGGTGTACAGGCCGAGGTTCCCAGCACCCTTTAATACGCGCAAACTTTCGGTGGTCGCAGTGGCCGCCGCTGCTCCGCGCCGCAGGCAGAATGAGCAATCACAACGGGCGGCCGAGGACAGGCCTTCAGGAAACTCGGCCTCGATTTCGACTGCGCCGCAATGGCAGGTGGCTGTCATTCTGGTCATCTGCGAGGCACTTTCGGAATGCGGGATTGGGTCAGCTTGTACTTGTGTTCGGGGTGGGGCGGGTGGCCATGGGTCCGGTTCCAGAAACCGGGTCCGCCCCGGCGCAGCCAAACCGGAATGCACAGCACCAATCCGACCACAAAGCCGCCGGTATGCGCCCAGTAGGCGACACCACCCTCATCAGGGTTGCTGGCCAGGCTTCCCAAAAACTGCATCCCCAGCCAGATGCCCAGCATGATAAAGGCAGGAATGGTGAAGACGCGGAAATAGATGATCAGGATCAGAAGAACATCGACCCGCGCTTTGGGGAACAGCAAGAGGTAACCGCCCATGACACCGGCAATGGCGCCAGAGGCTCCGATGGTCGGCACGATGGAGTCTGGCGCCGTTAGGACATGAATCAGGCCTGCTCCGATGCCCGACAGTACATAGAATAGCAGAAAGGGCAGGTGGCCCATTTCGTCTTCCAGATTGTCGCCGAAGATCCACAGAAACAGCATGTTCCCCGCCAGATGCATCCAGCCGCCGTGCAAGAACATCGAGGTCACCAGGGTTTCAAAGCTGAACCCGTCCGCAATGCGCGCGGGGATGACTGCATAGTCGTAGTAAAGCTGGTTGATCACTCGCGCGTTGTCCATAACGCCGACATAGCTGAGGAAAATCAGGATATTGGCCGCCATCAGAATATAGACGACATACGGCGTGCGCCCCGAAGGGTTATGATCTCGGATCGGAAACATGGGGCGACGCTGGGCTTTTCCCGGCCCAGCGTCAAGACATGCTTACGCCGCACCCCCCAAAAGGGCCGCGTTTCCTCCGGCGGCGGTTGTATCGACGCAGACGTGTCGCTCTCCCAACACGCGGGCGCGGTCGGGCAAGCCCGGGATCAGGGGCAGGACCGGACCGTCCCGTCGCGCCAGAAGGCGTTCGATTTGCCGGGCGGTTTCTTCGTCACCCCACCACAACACGCCCGAAATCCCGGTCAGGTTTTCGATCCGGTGCAGGTCCAGGTTGCCGGTTGCGCAGATGGCGGTGCCGCCAAGGGCCTTTACAGCCTCCGCCTGTGCCTGAGTGGCGTCTTCACCGGGTCCCATGCACAGCAGGGGCGCGCGGGGT
Organism: Ruegeria sp. AB8; assembly: GCF_056542605.1. Classification (NCBI taxonomy): domain Bacteria; kingdom Pseudomonadati; phylum Pseudomonadota; class Alphaproteobacteria; order Rhodobacterales; family Roseobacteraceae; genus Ruegeria; species Ruegeria sp. AB8. Next base: position 46,104 of record NZ_JBQGAB010000012.1, read on the forward strand.
GTTTCGCTCAGGCGGTTGGATTCGCCGGTCGGGCCGGGCAAGGAGCGTGTCCGAGTTGGCGCGGCTTGTCCTTCTGGTTTGGGCAGCGTTGTCATGATTGAGTCCCATTGACCCGGGCGCTTCTGTCTGTCCGGCGCGCAGAAGCGCGCCATGTAGTTTGGCCCGCCCGCCTTGGGGCCGGTGCCGGATAGCCCTTCTCCTCCAAATGGTTGCGAGCCGACAATCGCGCCGATCTGGTTGCGATTTACGTAGATGTTTCCGGCATGCACCGCCTCGGTCACGTGTTGAACACGGTCGTCAATCCGGGTGTGCAGGCCAAATGTCAGGCCATAGCCGGTCGCGTTGATATCCGCGATCACCTGATCGATTTCGGCGGCCTTAAAGCGGGCGACGTGCAGAACGGGTCCAAAGATCTCGCGCTCCAGTGCGGTGATGCCTGACACTTCGATCAGGGTCGGAGCAACAAATGTGCCTTCAGGTGGAAGGGGCATTTCCTTCAATACGCGGCCTTCGGCGCGGGCACGGGCCACATGGTCGGCAATACCCTGCCGCGCGGTTTCATCGATCACCGGGCCGCTGTCAGTCGAAATTAGCCACGGATCGTCCAATTGCAGGGCATTCATGGCACCCTTGAGCATTTTCAGAAGGTCGTCGGCGATATCTTCCTGCACATAGAGACAGCGCAAGGCTGAGCACCTCTGGCCAGCGGACTGAAACGCGCTTTCAATGATGGATTGCACGGCCTGTTCCGGAAGCGCGGTGCTGTCGACCATCATCGCATTCAAACCGCCGGTTTCCGCAATCAGCGGTGTGCCCGGGCGCAGGTTTTCTGCCATTGCGGCGCGGATTTTCAGTGCCGTCGCCGTCGAGCCGGTAAAGGCCACACCGGATACCCGCGGGTCAGAGGTGAGAGCTGCGCCAACCGAGGGCCCACCCGGCAACAATTGCAGGGCATCGCGGGGCACACCGGCCTCGTGCAGCAATTGCACGGCCCGATGGGCGATCAGCGGTGTTTGCGGTGCAGGCTTGGCCAGAACGGCGTTGCCGGTCGCCAGCGCCGCCGAAATCTGACCCGAGAAAATCGCCAGCGGAAAATTCCACGGACTGATGCAGGTAAAGGTTCCGGCCGGTTTGGCATCGGGAATGTTGGCCGCATAATAGCGCAGGAAATCGACGGCTTCGCGCAGCTCGGCTACCGCGTCGGGAAGGGTCTTACCGGCTTCCCGTGCCAGCAGGGCAAACAGCTCCCCGAAGTTCTGTTCATAAAGATCTGCTGCCCTGTTCAGGGTTTCCCGGCGCTCGGAAGCAGGGGCCTGCCACGGTGCCGCTGACGCAAGGGCCAGTTCGACATCGTCTGCGCTGGCGGGGGCAACCGCTCCGGGCCTGTCCATCGGTTGCGCCGGGTTAATAACCGGCTCATCCGCTTTGGGCGCAGCGTTGTCGGACAGCAGGGGCTGTGCGTACCAGTGATGGGCCCGGAACCTGTCCCTTGCGGCGTCGATCCTGTCCAGCGTGGGCGTGTGATGCAGGTCGAACCCAACCGAGTTTTTTCGCTCGGGCTGGAACAGATCGGGACCGGTGGTCAGCGGCGTGACAGCGTGTTCAATGGATACGAACGGGTCGGCTGCAACTTCTTCCGGGGGGACGTCCTCATCCACAATCTGGTTCACGAAGGACGAGTTCGCACCGTTCTCCAGCAACCGCCGCACCAGATAGGCCAACAGATCGCGATGCGCGCCAACCGGGGCGTAGATACGGCAGCGCGTGTTGCTTTTGTCCTTGACGATCCGGTGCAGGGTTTCGCCCATGCCGTGCAGGCGCTGGAACTCGTACGGCTGGTCGTCGGCCATATGCAGAATCGCACTGACGGTGTGGGCATTATGCGTGGCAAACTGCGGATAAATCCTGTCCGTCATGCCGAGAAGCTTCCGGGCGTTGGCAATGTACGAGACGTCGGTTGCGGCTTTGCGAGTAAAGACGGGGAACCCGTTCATGCCCTCGACCTGAGCCCGCTTGATCTCGGTATCCCAATAGGCGCCTTTTACCAGCCGCACCATCAGTTTGCGGTCGTGACGTTCGGCCATTTCATAAAGCGTATCCAGAACCAGCCCGGCGCGGGGACCGTAGGCCTGAACAACGATGCCGAAGCCGTCCCAACCCGCCAATGCGGGTTCAGACATGACAGCCTCGATCACCTGCAGCGACAAGGACAGGCGGTCTGCTTCTTCCGCGTCCACGTTCAGACCCATCCCCGCGGCTTTGGCCAGCAATGCCAGCGCGCGCAAGCGGGGAACGAGTTCATCCATCACCCGTTGCTCCTGCGCCAGTTCATAGCGCGGATGCAGAGCGGACAGTTTCACTGAAATGCCGGGGTTGGCACGGATGTCGTCATGGGTGCAGGCATCGGAAATCGCGGTGATCGCGCGGGAATAGGACAGGTGATAACGCGCCGCATCCGCCTCGGTCCGGGCGGCTTCGCCAAGCATGTCATAGGAATAAGTGTAACCCTTCGTCTCCATCCCTTTGGCGCGCGACATGGCCGACTGAATGGTTTCGCCCAGAACGAACTGACGCCCCATTTCTTTCATCGCACGTCCGACGGCGGTTCGGATCACCGGTTCCCCCAGCCGCTTGATTGCACTGCGCAGCACACCCACGGGCGATGCCTTGTCTTCATCCAGCACTTTGCCCGTCAGCATCAGCGCCCAGGTCGACGCATTGACCAGCGAGGACGAGGAGTGGCCCAGATGCTTGCCCCAGTCCGACGGTGCGATCTTGTCTTCGATCAGCGCATCGATAGTGTCGGCATCCGGGACGCGCAACAGGGCTTCGGCCAGACACATAAGCGCGATGCCCTCATCCGTGGACAGGCCGTATTCGGCCAGAAACACCTCCATCATGCCCGGCGATGTGCTGGATCGGATATCACGCACCAGTTGCGCCGCCGCCGCGCATATGGCGTTTCGGTCGGCAACCGTCAGATTTGCCTGTTCGGTCAGGCGTTCCAGTACGGTGTCCTGGTCGGCATAAGTTTGGCTGTCGATGACAGAGCGCAGGTTGTGTGACATTTTTCCTCCGGGCTTTTGATGAGTATACCGTCGAAATTTCGGGACAATCGACTGATTATTGGCAATACTTGGGTAAATAGACCGTATTTTCGGGTAAGTGCGATGCAAAAAGACTTTTTGGATATTGATCGGTTCGATCAGTCAATTCTGACGATTCTGGCAGAGGACGGACGGGTATCCGTCGCGGACTTGGCGCGGCGGATCGGATTGTCGAAATCGCCGACACAGGCGCGGCTGAAACGGCTTGAGGCTGAAGGCATCATCACGGGCTATCGCGCCCTGCTGGATCCTATCCGCCTTGGACTGGATCATGTCGCGTTCGTCGAGGTACGCATGTCCGACACGCGAGAAAAGGCATTGGCCGAGTTCAACGCGGCGGTGCGCCGGGTGGCCGAGATCGAGCAGGCGCATATGATCGCCTCGAACTTCGACTACCTTCTCAAAGTCCGCACAGGGTCCATGTCTGAATACCGGGCGGTCCTTGCGGAAAAGATCTCGTCCCTGCCACACGTGGCGAATACATCGACTTTTGTCGCGATGGAGGCCGTGAAGGAAACCGGATTGTCAGGGGCCATCGAAAGGATCGGTTGACGAAACCCCGGGATGCACCATCATTGGCAGATGAAACTTCATGCCCTGCCTCTGATTGCCGTACTGGCCGCTACGGTTGCCAACGCTGAAGAATGTCCGCCAGTGCCCGATCATGTCGAAGACGTCGACCTGCTGATCTCGCAGGTTCAACAGGCACCAAGCGAACAGGCCGCGCGTGAGATTTCTGGCCTGATGTGGGAGTTGTGGCGGGATGCGCCCGATGAAGATGCACAAGCCATGCTGGACCGCGGCATGGCGCGCATCCAACGTCGCGATCTGTCAGGCGCGATACAGGAATTTGATCGGTTGATTGATTATTGCCCATCCTACGCCGAAGGCTACAATCAACGGGCTTTCGCAAATTATCTGCGTTCCAATTTCAAGGCGGCCCTGGTTGACCTTGACCGGGCAATCGAGCTTTCGCCCAACCATGTCGCGGCGATCAGCGGCCGGGCGCTGACACTGCTTGGGTTGCACAGAATAGATCAGGCGCGTGAAGCGCTGGATGAAGCGCTGGTTTTAAATCCGTGGCTGGCCGAGCGTCATCTGGCCGGGCCGGGCGGACCGCTGGAACCCCCGGGCGAGGATATCTGACAATTGGTCATCCTGTGAAAATGTTTGGGGCGGCTTGAAAAACTGAATGCCCCGGTAGCCTTCTTCGATGCGTATGGGACAAGGCCGTTGCGAATAGCACCGATTGCTATACTCGACGGTTATCCGAACACTTTGTTGGCACCGCGCGTCACCGCAGGCGCATTCCGTCGCTGTCAAACCGATAGGCTTTATCCGGAGAGAACGACAGGTGCAGTTCTTCCCCTTCCGATATGGCATGTTGGCCGAACAACCGGGCTGTCACCGAATGCTCATGCACTTTTGCAATGACATTCGTATCGCCGCCCAACTTTTCAACGTGGCTCACGCGCGCGGCCAAGGGGCCGCCATCGGACAGGAACAGGTCTTCGGGACGGATGCCGATGGTGTTCTGCCCTTCGCCATGGACCAGATCTTCCGGCAGGAAATTCATCGAGGGTGAGCCCAGAAAGCCAGCAACGAACTGGTTGGCCGGGTTATTGTACAATTCCATCGGGCTACCGATCTGTTCGACCCGACCGTCGCGCAGAACGACGATCTTGTCGGCCAGCGTCATGGCCTCGGTCTGATCGTGGGTCACGTAGATCATCGATGCATCCAGAGCGCGATGCAGGTTGGCGATCTCGATCCTTGTGTTCATGCGAAGCGCGGCGTCCAGGTTCGAAAGCGGTTCGTCAAACAGAAACAGCTTGGGTTCGCGGACGATCGCCCGGCCGATGGCGACACGCTGCCGTTGGCCACCTGACAGTTCAGACGGAAAACGATCCAGATACGGCTCCAGGTTCAGCATCCGGCTGGCATTGGCAACGCGTTCTTCGATCACCGCTTTGGGCTGTTTTTCCTGTTTCAGCGCCAGCGTCATGTTTCCGCGCACGCTGAGGTGAGGGTAGAGCGCATAGCTCTGGAACACCATCGCGATCCCGCGTTTGGAGGGCGGAACAAGGTTGACCTCATGGCCACCGATGCTGATTTCGCCCGAGGATGCATCCTCGAGCCCTGCAATCACACGCAGCAAGGTTGATTTGCCACAACCTGATGGGCCGACGAAGACGACAAATTCACCTTCTTCAACTTCAAGCGTGATGTCTTTCAGGACATGCACATTGCCAAAGGACTTGTTTACATTGGTCAGGGTCAGAGCGGTCATTGTGCGGGCTCCTCAAGGGAAACGGGTTGGCCGGTCCGGATGCTTTCATCCGCGGCCAGACAGATGGCGAGCGACTGTACGGCGTCGGTCATATGGCGGGTCAGGTCGATGTCTTCGGCAATGGCGCGCAGCATATAGGCCTGTTCGGCGTCACAGAGCTCCTGATGGCCGGGTTCATCGGGCATTTCGATTGTGCGGTCTCCCTCCGGCGTGTGGACCAGCAGCCCGCCGACTTTCGTATGGCCATCGATATCGGCGGAAGCGCCCTTGTTGCCGTCCGTGATCGAAACGGACCCTTTGGGGGAAACGATATCTTTCACAAAGAACGCGGTTTCGGACATCATCGGGCCCCAGCCCGCTTCGTACCAGCCGACCGATCCATCGTCGAAGATCACCTGAAACTGACCGTAATTGTACATGTCAGGCGCGATCTCATCGGAGAGGCGCAAGCCCATGCCATGCACGCGGACAGGGCGCGCGTCGGTGATCTGGCACATCACGTCGACATAGTGCACGCCGCAATCGACGATGGGCGAGGTGGTCTGCATCAACGCTTTGTGCGTCTCCCATTCTGCGCCCGAAGATTGCTGGTTCAGGTTCAGGCGGAACACATAAGGCCCGCCCAGATCACGCGCCTCGGCAATCAGCCGCATCCATGAAGGGTGGTGGCGCAGGATATACCCGACGACCAGTTTGCGGTTCAGTCGAGTGGCGGTTTCAACCACGCGCCGTGCGTCAGCGACGTTGGTGGCAAGAGGCTTTTCAACGAACACATGCGCACCGGCTTCCATCGCCGCGCAGGCGTAGTCGGCGTGACTGTCCGAGTAGGTGGCGACCACCACCAGATCCGGTTTCGCTTCGTCCAGCGCCGCTGCGAAGTCCGAATAAGCCGGATAACCAGCAAGCTCAGGGTGATCCACACGGCCGGACCGGTTCACCAATCCGACAATCTGGGCGTCGGGATGGTGGTGGTGAGCCAGCGCGTGGCTCAGCCCCATATTGCCAAGGCCTGCAATCAGAACACGGGTCATTTGACAGCTCCTGAAGTGATGCCACGGATCAACTGGCGCGAGAAGATGACGTACAGGATCAGCACCGGCAGGATCGCCATGGACAGCGCTGACAGAACCGCGTTCCAATCGGTCACAAACTGACCGATGAAGACCTGGCTGCCCAGCGTCAGCGTTTTGGTTTCTTCAGCCGGGGCAAGGATCAGCGGGAACCAGAGGTCGTTCCAGATCGGGATCATGTTGAACACGGCCACGGTTGCCATGGCAGGGCGGACGAGGGGCAGCACCAGCCGGAAGAAGATCGTGTACTCCGACAGCCCGTCGATGCGGCCGGCATTCTTCAGGTCATCGCTGACCTGTCGCATGAACTCGGACAGGATAAACACCGCCAACGGCAAACCTTGCGCTGTATAGACCAGTATTAGCGCCCAGAGGCTGTTTACCAGCCCTGTTGCCACCATCATCTCAAGGATGGCGACGGTGCCGATGCGGATCGGGATCATGATCCCAAGCGCCAGGTACAGGCCCATCACCAGGTTGCCCTTGAACTGGTATTCGGACAGCGCATAGGCCGCCATGGCGCCGAACAGCAGGATGAAGAACAGCGATGCCACGGTGACGATCATCGAATTCTGGAAATAAAGGAAGAAATCCCCCTGCTTCATCACCGTCTCATAGCCGATCATCGAAAAGCTTTCCGAATTCGGCAAAGCCAACGGTTCGCGAAAGATGGCGCGGCGGGATTTGAAGCTGTTGATCAGGATCACGAAGACCGGGAACAGGGCGATCAACGTGTAGAGGATCAGCGCGCCGTGCATGGCGTACATATTGAGGGGGTTATGACGTGCTTTGTTCATCGCTTGGCCCTCACAGTTGATACCGGCGCATCCGGGTCTGGATGCCGAACAGGTAGATGCAGACACCGACGAGGATGATGGCGAACATCGCACCGGCTATCGCGGACCCCATATGCGGATCGCCCAGCTGCAACTGGAAGCCGAAGAATGTGCGGTACATGAATGTGCCCAGAATGTCGGTTGAGAAGTCCGGACCCGCCAGCGCACCTTGGGCCGCATAGATCAGGTCAAACGCGTTGAAATTGCCTACGAAGGTCAGGATCGAGATAATCCCGATCGACGGCAGGATCAGCGGCAGTTTGATTTTCCAGAATGCGGCGGCACCGGTGATGCCATCGATCTCTCCGGCCTCGAGAATTTCTTCCGGAATGGTCAGTAGGGCGGCATAGATCAGCATCATCGGGATGCCCACGAATTGCCAGACCGAGATCAGCGCCAGTGTGGTCAACGCGTATTCCTCTTTCCCCAGCCACGGTGCGTAAAGAGACTTGAGGCCGATGGCGTCCAACATGGACGGTGCGATGCCCCAAATCGGGGACAGGATAAGCTTCCACGCGAACCCGACGATCACGAAGCTCAGGATCGTGGGGATGAAGATGGCCGACCGGTACAGTGCCGCAAATCGCAGGCGCGGGTGGCTGAGCAGGGCGGCCAGAGCGATCCCGATGGGGTTCTGCACCAGCATGTGGATCAGGAAGAACCAGAAATTGTTGCCCAATGCGTTCCAGAACTGTTCAGACCAGATGGGGTCGAAAAACAGCGTTTGGAAATTCTGCAATCCAACGAAGACGCGGCTCTGATCGATTTCGGTGTAAAGCGCCAGACGCAGCGTGTTGAACAGCGGAAAGATCATCACTGCGGTGTAAACCAGCACGGCGGGTGCCAGAAAAACAACGATATGCCAGCGGAAGCGGGGGCGGTTCATCGGACTGCTTTCAATGGAGTGTCGGGTATACCCGGGCGATCATCGCCGCCCGGGTAAGGTTGAGGCCAGACTTACTGGTGCGGCGCGTACCAGGAGGACAGACCCTCCTGCAGTTCTGCGCCCAGTTCCTCGGGGGTGCTGGCACCTTTGATGGCGGCGACCGATGCGCCCCAGGTTTCGTTTTCAAGGTTCGGCGTGCCGCGCGACAGGATTTGATAGGTCGAGCGGATGGTCGATTCACACTCGTCGCGCCAGCCGACGAATTCCTTGGCCAGCGGGTCCTGCAGTTCTACCGGAGTGTTTGACAGCGGGAAGAAGCCGGGCACGGCGTTGCCGAAAATCTCGGCGAACTCGGGGCTTGCGACCCAGGCCAGGAAGGTTTCTGCCGCTTCCGGATGCTTGGTGGCAGCATTCATGCCAATGCCGATATCGGTGTGGTCCGAGATGTAGCAGGTATCACCCGCATTTTGGACCGGGGGCTTGAACGCGCCCATTTCGAAATCCGCCTGCGAGTTGAAACCGGCAATCTCCCATGAACCGGCAGGGTAGATCGCAGCGCGGCCCAGCGTGAAGATATTCTGGCTGTCAGGGTAGGTCTGCGCCTCGTACCCGTCGCCCAGATATTGGCTCCAACGTGCCAGAGTGGCGTAGGGGGCCGTCCACGGCTCATCGGTCAGTTTCTGTGCGCCCGCGATCAGGGCCTGTCGACCTTCTTCGCCTTTCCAATAGTTCGGACCGATGTTGTTATAGCCCATCGTGGCGGCTTCCCACTGGTCGTTGGTGCCCATCGCCATCGGGATGTAGCTGCCGTCTTCCTTGATCTTGTCGAGCGCGGCAAAGAATTCATCTTCTGTGGTTGGGACTTCAATACCCAGTTCGGCAAACGCATCCTTGTTGTAGATGAAGCCATGGATCACCGACGCCATCGGAACGCAGAAGCTGGCCGAACCGTCATCCGTCTGCCACGCGGACTTGGCCACGTCCGAGAAGTTGCTCATCGCCTCGACCGAGGACAGATCGGTCAGGTGACCAGCTTCGTACAGGGCCAGAGAAGCGTCAAAAGGACGGCAGGTGATCAGATCTCCGGCCGAACCTGCATCGAGCTTCGAGTTCAGAACCGCGTTGTATTCTGCCGGGGCCGACGGGGTGAATTGCAGTTTGATGCCCGGGTTTGCGGCCTCGAACGCCGGAATGATCTGCTCTTGCCACAAAGTCAGGTCGTCATTGCGCCAGCTTTCGATGGTCAGCGTCACATCCTCGGCCATGGCGCCGGTCGCGGCCAGCGTCGAGCCGAGCAAGGCCAGTTTCAGACTTCTATATGTCATTTCTCTCTCCCAGTTGGTTAGCAGTCATGTGTCCTGCGCCAGTGCGGCGCTCAGGTTTCCATTTGCATTGCGCAGTCGCGCGGTTGCTTCGAGTAAGGTCAGGTCAAGCGCCGCGATCAGAATGGCGGGTTTTACCTCGCCTTTTGCAATCGCCAGCGCCCGGTTGGCCGTTTCGCTGTGGACGCGGGCGATGCGGCAAACGATGCCGGTGGCCCGGGCGCGCAGCTTGTCATTGTCGGCGTGCAAGTTGACCATCATGCCGTCGTGAACATGACCCAGTTCCAGTGCCATCAGCGTCGACAGCATGTTCAGGGCGATCTTCTGCGCGGTTCCGGCCCCCATGCGGGTCGAACCCGAAACCAGTTCGGGCGGTGTTGCCAGCAGGATCGGTATGTCGGCCTTCTGTAAAAGTGGGCTGCCGGCATTGTTGGCAATACCGATCACGCAGGCGCCGCGCGCGCGGGCAATCTCGATGGCTGCCACCGTATAGGCCGTTGAGCCGCTGGCTGAAACCGCGATGACCGTGTCCCGCTTGCTTAACGCGCTGAAGGCCTGGTCAAGCCCGTCCTGCAGATCTTCGGCGTCACCGGGCATTTCCACCCCGGTCGGAAGGCCACCGGCCATATGAATGCGAAGTTGGTAAGACGGTATCGAAAAGGTTCCGCCCAGTTCCTGCGCGTCTGCTGCGGCCATCAGGCCGGAAGATCCGGCGGCGGTGTAGTGCAGAACTCCACCAGCCTGAATCGTCCGTGCCATTGCGTGCGCACCCTTTGCGATCGCGTCGGCCGCGTCACGTACGGATTGCGCCGCCGCTATCTGGCCCTCGGCCAGCAGCAATGCCGAGGCGGAAAGGTCGCCCGAATCCAGGTTGGCGGCAGCGCTGTGCACTTGTTCTGTTGATGGCAGCGTCAAAGGATTCCCCCTGTTGATCGGTTTACAATACCTATTTAATACCAATTGTCCAAGACTTTATTTTTTTCATGATTTCCCGGCGCTTGGCGCGATAATTGGCAGTTTCTTGTTGATTTCGGTCTAATTCAGTCTTTCAAAAAGCTTAAAGGTATTATAATGGTATTGTCATGACTGAGTCCCTTGCAGATGCTGTTTTGGCCGTGGATGGTGGTGGAACGCGATGCCGCGTTGCCTGCGCCATTGCGGGCAGTGTCTGCCAGGTTGAAGCTGGCTCTGCGAATGTTTCAACGGATTTTTATGGTGCCGTGGGTCAGATTCGGGCCGGGCTTGACGCGTTGGCGGGAAAGCTTGGCGTTGATCCCCGTTCGTTGATCGGCCTGCCTGCGTTTGTCGGTCTCGCCGGTGTGACAGATGCCGCTTTGGCACAAAGACTTAGAGATGCGGTAGGATTTGCCTGCGCGCGTGTCGAAGACGACAGGCCTGCTGCGGTTCGGGGCGCGCTGGGCGCGCAGGATGGCGTCGTGGTCCATTGCGGAACCGGTTCGTTCCTGGCGTCGCAGCGGAACCGCGTTATGCGGTTCGCGGGTGGCTGGGGCCCCGTTCTTGGTGACGAGGCATCGGCGCAATGGGTCGGCCGGCAAGCTTTGTCCCGAACGCTGAGCGCACTTGATGGCGTTCATCCCCGGTCCGACCTGACGCGAAGCCTGTTGTCCGATCTTGGGGGCGCGCCCGGTATCGTGCAGTTTGCCGGCAGGGCCACACCATTTCAGTTCGGCGAACTCGCGCCCCAAGTCACGAAAGCTGCCGGAAATGGCGACGTCGTCGCCGTGCGGATCATGCGGGCAGGGGCGGATTATGTCGTGGAAACCGCTGGTCAATTGGGCTGGCAAAGCGGCGTCACGATTTGCCTGACCGGCGGTATTGCAAAGCACTATGCCGATTATCTGCCGCCGGAAATGCAATCCTGCATTCGCCCGCCATTGGGAGAGCCTTTGGCAGGGGCACTGGAACTGGCGAGGGAGGTTCAGCATGAGTATCACTGATTTCCTGCGCCCCGATGCGTGGCTGGGCCGCGACAACGGTCCCCGTTATGTGCAACTGCGACGCAGATTGCAGGAAGGTGTCGATACGGGCGTGCTGCCGCCGGGCTCTTCGCTGCCTTCCGAGCGGGAACTGGTTGAAATAACAGATCTTTCGCGCGTGACCATCCGAAAGGCTATTCAGGAGCTGGTGCAAGAGGGCGTCATCGAGCAAAGGCAGGGCTCGGGGTCGTTCATTCGTCAGCGATTGCCCCGTGTCGAGCAGTCGCTGACGCATCTGACATCCTTCACCGAAGATATGGCCAGCCGGGGCATGCAAACCACCTCGAAATGGCTGGAGCGCGGAGTGTTCGAGCCGTCTGCCGAGGAAGTGAACGCCCTGAACCTGTCCGAGGGCGAGCAGATTTCCCGTATCTATCGCCTGCGTGAGGCCGATGGCCGACCGCTGGCGTTGGAACGGGCAGCCTTGCCGCTGGACATCCTGCCCAACCCGATCGAAGTGACCACATCCCTGTATGAAGTGCTCGACGATCTGGGGCATCGCCCGGTTCGTGCGGTGCAGAAGATTTCAGCCCTCAACCTGGCGGCGCGCGAGGCGGATTTGCTGGCTGTTCCCGAAGGGGCGGCAGGGCTGAACATAGAACGCATATCATTTCTGAAAAACGGACGGGTCGCGGAACTGACCCGATCCCTCTATCGCGGTGACGCCTACGATTTCGTAGCCGAATTGCGGTTGTAACACGGAAAGGCCGGTACTCTTATGTCCGCAGAAACCACAAAAATGCGCCGGGAGATTCTGGAAATCCCCGACGCGGTCGAACGGCTGCTGTCTCAGGGCGCGTCCCAGATCCAGACGGCGGCCCAACTGGCGCGCGATGCCGATCCGCGTTTTCTGGTGTCAGTGGCGCGCGGTTCGTCCGATCATGTCTGCACTTATCTGAAATACGCCAGCGAGCTACTGCTGGGTTTGCCAGTGGCCTCGGTCGGGCCCTCCGTCAGCTCAATTTATGGCGTTGATCTGAAAGCGGACGGAACGCTGTGCCTGTCGGTCTCCCAGTCGGGTCAAAGCCCGGATATTGTCGGAATGACCCGATCGCTCAAGGCGTCAGGCGCGCTTACGATGGCGATCACCAACAACACAGAATCGCGCCTGGCCGAGGTGGCGGACGCGGTATTGCCGATCCACGCGGGCCCCGAGCTGAGCGTGGCGGCCACCAAGACATTTGTAACATCGCTTGTTGCCGGGCTGTGGCTGCTGGCCGAGATCAAGGGTGATGCGGCGCTGTTGCGCGCCATTCACGCGCTGCCAGATCATCTGGCCGCCGCCGCGCGATGTGACTGGTCTGCCGCAGCCGGGGCCATCGACGGACGGTCGCTGTTTACTCTTGGCCGCGGACCCTCGCTGGCGATCTCCAACGAAGCGGCCCTCAAGATCAAGGAAACCTGCCAGATCCACGCCGAAAGCTACTCGGCCGCCGAGGTGCTGCATGGGCCTGTCTCCATTGTCGACGAGGGGTTCCCAACAATTGTGTTTGCCGCCCGCGACGCCGCCGAGCAAAATGCGGCTGAAGCGGCCGATGCACTGGCAGAAAAAGGAGCGACCGTGTTTGCAGCGACGGACAAGGTCAAACGGGCCGAACCCTTGCCGGTTGTGCGCACCGATCACTGGCTGACAGATCCGATAACGGCGATCACGGCCTTTTATGGCATGGTCGAAGCTGTAGCTGACAATCGCGGAATTGATCCCGATACCCCGCGACATCTGAAGAAAGTGACCGAGACGGTATGAGCGCCAGCGCGATAACATTCAGAAACGGAAAAATATTTGACGGTACGCAGTTGCTGAGCGATCGGCCGGTGCGGCTCGTCGATGGGAACCTGACTATTCTTGGGCGCGAATCGGATGCATCGGACGAAGGGGTCATCGTTGATCTGGGCGGAGATATCCTGAGCCCTGGATATGTCGACCTTCAGGTCAACGGCGGGGACGGGGTGATGTTCAATGACGACCCCTCCGTCGAAACTCTTGGCCGGATAGCTGCGGCACACAAGCGGCTTGGTGTGTCGCATCTGTTGCCGACGCTGATCACCGACACGGCAGAGAAGACGGCGGCTGCCATCGAGGCCGCTGTTCAGGCGATCCGGTCAGGGGTTCCCGGCATTGCCGGCCTTCATCTGGAAGGGCCGCACCTGTCGGTTGCCCGAAAAGGGGCGCATGACGCTTCTTTGATCCGGTCCATGGGGGATGCGGACCTTGATGCGCTGATCAGGGCGGCCGAGTTGCTGCCATGCCTGAAAGTGACGCTCGCCCCCGAGGCGGTGACACTGGAACAGGTCATGGAACTTAAGCAGGTCGGCGCACTGGTGTCGCTGGGCCATAGCGATGCGGATTTCGAAACCTGCCAGCGCTATGCCAAAGCTGGGGCATCTTGCGTCACTCATCTGTTCAACGCGATGAGCCAGATGGGCAATCGTGAACCTGGCCTTGTCGGCACCGCCTTGGCCAATGGTGGTTTGTCTGCAGGCCTGATCGCCGACGGCATTCATGTGCATCCCGAAGTGATGCGGGCCGCCTGGGCCGCCAAAACCGGACCCGGCCGGATCTTTCTTGTCAGTGATGCAATGGCTGTGGCCGGAACGGATCAAGCCGAATTCAAACTGGAGGGGCGTCGCATAACGCGCACAGATGGGCGTCTGACCCTTGGCGATGGAACTTTGGCTGGCGCCGATCTGGATTTGACGACCGCTGTCAGAACCCTGGCTGAACAGGTCGGTGTGCCCTTGCAGGACGCTCTTGTGGCCGCGACAACAACACCTGCACGGATGATCGGGTTGCCGCCTGCGCCCTTGCAGGCGGACACATTGATCCGGATATCTTCTGACCTGAAATCCTTTACGTGGTTGTCCAAAAGCCTGCCCTCTGCCTGAGGCAGGTTTTTTGATTTCCACCCGGCGAACTGCGCTTGACGCGGTCAGATGCATCGCTTAAACCGCCACCTGCTGAGCGGGCGTCGTATACTGGCTATTACCTCAGCCTTCCAAGCTGATGAAGCGGGTTCGATTCCCGCCGCCCGCTCCAGATCAGCCCCGAAAACTCTGCGTCAAATGGCCCTTGTGGACCGCTGATTTTGCCATGCGGCTTGACCCTGCCGGTCACTGCCGCCAAGAAAGCGGTCACTCAAAACCGATCAAGACACAAGGGCCAGACATGGCAAGAAGCACGACCGCCAGTCCAGCAACAACACCGGCCCCCGGTGCCAGCGAAGAGCGTAAGGGATCGAGAAAGGTTGGGGTACTGACATCTCTCTGGCCGTTCATGAAGCCGTATCGGTTGCTGATGATCGGGGCCACTCTGGCGTTGGTGCTGACCGCGAGCATGACGCTGACACTGCCGCTGGCGGTGCGTCGGGTGGTGGACAATTTCCGCATAGAAGACGGTGAGCTGCTCGATTGGTATTTTCTGGCCGCACTAGGCATCGCGGCGGTGTTGGCGGTCGGAACCGGGGTTCGTTATGCTCTGGTGACGCGGCTGGGTGAGCGTGTGGTTGCCGATATCCGCAAGGCGGTGTTTGACCGTGTGATCGGCATGAGCCCGGAATTTTATGAACGCATCATGACCGGCGAAGTTCTGAGCCGCATCACCACAGACACAACCTTGATTCAATCTGTGTTGGGGTCGTCGGTCTCGATTGCGCTGCGCAACATGCTGCTGTTTTTCGGTGGTCTGGTGCTGATGCTGCTGACCTCGGCCAAGCTGACCGGCATGGTTTTGCTGCTGATCCCGATCGTGGTCGTTCCGATCCTCGTTCTGGGCCGCCGCCTGCGCGTGATCAGCCGCGAGAACCAGGACTGGATCGCCGCTTCGTCAGGCAACGCGGGTGAGGCGCTGGGCGCCGTTCAGACCGTGCAGGCCTTTACCCACGAAGACGCCAGCCGCAAGCAGTTCGGTGACATGACCGAGACTTCGTACGTGGTTTCGCTGCGCCGAATTCAGACCCGTGCGGTGTTGACTGTAATCGTTATTTTCCTAGTGTTTTCCGGCATCGTCGGCGTGTTGTGGATGGGTGCAAATGATGTGCGGAACGGGGTCATGACCGAAGGCGTTCTGATCCAGTTCGTGATCTATTCGATCATCATGGCAGGCTCGGTCGCCGCGCTGTCGGAAATCTGGAGCGAGCTTCAGCGCGCCGCAGGGGCAACCGAACGGCTGGTTGAACTGCTGAACGCCGAAGACACCGTGATCGATCCGGCGCAGGGCCATACACTGCCACAGCCTGTACGGGGCGAAATCCGATTCGAAGACGTGACTTTCCGCTATCCGGCGCGTCCGGACATCGTGGCGCTGGACCACCTGACGTTGCAGGTCAAACCGGGCGAAACGGTTGCTTTCGTTGGTCCGTCCGGGGCAGGCAAGACAACCGTGATCCAGATGATCCAGCGGTTCTATGACCCTGACGGAGGTTATGTCAGCCTCGACGGGGTGAACCTGCTCGATCTGAGCCGTGCCGATTTCCGCCAGCACATGGCGTTGGTGCCTCAGGATCCGGTGATCTTTGCGGCCTCTGCGCGGGAAAACATCCGTTTTGGCCGTCTTGACGCAACCGATGCCGAGGTTGAGGCCGCTGCACGTGCCGCCGCCGCACATGACTTCATCTTGGCGCTGCCGGAAGGCTATGACAGCTTTGTCGGCGAGCGAGGCGTCATGCTGTCTGGCGGACAGAAACAGCGTATCGCGATCGCTCGCGCAATCCTGCGGGACGCGCCGGTTCTGCTGCTGGACGAGGCGACCTCGGCACTGGATGCCGAAAGCGAACGGGCGGTGCAGGGCGCGGTGGATCAGATGCGCGCAGGGCGGACCACGCTGATCGTTGCGCACCGTCTGGCCACAGTTAAAAAGGCCGATCGCATCGTTGTGCTCGAAAGCGGCCGGATCGTGGCGCAGGGCACGCATGAGGATCTGGTAGCGCAGGATGGCCTCTATGCACGTTTGGCGCGCCTGCAATTCACGGATGGTGTCGCTGCGGAATAGCCTGACGTATGGGCAATTCCGATTTCGCCGTGGCGTAATTCTACAAATCTTCTGTATCTCTCGATAAGCCGTTGCTTGATAACGCTCGGTTTTGGCCGCATCCTTGCATGCAAAGCAAACCCGCGCGTGACGTGGGAGAGATAAGGGAGGAGCCACATGGCCTTTGTGGGATTGGAAGACAAGGCGAGAATGGAGCAGGAGATGCCGTGGGAGGACCGCGACGTTCCGGTTACCTTCCATCAGTTGCTGTCGCGTACGGCCGGGCGTTTTCCCAACCACAAGGCAATCAGCTTTCAGTTGTTGTCTGGCCCGAAGGACAAGGCGGAGACCCTGACCTGGTCAGAACTGCTGGGCAAGGTCAATCAGGCGGCCAATCTGTTCCGTTCGCTTGGCATCGGGGAAAAGGACGTGGTGGCCTATGTGCTGCCCAACTGTAACGAAACGCTGGTCACTCTAATGGGTGGGGCGGTCGCGGGTATCGTGAATCCGATCAACCCGCTGCTGGAGCCGGAGCAGATCGCGGCCATCCTGCGGGAGACAGGTGCCAAGGTTGTCGTCACGTTGAAGTCATTCCCCAAGGCGGATGTCGCGCAGAAAGTGGAAGAAGCCGTACGGCACGCGCCAAGCGTCAACACCATTCTCGAAATTGATCTGAACCGCTATCTCACGCCTCCGAAATCGTGGCTGGTGCCGTTCCTGCGTCCCAAAATGGGCGACAAGGAGCACCTTGCCCATGCGGACTACAAGGATTTCGGACAGGAGTTGGCCAAACAGCCGACAACGCTGACCTTTGAAGACAGCAAGGAAGACCGCGTCGCCTGTTTCTTCCATACCGGAGGGACAACCGGTATGCCAAAGGTCGCGCAGCACAAATATTCCGGTCTGATTTACAATGGCTGGCTGGGCAACACGCTGTTGTTCGATGAAAACGACGTCATCATGTGCCCGTTGCCCATGTTCCATGTCTTTGCTGTGCATGTGATCATGATGGCGGCGGTGTCCTCTGGCGCTCATGTGATTTTCCCGACGCCTGCAGGGTATCGGGGCGACGGGGTGTTCGACAATTTCTGGAAACTGATCGAACGCTGGAAAGTTACCTTTATCATCACCGTACCCACCGCGATTTCCGCCAAGATGCAGCGCCCCGTGGATGCTGATATCTCAAGCGTGAAAACCGCCTTTTCGGGTTCGGCCCCTTTGCCGGTGGAGCTGTTCCGCCGGTTCGAGGAAGCGACCGGCGTTACAATTGTCGAAGGTTATGGCCTGACCGAAGCAACCTGCCTTGTTTCGTGCAATCCGGTGGATGGCGAGAAGAAGATCGGCTCGATCGGTATTCCGTTCCCATACACCGACGTCAAAATTCTGCGCGACGGGCCGGATGGCCCGACGGAATGCAACGTAGACGAGATTGGGGAAATCTGTGTTTCGAACCCCGGTGTCTACGCGGGCAATACCTATACCGAAGTGGACAAGAACGTTAACCTCTATCATTTCGACAAGTATCTTCGGACGGGTGACCTGGGGCGGTTTGACGAGGGCGGGTATCTGTGGATCACCGGTCGTGCCAAGGACCTGATTATTCGCGGTGGCCACAACATCGATCCGGCCGAGATCGAAGAAGCACTGCTGGGGCACGAGGCGGTCGCCTTTGCCGGCGCAATCGGACAGCCGGACGCGCATTCGGGCGAGGTGCCGTGCGCTTTCGTGGAACTGGTCGACGGGGCCAGCGTGACCGAAGAAGAACTGTTGGAATACTGCAAGGTTCACGTTCACGAGCGTGCAGCGCAGCCCAAGCATATGACAATTCTGGACGAATTGCCAAAAACGGCGGTGGGTAAAGTCTTTAAGCCCGAACTGCGAAAACAGGCGATCACCCGAATCTACAACGGTGTGCTTGAGAAGGCGGGCGTCGACGCGCGCGTGGTTTCCGTGATCGACGACAAAAAGCGCGGGCTCGTCGCACAGCTTGACGCGAACGGCTCATCCGAGGACGATGTTTCCAAAGTGCTGGGATCGTTCACCCGGCCATGGGAATGGGCTGCCTGACCGCGGAGGGACAATGGATTATGAACGTCTGATCGATGAAGAAACCTGGGCGTTCATAAGACGAACGGCTGAAAGCTATCCCGAAGATGCCGTTGAGTTGTCGATTGACGATCAGCGCCGCGTCTATGACGCGATGTGTCAGGACTTTCGCCAACCCCGGCCGCCGGGCGTAAACACGCAGGACAGGTCCGCCAACGGTGTACCTGTCCGGGTCTATACAGCTGGAGATCCCACCCGCACCGTGGTTTATTTTCACGGCGGCGGATTTGTCGTGGGTGGACTTGAAAGCCACGATGACGTCTGTGCCGAAATCTGCGCGCAAACCGGATACCACGTTGTTGCGGTCGACTATCGGCTTTGCCCCGAACATGTGCACCCGGCGCAGTTTCAGGACAGCTGGACTGCGGTCACCTGGGCCGCGCAGGAGTTCGGCGATCCCATGGTACTGGCTGGCGACAGCGCCGGGGGTAATCTGGCGGCAGCGGTTGCACACTATGCGCGCGGGCGACTGGACGACGTTCTGGGGCAGGTCCTGATTTATCCGGCTCTTGGTGGGGACATCTCAAAGGGGTCCTATGTCGAACATGCGCATGCCCCGCTTTTGACGCAGGAAGAAGTGACGTTCTATGAAAAAGTCCGCTGCGGCGGTTCCGTGCCGGATCATGATCCGACTTTTGCGCCTTTGCACGATTCTGACTTTTCCGGGCTCCCACCAACCGTTGTCGTAACCGCTGATTGCGACCCCTTGCGGGATGACGGGTCAGAATATTGTGAAAGGATCATAGCCGCTGGCGGGCAGGCTTGTTGGATCAACGAACCTGGTCTGGTTCACGGCTATCTGCGCGCCCGAACATCTGTCACACGCGCAGCAGCCAGCTTTGAGCGAATTTCCGTCGCCATCGAGGCGCTGGGGCAGGGCATCTGGTCCTACGACTGATCCCCTGCCTTATTTCAGAAACGCCTTAGCCTTCATCGTGTCGGCGATGGGGGCGCCCAGACGGGAAAGGATTGTCGGGGCAAGCTGTAGCTGGTCGATCACCTGATCGGCTTCAGGCCCCTTTGCGTCCCCAAAGTAATACAACGCCGTTTCCTGTTGCAGCGGGCTGCGTCCACCGTGGTGGCCGCGTTCATCCTGACCGTGATCGGCAGTCACGATGACCTCGTAGCCCAGTTGCCGCCAACGTGGGATGAACGGGGCCAGCATTTCGTCCGCGACGAAACAGGCGTGATCCATCTCTTCGCAATCGTGGTAGAAGCGGTGTCCCATGCTGTCCAGTGTACAGGCGTGAAGCAGCCCGTAATCCAGCCCGTGACGCAGGCAGAGGCTGGTCAGAGTGGCATATAGGTCTACGTCAGACGGCGTCATCTGATTGGCTTTGCCGTAGCCGGTCATGGTGTGGAACCGGCCGTGGTTGATCGTCTTGCTCTCAGGCTCATCATATTCGATGTCGCGGACGTAATCGAACGGGTGCCGATTGAAGAATTGCGACCAATAGCTGTGGGTCACGGCGCCGGTCACGCCACCAGCCTCACGGACCTGGCTGAAGACGTCCTTGTGGCTTACCCGGAACACATTTCCGTTGCCCGTGCAGCCGTGCTCCTGCGGTGTCACTCCGGTATGGATCGACGCATAGCAACTGGCCGATGTGGATGGCAGAACCGCGCGCAGTTTCCAAACCCGTGCCTCGCCGTTTTCGACCCAGCCTTCAAGGTTGCCGAACAGTCGCCGGAAATTTCGCCACGGAACACCGTCCAGAATGATGAGGAGTAGTTTGCGGTCCATGTTATTGGCCTTTTGATTGATTATTTCAGGCGACCCTAGGAGATTCGCGGTCAGGGTTCTGCCCGTTCGCGCCCCCAATGGCAAAATCCCGACACCTGTCATTGAACAAGGTGCCGGGATTTAGGTTTTCACCGAAAAGTCACGGAAAGGGCAGGGATCAGTTCCCGGCACTTTCCATCTTGCGGTGGGCGACGACCTCTTCCAGCCAGCCCAGATGCATCTCGGGGACCGAGCTGAGCAGCAGGTCGGTATAGTCGTCGAACGGCGGGCTCAGAACCTCGGATTTCGGACCGTACCGGACCACGCGGCCCTGGTACATTACGGCAATCGAATCCGAGATCGCGCGCACTGTCGCCAGATCGTGGGTGATGAACAGATAGGCCACGTCCTCGATCTTCTGCAGATCCAGCAGCAGCTTAAGGATCCCGTCTGCCACCAGCGGGTCGAGTGCCGAGGTCACCTCGTCACAGATGATCATCTTGGGCTTGGCCGCCAGCGAGCGCGCGATACACACACGCTGTTTCTGACCACCGGACAGTTCCGCCGGGTAGCGGTCGATGAACTTTTCGCCCAGTTCGATCTCATCCAGCAATTCGATGATCCGCTTGCGCTTTTCCGCGCCGCGCATGTTGAAGTAGAACTCCAGCGGGCGGCCGATGATCGTACCAACCGTTTGACGGGGGTTCATCGCCACGTCGGCCATCTGATAGATCATCTGCAACTCGCGCAGGTCCTCGCGGGAACGCCCCTTTAAGTCGGGCGACAGCTTGCGACCGGCAAAGGTGATCTCTCCGTCGCGCGGCGGCAGCAGGCCGGTGATCACCCGTGCAAGCGTCGACTTACCCGAGCCGGATTCTCCCACCACCGCCAAGGTCTGCCCCGGATGAAGCTCGACGTTGACGTTGTGCAGCACGTCGAAATTCAGACCCTTGTAGCGCGCGGTGATGCCGTCGACGCTCAGCACCGCTTCGGGTGTGGGCTTCTTTTCTTCGTGTTCGATGGAGCGGACCGAGACCAGCGCCTTGGTGTATTCCTCTTGCGGGTTGTTGATGATCTGATCGGTATTGCCGTATTCGACAGTGTTGCCCATTCGCAAAACCATGATGTCGTCGCTCACCTGCGCAACAACAGCAAGGTCGTGCGTAATGTAGAGCGCGGCAACGCCGGTATCGGCAATGGCTTCCTTGATGGCCATCAGAACGTCGATCTGTGTGGTAACGTCCAGCGCCGTGGTGGGTTCGTCGAAGACCACCAGATCAGGCTCGGGACACAAAGCCAGGGCTGTCATGCAACGCTGCAACTGACCGCCCGAGACCTGGTGCGGGTAGCGTTCGCCGATATTGTCTGGGTCAGGCAGACCCAGCTTGGCAAACAGCTCCCGTGCGCGGCCTTCGGCCACTTTCCGCGAGAACTTTTTCTGTTCGACTGCGGCCTCGACCACCTGATCCATGATCTTTTTGGCCGGGTTGAACGAGGCAGCGGCGGACTGAGACACGTATGTGACCTCGCCCCCCCGCAACTTGCGTATGTCGCCATGCGACGCTTTCAGAATGTCTCGTCCGTTTACCCAGACCTCGCCACCGGTGATTTTCACACCGCCCCGGCCATAGGCCATCGACGCCAGTCCGATGGTGGATTTACCGGCGCCGGATTCACCGATCAGGCCCAGCACCTTGCCGGGCGCGAGGTCAAAGCTGACCCCGTGCACGATTTCGATGTCATGGGGCTTTTCGCCCGGCGGGTAGACGGTCGCGCCGATTTTGAGGTCGCGGACCTTGAGAAGGGTATCACTCATCCCCGGCCTCCTTTCAGCGATGTTGTACGGTTCAGAATCCAGTCAGCCACAAGGTTGACCGAGATTGCCAGCGTTGCGATGGCCACAGCGGGGTACAGGGCTGCGCCAATGCCATAGACGATGCCATCCTTGTTCTCTTTCACGATGCCGCCCCAGTCCGCCAGCGGCGGCTGGACGCCAAGACCCAGGAACGACAGGGTCGAGATGAACAGAACCATAAAGATGAAACGCAATCCGAACTCGGCCACCAAAGGCGACAAAGCGTTCGGGAGGATTTCCCGAAAGATGATCCAGCCCCGGCCTTCACCGCGCAGTTTAGCGGCTTCGACATAGTCCATGACGTTGATGTCCACGGCGACAGAGCGTGACAGGCGATAGGGTCGCGTTGCGTCCAGCAGGCCCATCACAAGGATCAGGATCGGGACGGTTACCGGAACGATTGCCAGAATGACCAGCGCCAGGATCAGCGTGGGGATAGACATGACCAGATCAACCGTCCGGCTGAGCGCCTGATCGGCCCATCCGCCCAGAACCGCAGCCAACAGGCCCAGAGACGTGCCGGTAATGAAGCTGAGCAGTGTCGCAGCGGCGGCGATGAAGATCGTTGTCCGACCGCCATAGATCATCCGGGTCAGCAGGTCGCGTCCGATATTGTCGGTGCCCAGCAGATGCTCGGCGCTGGCGGGCTCCCAAACGTCGCCGACGACCTCAGCCATTCCGTAAGGCGCAATCAATGGAGCAGCGATGGCCACAAAGAAATACGCGCCGGTGAACATAAGGCCGATCAATGCCGAAAGAGGAATATTCTTTATCATTTCGGATGCCTCAGTCTTGGGTTGGCAAGGATCGACACGATATCCGCAACCATGTTCAGGCCGATATAGACCGCCGCGAACACCACGCCGCAGGCCAGAACAACGGGCACGTCACGCTTGGTCACGGCGTCCACAAGATACTGCCCCATGCCGGGATAGACGAACACAACCTCGACGACGACGACACCCACAACCAGATAGGCGAGGTTCAGCATAACCACGTTAACAATCGGCGAAATCGCGTTGGGAAAAGCGTGTCGGGCAATGACTTGAAACGTACTCAACCCCTTCAGTTCTGCGGTTTCGATATAGGCCGACTGCATCAGGTTCAGAATGGCCGCACGCGTCATGCGCATCATTTGCGCCAATACCACTAGCGTCAGAACGAAGGCCGGCAGCGCAATTGCGTTCAGCTTTTGCCCGAAGGACATGGAATCATTAATCATCGCCAGTGATGAAAACCATCCCAGCTTGACCGAAATATAGTAGATGACAACGTAGCCGATCAGGAACTCCGGGATAGAGACTGTCGTCAGGGTCACCGCGGAAATCAGTTTATCTGGCCAGCGGTTACGGTACCGGACGGCAAGCAGCCCCAGAAAGATCGCAAGCGGGACGGACACGATTGCGGCAACACACGCCAGAAACAGAGTGTTCCCGAGACGTTTTCCAATGCTCTCGGCAATATCGAGCTTGTTGGTGAGTGACTGGCCAAGATCACCCTGAACGATACCTCCCAGCCATTCGAAATAGCGTGTCAGGGCAGGGCGGTTCAGGCCCATCTCCTCACGAAGGTTGGCCAGGGCTTCAGGCGTTGCGGACTGCCCCAGGACGGCTTGCGCGGCGTCTCCGGGAAGGGCTTCGGTAAGGCCGAA
Organism: Ruegeria sp. AB8; assembly: GCF_056542605.1. Classification (NCBI taxonomy): domain Bacteria; kingdom Pseudomonadati; phylum Pseudomonadota; class Alphaproteobacteria; order Rhodobacterales; family Roseobacteraceae; genus Ruegeria; species Ruegeria sp. AB8. The sequence continues at coordinate 69,913 of NZ_JBQGAB010000012.1, forward strand.
TATCAGGGCCGAAGCGCCGAACAGCAAAAGGATTCCCAGCGCAAGGCGCTGGGAAACCAGTTTGATGATGGGGTGCATTATCCGTAGCCCGTATCAGACGAACCACATTTTGCGGGACATGTTGCCGTTCATCATCTCCTGAGTCGGGTCAGATTCCCAGCCGTCCAGCTGGTTGCTCACGCCTTCGACAAAGTCGTTGAACATCGGACAGATCAGGCCGCCTTCGTTGCGGACCATTTGACCCATCTGGCTATAGATGCCCTTGCGCTTCTCGGCGTCCAGTTCCGCGCGCGCGGCGAACAGCAGATCGTCGAACGCCTGAACCTTGAACCGCGTGTCGTTCCAGTCGGCGCTGGACAGATATGCGGTCGAGTACATCTGATCCTGAACCGGACGGCCACCCCAGTATGACGCACAGAACGGCTGAACGTTCCAAACCTCGGACCAGTATCCATCGTTGGGTTCACGCTTGATTTCCAGCGGAATACCCGCCTGCGAAGCGGTTTGCTGGAACAGCGCAGCGGCGTCCACAGCACCCGGGAAGGCACCGTCGGCAACACGCAGAACGATAGGCGAGCCGTCATGGCCGGACTTCTTGTAGTGCTCAGCAGCTTTTTCAACACTGAATTCGCGCTGTTCGATGGTCTCGTCAAACAGCGGGTAGGCTGCGTTGATCGGCATGTCATTTCCGATCGAGCCATAGCCGCGCAGCACTTTGTCCACCAGTTCCTCGCGGTTGATGGCGTATTTCAGCGCGGTGCGCAGTTCGTTGTTGTCAAACGGCGCAGTGTCGCAATGCATGATGAAGACATAATGTCCGCGACCAGCAGTCGAGTGCACAGTCAGGTTCGGTGCGCGGCCCAGCAGGTCGGCAACTTTGGGTTCAACACGGTTGACCGCATGGACCTGGCCGGATTGCAGCGCAGCCGTCCGTGCGGTTGCATCGTTGATGACAACGACTTCGACGCTGTCAAAGTTGCCGAAATCGCTGTTCCAGTGGTTTTCATTTTTGGTGAACAGGTGACGGACACCCGGCTCGTCCACTTCCAGCTTGTAAGGGCCGGTACCGATACCCGCCCCAGGGTTGTCCATGCCGCCATCCGGCTGAATGATCAGATGGTAGTCGGCCATCAGATAGGGCAGGTCCGCATTCGGCTCACTCAACGTGACCTGGAAGTTGTCGCCATCGGCCTTCATCGACTCGATGCCCTTCATGATGCCCAGAGCACCCGACTTCGAATCTTCGTTCGAATGACGCTGCATGGTCTTCAGCACGTCTTCGCTGGTCATTGTCTTGCCGTTGTGGAATTCGACACCCTGACGCAGCTTGAAAGTCCAGACCTTGGCATCTGCGCTGCCTTCAACGCTTTCGGCCAGACGCGGTTCGATCGTGCCGTCAGGCGCGACTTCGACCAGCTGGTCTCCGAATTGCTTGCCGTTCTGGAACGGAACCGAACTTGCATAGGTTGCCGGGTCAAGCGAGTTCGTGGATTCGCCGCCCTGCAGGCCGAACTTCAGATCACCGCCCTTTTTCGGGCCTGCCGCACGCGCGGCATCTGCAAACATGGTGCTGGCCATTGCCGCAGTTACACCCAATGCCGCTGCTTTCCCCATGAATTCGCGACGGGTCAGCTTGCCGGCTGTAACCTGTTTGGTCATGTGAGTGAGTTGTTCGTTCATTCAAGAATCTCCCGGTTGGTAGAGTTGCAGGCCCTTTCTGGGCTTTTTATTGACGCACGAGTCAAAGTTCGCGCATTTTAGAGCAGGCGACAAGAACTAAAATTTCAAGAAATGCCGTCCCAGCCTAAAAATGTTGTGTCTCGAAGGCCGCTCATCCAGAGGGAACGCGACCAGATTACTTGTCCTTCAATACTATATCGCGATCCAGTCGTCTCTCATCAGTGAAACTTTCTTCACGAAAGGTTTGATAACTGTCGATGTGCGGGCGCAAAATACGTCAGTTTTTTCTGGTTTTGCGGACCGATCTCTGTCCGAAAAGACCAACATCGTGCGACTTCGGGACAAGATCATTCCCGTTCACGCGCGCACCACGACAAGCAAGTCCATAACGTTCGTTCCGGTTGGGCCGGTGACCAGCAATGCGCCTGCTTTGTCCAGAAAGCTCCCGCTGTCGGCCCGTTGCAATGCCTGCTCTGCGCCCTCGCCCCAGGTTGATCCGTCGATGATCGCACCCGCAGCCAGTGTGGGTCCATCGGTTCCGTCGGTCCCGCCGACCATAAGTGTCAGCCCCTCGGTTCCGGCGATTTCCCGTGCCAGGGCCAGCGCGAGCGCCTGATTCCGCCCCCCGCGGCCAGGGTTTTGCGGTAGTACAACCGTTGGTTCACCACCAAAAATCATGGCGCCCGTCGACATGGACCGCAACCGCGGCCCCAGCGTCCGGGCAATTTCCAGATAATCGTCGTGCAGACACTCCTCGTTGGCCAGCACCGTGTATCCGGTGTCCGCCGCCAATTCCGCTGCTGCGCCCCGTGCATGTGCATTCGACGCTACGATCCGGGCCGTGGCCTTGTAGGCGTGATCATCGGGCAGTGCGCCGATGCCCGAACCGATGACGTTGAGGTCATCACCGGGCACATCGGATATGGCCAGAACGGTCACGCGCGCGCCCGAAAAACCAGTCAACAGACCGCCGCCCTTGATCCGCGACAGCTTGCGCCGTTCGGCGTTCATGGCGGTAATATCCAGCCCCTCGGACAACAGTCTTTTGTTCAACTGTTCCAGATCGGACAGAATTTTGCCCGGCACCAGATCCTCGGCCAGCGACGAGGCGCCGCCGGATACCAGCAACAGAAGATGTGATCCGTCCGCCATGTTCTCGACGGCTTCACGCAGGGCTTTGCCGCCCGCAAGACTGCGGTGGTCGGGAACAGGGTGCGAGGCCTCGATCACCTCTACATGCGGAGGCAGGTCGCGGCCGTGATCGTCCTTGGTTACGACAAGTGTCGGCAATGCACCAAAATGTTCCAGCGCCGCCCGCGCCATGGCCGCTGCCGGTTTGCCCACGGCAAGGATGCGATCGGGCACCGGGATATCGCTCAACGCCTGCCTAACAGACGTGTACCCATCGACCGCCGAAACGCCGGCCTGCCAGATCCGCTGTGCTTTTTCCGCTTGGGACATCAGTTTTCCACCCAGATTGTGACCGGTCCATCGTTGACCAGTTCGACGGCCATAGTCGCGCCGAATTCTCCTGTTTCGACGGCAACACCCTGAGCCGCCAGTTTGTCTGCAAACGTTTCATAAAGCTGTTTGCCCTGTTCCGGAGGCGCAGCCTCAGAAAATCCTGGTCGGGTGCCGCGCGACGTATCGGCGGCCAGTGTGAACTGACTGACCACGAGGGCCGATCCGCCGATATCCAGCAGCGACCGGTTCATCTTTCCGGCGTCGTCCTGAAAGATACGCATTTTGGCAATCTTCTGCGCCAGCTTGTCCGCCTGCTGTTCGTCGTCACCCCGCATAGCACAGACAAGGATCAGCAGACCGGTGCCGGACTGACCGATCACTGTTCCGCCGACCGATACGGATGCGCGCGTCACGCGTTGCAGAAGGGCCCGCATGTCTTCTCTCCTAGTCCATTCTTTTCAGGAACACCGGCGTCAGCCCCGCCAGTCCACGATTTCATCCACGCCTGCGCGGTTTGTTCGGAAACCGTTTGCAGGGTGGTCCCTGTCCGGGTACCCGAAAGATATCGCACACAGGATCAGGCGATCATCCGGGATCTGAAAAAACCGGTGCAGAAACGGGCTGTAAGCGGCCAGCGCCGCCTGCGGAATAGTGGCCACGCCCAGAGCCTGCGCCGCCAGCGTAAACGCCGTGACAAATCCACCACAATCCATCGCACCGTAAGGGCCTAGCTCGGCCGGGCTGGAAATAATGGCGCAATGGGGCGCACCGAAAAGGGCAAAATTCTCGCTCATTTGCCGCGCCGACGCCGCGCGGTCGCCGCGCTCGATACCGACCGATTCGTACAATGCCCATCCACAGGCACGGCGGCGTTCCTGATAGGTACCTGAATATAAGCTGGGAAAGGGCAGATCCGGGGCAGGGGTGCCGGTCGCGGCTTCATGCATCATGGCCTGCCGGAAGCGCTCGGTTTCCGCGCCGCTGGTGATAACGACCTGCCAGGGCTGTGCATTACACCAACTTGGCACACGGGACGCGCTGGTCAGGATTTTCCGGATATCACCCCGCGGTACCGGATCTGACAAAAAGGCGCGGCAGGAGTGTCGATCCTCCAGCAAGCCGTTCAATGCCGATAGCGTCACCCGATATCTCCTTCGCCCCAACGCCGCGCAGGATGGCTGCGGGTTGGGCGAAGATCAAGGGTCCGGACGACGGATTGTAAGTCTATTGCTGGCCCGTCGCCGCCAGGTAGCCAACCCCGGCCGCGACCAGAAGTCCAAGCACCACCGCGATCGTGATCTTGATGGCCGACCAGGGCCGTTCCCCCTGAACCCGGCCGGTTCGCCCGTTCACTACGAATCGATAGGTCTGACCGCGGTATTTGTAGGCCGCCATCCAGACCGGCAGCAGGATATGTTTGAAGGTAACATCCCGCACATCGGTTTCAACCGCATGCACGCGCTGACGGTCGCCCCCGATGTCAAAGCGTACATCCCGTTCTATGACGCGTGCCATATGCGCCCGTGCCTCGGCATACCCGTCCTTCAACTCGACAGTGTAGGCTTCGGCCCGAAAGCCTGCCAGGTACTCGGGCTGATAAGGCTCCAGCGCCGGCAGGTCCCAGGGCTCCAGTGCGTCGGTGTAACGTTTCGGCAATGAGCGAGAGGCGAGCACAAGAACATCATCGAAAAACCGCGCCACGCGGCCCGATTTGGGAGACCAGCGCACCTTTGCGACCTGTTGCTGAACCCGCTTCCCATCGCGCATGACCGTTATGGTTTCATAATAGATCACACCCCGCTCACCGCGATATCGGGATTTGGTATCGGCATCGAACGTCCAGTAGGGCACGTAGATACCCTGCATCTTCCGCCCCTTGCGGGCGTATTTTTTCAGGCCATTCGGGGCGAACCACAGCCGGCCGAGCCAATCACCCATGGCCTTGTGGGCCGAACGTTCATCCAGCGCAAACGGCAATACCCCTTTGGGTTTGATGTGACGGTTCACGCCCGAATCCGTGACTACTGGCGTGGCGCAGAACGGGCATTCCGCCGCGTGCGTGGCGGGGTCGAATTCGACCTGTGCGGCACAGTTCGGGCAGGACAGAACTCGGGTTTCCTCAATCTCGCTGTCTGGCAGGCGATCTGCAATTGCCGCGTCAAAATCCAGCTCACGCAGGCTTGCGCCGCCCCACGGACCCGCACCAATCGACACCGAGTGCCCACAGTGATCGCAGGTCAACGTGCCGTCGCCGGGGTTGAACCGGTAATCAGCGCCACACTGATTGCATGGAAAGCGGTGTTCGTCTGTTTGTGTAACAGTGAGTTGCTCAGGATCGGTCATTGCCATTTCACCAGGGTTTACTGTCTCTTACAGGCGCGTGTTCAGTTGCTTTCCAAATGGTCTTAGAAATCAGATGCCGGAACGACCTGCGTTTGGTAGCTGCGTCTGGTGCCATTGCCGAACTCGACCTGCACCACAATTGTGCCTTCAGGATTGCCGAAAAGGTCAAGGCACGCGCCTGACCAATGATCAGCCGCAGCCAGACATATCCGGTTGCCTGACATCTCCGACACATAGGTCGACGTGCGAAGATCGGATAGCGCCCCAAATGACCGGTATTCAGCCCGGCCATTCTGGAATATCCGGAAACCGTCGCCTTTGGCATCGAACAAATCGGCGGCAGCCCCCGGATGAGCCTTGAAAAAACTCTGCCGCGCGGCGTCCACCATGAGCGGAGGAAGAGAGGGCGTGGCCGGTTCGCGGCCCGGTCCCGCACATCCGCTCAGCAAAGCGACGGCGATGAAGACTGGCGCAACACACCTGCCCATCGGGTTACGCACCCGGCGGCGGCGGCGGGAGAATGGTGAAAAGTTGCGCCAGTTCCTGCACATCACCGGCCTTTTTCCAGCCGTCCTGTCCGGCCGTCCAGACATGCGTGTCGCGGGTGATTTCGCCATCCGTGGCCATGCGGCCCATTTTGGCTTTGGAAAACGGTCCACTGACCTGTCCGTCCACCGCGATGTGCCAGACATGTTCCACGGGCGGCGGGGGCGGCGGTGCCACACGCGCCGTCGGTTGCGGAGCAGCGGGGGCGGACGCGCCCCAGGGGCCGCTCGGCTGACCCGCTGCCATGTTCGACATCTGCTGCGCCATCGCCATGCCGATTCCCATACCAAGACCTGCGCCCATACCGCCACCCTGACCGGGGTTGCTGGCCGCGGCGGTCATTGCCTCTGCCGCAGAATAATGGGTGAACTTGCCGAGATCTCCCGCCAGCCCCATCGATGTCCGCTTGTCCAGCGCAGCCTCGACCGCCGGAGGCAGCGAGATGTTTTCGATATAGAACTCGGGCATTTCCAGCCCGTAGCCATCCAGCACCGGCGACACCTCTGCTGCGATCAGCTTGCCCAGATCGGCGGTATTGGCCGCCATGTCTAGAACCGGAATGCCCGACCCGGCGATCACCCGGCTGAATTCCTGCACGATGATGTTGCGGATCTGAAAACTGATCTCGTCCATGGTGAATTCGCCATCAGTGCCGACGATTTCGACCAGGAATTTAGCGGGGTCCTTCACGCGGATCGTGTAGGTTCCATAGGCCCTGATCCGGGTCGGGCCAAATTCGGGATCGCGTAACATGATCGGGTTCTTGGTGCCCCATTTCAGGTCATTGAACCGGGTCGTGTTGACAAAATAGATCTCGGATTTGAACGGAGACTGAAAGCCATGGTCCCAATGCTGTAGCGTCGTCAGGATCGGCATGTTGTTGGTCTCAAGCATGTAAAGGCCCGGCGTGAACACATCCGCCAGTTGCCCCTCGTGGACAAAAACCGCTGCCTGACCTTCGCGCACCGTCAGCTTGGCGCCATACTTGATCTCGTGTCCTTCGCGCTCGAACCGCCAGACCATCGTATCCCGGGTGTCATCCACCCAATGAATGACGTCAATGAATTCGCCGGTCAGAAAATCGAAAATTCCCATCTGGGTTCTCCTGTCCTTGAGGTCAGAGCGACTGACCCATCAACTCACGTGAAATGATACGCACCACGGGCCTAGCATCTTCAACAGACACGCCAGGCTGCAGACGCGGATCGTATAGAATAGTCAGCAATTTCTCGTCATGGCTGGTCAGAAGCGCAAATTCGTCATCGTCGTTGAAAATCGACGGTCGCGCTGTGGGGCTGTCGTTGGACAGACCCAGGCCTTGGGCGATTTCCTCGTGAATGCAACTGCGCCGCACCAGATCAGGCAATTCGGACCGGATAAGCGTGACAGCACGTACGTATTTGTACGGTGATGTTCTTGTGGCCGAGGCCAGCACGAAACAGTCGAAGCTCGCGCGGGGATTGGCGATCAGATCCAGCGAGGCCTGACTGATATTCGGTATCAGCTGTTTCACGCGGGCGACGACGTATGCGCTGTCGTCCTTGCCGGCAAAGAAGACGTGAAAATTGGCCTTGCGACTGACGACCGACACAGGGTGCCCCGTCAGTTTCGCCAGACGTTCGGTGTAGCCTTGGACAAGTTCCGAATCCCGCTTGCGTGTTTCGGGCAGAACCGACGGCCCGAACTCGGTCTGGATGCGCACCGGCCCCGACCAGCGACTGAGCTGCCCATCGGTCTGTCCTGAACCAATCGCCACGGCGTGATCAGGGTATTCACTGTAAAACGCGATGGCTTCGAAATTGCGAGTCAGATCGTCGGCATCATAGGGAGTATCCGGGCCGCCACCGTCCACACGAAGCAATCCGCGTGTCAGCAGATCGCGCTCGACCCGCTGATAGAAACGCGCCAGATCCTGACTGGCCGCAGACGGGGGAACATAGGCATTGGGCTGCGGCGCCGGTTCGGCCGGGCGAGCCTCGGGAACAAGTGAGGTCGTCAGCGATTCGTCGCAATTGGCCAGAGCCAACAGCGAAACAAGTCCCAGCAGGACCTTGAGACATTTCAACGGACGCACGCCCCGACCCGCCTCAGCCCGATACAGCGGTTCCGGCATTGTCGCCGATGCCATCCTTTCGGGCCTTGGCCGCCGCCAGAGTGTCACGCAGTTCAGCCTCCATCTTTTTCAGCTCTTCTTCGGCGGCAGCGCGTTTGGCTTTGCCCTCATCGGCGATGGCAAGGCTTTCGTTGATCGTGCCGATCAGGTCTGCATTGGCCTTTTTGACGGCCTCAATGTCAAAGACACCGCGTTCCATTTCCTCGCGGATCATCTTGTTGGACTGGCGCAGATTGGCCGCGTTCGAGGTCAGCAATTCGTTGGTCAGGTCGTTGGCTTCGCGCACGGCCGAGGCAGCCTCGGCGCTGCGCTGGATCGTGACGGCCTGCGCAAGCTGCGTCTCCCACAGCGGGACTGTGTTGACCAAGGTCGAGTTGATCTTGGTCACCAGCGACTTGTCATTTTCCTGAACCAGACGGATCGACGGCAGCGACTGCATTGTCACCTGCCGGGTCAGCTTCAGGTCGTGAACGCGGCGTTCCAGATCATCGCGCGCGGCGCGCAGATCGCGCAGCTCCTGCGCTTCCATTACCTGTTCGCCCTCAGCGGCGGCCTGAACCTCGGCCTCTTTTTCCGGGATGTCGTGGCTGTCCAGTTCGGTCAGCTTTTCCTCGCCCGCCGCGATGTAAAGCGCCAGTTCGTCATAAAAGCCCAGCGTCTTTTCGTATAGCAAATCCAGCGACTTGATGTCCTTGAGCAGGGTGTGTTCATGCCCCAGAAGATCGTCGGTGATCTTGTCGATCTGGCCTTGCACATCTTCGAACTGCGCTGTGAATTTGGCAAAGGGCGCGGCCTTACCCAGCAATTTCTCCCACCAGCTACGTTCGCGGCGTACGTCCAGCTCATTGACCGAGAACCCGCGGATCGTGGTCACGATATCGCGCAGGCTGTCGCCAGCGGGGCCAACATCCTTGTTGCGTACGTCCGCAAGCATGGCTTGGCTGATCTCCTGCAACTCGGCCTGTGCCGACGAACCAAAGGACACGATCGAATTGGTATTGCCCATGTCGATCTCTTCCATCCGTTTGCGAATTTCCGCGCCGACAGGTTCATCGGCCTCTTCCAGCGGGACAATATCGGCCTTGGGTTCGGGCAGGGCCACGGCAGTCACTTCCTGAACAATCGTTTCAGCTTCAACGGCCTTTTTCTTGATCTCATCGGACATGGGGATATTCCTCGCTCAAATAATGGCCGGTCAGTCCAACCGGACGCCTTCGCGCTGCAGCCTTTCGCGCAGCACTTCAATTTCAACCGTCAGATCACTTCGGTCATCCAATAGCATCTTGCGGGTGCGCGCGGCGAAATTCTGTTCCAGATCATCCAGCAACGATGAATAATCTGACAAGGCTTGCGCATCGCGGGTGCGCGCGTAGACATCTGCAAACTTGATCGTCGCATCGCGGGCACCTTGCAGATAAACCGTCAGGTATTTGCGGGCACCGGCCAGATCGCGCGGGTCTTCCTCGACTGTGCGGAAAAGATCGCGGGCGGTGTCCTGAAAGCGTTCAACCCGGGCTTCGACAGTACGGTCCCTGGCACGTTTGATTGCGTCGGTCATCTCGGACAGGTGGGCTTCGGCGTCTTCCACCACACGTGCGACGCGATCCTGTTGAAAGGTGTCTATACCTTCCATGCCCTTGTCTTTCATCGGATCAAGGCCAAACGAGACCGAGTGCAGAACTGCCGCCGCTGCGCCAAACAGAACAGGCGCCAGCAGACTGACCTGCGACACCGCCTCGGCATCCAGATACTCGGTCCGGTACGAGGCAAGCGCCACACCCAACCCGGTCAGAATGCTGGCGAAAATCTTGCGTGGAAAGGCGGGGCGGCGGGCTGTGCGACGGGCGTTGTAGGCCCCTTCGGCGCGCAGGCCTTCGCGCAGCAGAAACGCAGCTGCTGTCAGCAGACCGGCAGCTACAAGACCCATCGTCATGCCAATGGCGCCGTCGTTCAGAGACAGGAACACCAGTGGAATTGCCGGAATGAAAAGAACATTCGCCCGTGCGCCCGCAGGTTCGACCCGCGCGCTGTCAAATTGTCCGCGCTTGGGCTGATCCGAAGGTGTCGTATCACCCTGGGGGCTGTATTTTCCGCCGTACTTTTTGGCCATGCGCCTATAGCCCTCCCAGCAGGCCGGTGCATACTCCAAACAACAGCACCAGCAGTGCCGCGTAGGCCAGTTTTTGCACTCCGCTTCCGGACATGGCACCCCCAAGGACTTCCGCGTTCACAGAAAATTTAGTGTATGCGCGGGCTTGGCGCTAGGGGGAAGGTTGTGTGACTGGCGTCACTTGCGAGTTTTCTTGCCGACCGGGGGACGTTTTCGCTGTGGGCGCGTGGTCCGTTTAGCGGTGCCATCGGGTTTTTCGCCGCCTTCCAGCCCCAGCTGATCCCGCATCACGCGGCGGCGCACTTCTTCGACCTCGCCGGGCTTCAGGTCGCCCAACTGGAATGGTCCATACGAGACCCGGAGCAGGCGGTTCACCGCATACCCGATATCCTCGATTGCGCGGCGAATCTCGCGGTTCTTGCCTTCGCGCAGGCCGATCGTCAGCCAGGCGTTCGCCCCTTGTTGTCGGTCCAGGGAAACGGTCATCGGCTGAAACCGTTCCCCGTCGATCACCAGCCCCTTGCGCAGCGGCTCGAAGTCTTCATCTTTCGGCCGGCCGTTTACCCGGACGCGGTATTTGCGCAGCCAACCGGTCGAAGGCAGCTCCAGCTTGCGCTTGATGCCACCGTCATTGGTCAGCAGCAGCAACCCCTCGGAATTGAGGTCAAGCCGCCCGACGCTCATGACCCGGGGCATGTCCTCGGGCAGTTTGTCAAAAATCGTCGCGCGGCCCTTTTCGTCGCGTGTGGTTGTCACCAGCCCAGAAGGTTTGTGATACAGCCAAAGGCGCGAGGGTTCGGGTTCGGACACCGGCTTGCCATCGACCACAATTCTGTCTTTCGAGGTGACATTCAGCGCCGGGCTGTCGATCACTTTGCCATTCACGGCCACGCGACCTGCTTCGATCATGCGTTCAGCCTCGCGGCGCGAGGCGACGCCCGCGCGCGCAAGGACCTTGGCGATCCGGTCGCCGGGAGGAGGGGTGTTGCTCATGGATCCGGCCATAACCTATCCCGCCCGCTTGCGAAAGGCAGGTTTCTGATGCAGTCAGAGATATGGAATTCAGATCGCATATGAGCACGGCGCTGGAACAGGCCAGATTGGCAGGCGAACGCGGAGAGGTTCCGGTCGGTGCGGTTATCATCGCGCCCGACGGTCGGATTGTTGCGACCGCAGGCAACCGGACGCGCGAGTTGAATGATCCGACCGCCCATGCCGAGATTCTGGCCCTACGCGCTGCCTGCGCCGATGCTGGGTCCGAGCGACTACCGGATCATGACCTTTATGTCACGCTGGAGCCGTGTGCGATGTGCGCTGCCGCTTTGGCCGCCGCGCGCATCCGGCGTGTTTATTACGGGGCTGCCGATCCGAAATCGGGCGGTGTGGCACATGGCGCACGGGTCTTTACCCACCCGCAGACGCATCACAAGCCGGATGTTTATGATGGTATCGCAGCCAAAGAATGCGAAACCCTGCTGCTTGAGTTCTTTGCCGATAAGCGGGCCGGCAAGTGACCTTATCCTGACGTGGTTTGAAAGGGTCTAGGTCCAGTCCAAACGGTAGACTGTCTGTTGCCCGCCGAACCCTTTTAGCTGAACTGGTTTTGGGGCACTGAACTTCAATCCGGCGGTGTTCCCCACCAGCAGCCTTGTCACGTCAGTCACGTGAATTTCGTATGGCCCGCTGACATTCGTAACCCGCGCCGCCTTGTTTACGACGGACCCAAAGAAATCTTCGTCTTTGTGGATGACGTCGCCGGTATGGATCCCAATCCGAAGGCCAAGCGCCGTGTCGACGTTGGCCGACCTGTTTTCCCGTTGGAAATTGACGGCCGCCTGAACCGCGTCATGGACGGACGAAAAAATCGACATGGTTCCGTCTCCGAGCGATTTGACCAGACGCCCCTGATGCGCATGGATCACTTTCTCTGCCAGATCAAAGTGATCCGATATGACTTTGATCCACTCCTGATCGCCCAGTCGCCGTGTGATTTCGGATGATCCGGCAATGTCTGTGAACATGACCGAGGCGGTGCCCTCGCTCTGTTCCTGCGTGAACTCGCGCCGTGCCGCTTCGATCAACGCATTCAGGGCCTCATGTTCGATCCCGATCTTTTCCATGTTAGAGGTCGGATTGGAGACATGCATCTGCACCATTTTCCAGACGCCGTTTTCCAGATGGAGAACAAAGGTAAATCGATGCAACGCGGCCTTGCCGTTCGTGGCAAAGGTCATCGTCGCTTCACAATGCGCCCAACCGGCGTTTCCACACTCGAAGGCTTCCAGCGAATGTTCCTGCCAGGCATAGTCGGGAATTTCATTCGTATGATCGGCGAAACCCTGTCGGAACACCTGCCCGGACCAGGATTCTTCATCCGCCGATCCCTGATATCTCAGGTGTTCCGAAGTTGAGAGCATGTTCTCCAAAACCGCGCGGTCCCTGTCTTGCACGGCCTTGTTCCATCGCCGCACAACCGCGATCAATTCTGGTGAAGGAGAAACCTCGCCGCTCACATCGGACCTATAGTGTGATCGCCTGCATCACTTCAGGCTCGATCACATCGACGCCGGGCAGGCCGTCTTTCAGATCCTGCGCAGATTGCTCAAGGATCGGGAAGGTTTTGTAGTGGCAGGGTATCACGGTCCGAAAATTGAAATAGCGCTTGGACGCATAAGCCGCGCCTTTCATGTCCATGGTGAAATGGCCGCCCGCGGACAGAATGCCGATATCCGGTTTGTAATAGTCGCCCATCCAGTCCATGTCGGCCATGATATCAGTGTCACCAGAGACATACAGCGTTTTGCCCTCGGTGACGATCATGAACCCGACCTCGGTGCCGCCGGTGCGCAGCCCCTCCGGCGTCGAAAAGGTTGAACTGTGCGACGCAGGTACCATCGAAACCTTGACGCCGTTCAGGTCGACCGTGCCGCCTTTGTTGAACCCGACCGTTTCGATGCCTTCAGTTTCGCCCCAAAAACCCATCAGATCGTATTGGCCGACAACCGGCACGCCCAGGCGCTTCGCCAAGGGAAGGATATCGACCACATGGTCGAAATGGGTATGTGTCAGCAGGATATGCGTGGCCCCTTCGATCGCCGCGTCATGCTGAGTTTCGGGCAGGACGGGGTTACCGCTCAGCCAGGGATCGATCAGCAAGACCTGACCGCCGGTTTCGATGCGGAAACTGCCGTGACCCAACCAGATGATATTCATGAAAATCCTCCCATTCAGACTGTTGGCCTCAGCCTAGCATCGGCTATGTAAAAATCCATGGACTGGATGCAGGAAATCGATGGCTATTGCGAACGACTGTCGCCCGCGTATTGGGCTGAACCGGTCAATGCGCTGACCAATGCGGCCTTCCTGGTTGCTGCATGGGTAATGTGGCGCCGGGTACGAGGGCAGGGTATGCCCTTGGCGATGGTGCTGGTCGCAGTGCTTGCCCTGATCGGAGTGGGCAGTTTTCTGTTTCACACTCATGCACAGGTTTGGGCGGCTATTGCCGATACAACGCCCATCCTGCTGTTCATTCTGGTCTACATCTATGCGGTAAACCGCGACATCTGGCGGATGTCTCCGGTATGGGCGCTGGTCGGCACCGTGCTTTTCATCCCTTATGCGGCTGCGACAATCCCGCTGTTTCGGTTTGTGCCGGGTCTTGGCGGGTCCGCTGCCTACGCGCCGGTCCCGTTGCTGATCCTGATCTATGCTGCATTGTTGCGGTTAAAAAAACCTGTTCTGGCGCGCGGCATGGCCGCCGGGGCAGTACTGCTGATCCTGTCCATCACGTTCCGCGCGCTTGATCCGGCCCTGTGTGCCCAATTCCCGATGGGCACACACTTTATGTGGCATCTGTTGAACGCAACGATGCTGGGTTGGATGATCGAAGTCTACAGAAAGGACCTGGCCGAAAATCAGGTCTGATCGGCGCGAAAAGCATCTGCCAGATGATCGGGCAGGTCGAATTCCCGCAACACCCGCGCGCGCCCTTCGCCAGACATCTTTCGGGCCGTTTTCTCGACAATGCTTTGAATCTTCTCGGCCGAGTGTTTTGCAGCAAAGGGCTGGAAGTACCATTTGAGAAAGACGAAACAGATCACGTCTTCCAGGGCCTGCACTTCGGCATCGCGTTTGATGCCTTGCTTGCGCAGCATCCGGCCCGCGGCATCGATCTGATCGGTGCCATAGCCTTCCATTTCCATCAGGCCCATGACGACTTCGGCATGGTGAACGCCCTGCGCCTTGCGCCAAGCCAGATAACCGGCCCGCCCTTCGGGGTATTCGCTGCGCGCCAGTTTCCAGCGTTCCACGTGCTGACCGCGTGCCGCAATCTGCAGCGCGTCAGAGGCGTCGGGGAACAGCCGCGCAAGCTCCTCGCTCATCCGCTTGCCATAAAGCAGGGCCTCCGGCTCTCCGCCATCCTGGTTGGGGTCTTGTATGTTGACTGCGTCGATTGCGTCCAGGACGGCTTGTTTTTGTGCGCTCATGTATGGCTCCATAGTCTGGCAAGTCTGCACCTGCCGGATCTCCCGGCGGGTCCTTTCGCCCTATGGTAGCGGCTTGTCGCAGGGTCCGCAGCATGCAATTGCAGCAACGCCGGATCAGTCGCGGCATATCTGATCCGGCGCTTTCTTCTATTTAGTTCCCGCGAATTGTGGTGTCCTTGGTGACCGGCTGGGCAACCGGTTCGGGGAAGGTCAGGGTGCGGGTCAACGGGTTGAAATCAAAGCCCGAAGCCATTGCTGGTGCAATGGCGGCAGTTGCGGACAAAACGAAGGCGGTGATGAAGGTTTTCATGATCTTTCTCCGGGTTTTGTGCTGTTGCACATGTTAGAAAGTGAACAGCGCAGTTCAGTATTTCAAGATGCAAAGTGAACCGTGTAGTTCACTTTTTTGCATATGAGATATTCAGAATTGAATGGGGTGCTTCGGACCTGCCATGATCACCTTCGATCATCCGCCGAGTCTGTTGGTCTTGCGACCGGTGCGGCAGACGGGTAAATGCCCCCTAACGCATATGAGGTTTTCCGATGTCGATTGACCAAAGCACCGCCGCCAAGGTGGCCAAACTGGCCCGGATCAAGGTCGAGGATGATGCGCTGCCCGCGCTGGCGTCCGAGTTCAACACCATTCTTGGGTTCATCGAGCAACTCAACGAAGTGGATGTCGAAGGCGTCGAGCCGATGGTCTCGGTCGAGCCGATGCGCCTGAAACGTCGCGAGGATGTGGTCACTGACGGAAACCAGCAGGACAAGGTTCTAGCCAATGCCCCCGACGCCCGCGAAGGCTTTTTCGCAGTCCCCAAAGTGGTGGAGTAAGACATGAGCGATCTGAACAAACTGGGCCTGGCCGAAGCCCGAGACGCGCTGCGCAAGGGTGACGTGACCTCAGTCGAGCTGACCGAAGCCTGCCTGAAAGCAATCGATCAGGCAGATGCTTTGAATGCTTTTGTCCACAAGACGCCCGAGATTGCACTGGAGCGCGCCAAGGCGGCAGATGAGCGGATCAAGGGCGGCGACGCACCGTCGATGTGTGGCCTGCCGATTGGCATCAAGGATCTGTTCTGCACCAAGGGTGTGCCCTCGCAGGCGGCCTCGAAGATTCTGGAAGGTTTCAAGCCGGAATACGAATCCACCGTTTCGCAGCAACTGGCCGATGCGGGCGCGGTTATGCTGGGCAAGCTGAACATGGACGAGTTCGCCATGGGCAGCAGTAACGAAACCTCTGTATATGGCAACGCGGTCAGCCCCTGGCGCCGTGGCAATGACGACGCGCAACTGACACCAGGCGGTTCATCCGGTGGGTCGGCTTCGGCCGTGTCTGCCGACCTTTGCCTAGCGGCAACCGGTACCGATACCGGCGGTTCGATCCGTCAGCCTGCCGCCTTCACCGGCATCACCGGCATCAAGCCGACCTATGGTCGTTGCTCGCGCTGGGGTATCGTCGCCTTTGCCTCTTCGTTGGATCAGGCTGGTCCGATGACCAAGAACGTGCGCGATGCTGCGATCATGCTCGAGGCGATGTGCGGTCACGATCCCAAGGACTCGACCAGTGCCGAACTGGCGGTGCCGAACTTTGAGGCGATGCTGACCGGCGACATCAAGGGCAAAAAAATCGGTATCCCCAAAGAATACCGCATGGATGGAATGCCTGCTGAGATTGAAAAGCTCTGGGCCGAAGGGGCCGAGATGCTGAAAGCAGCGGGTGCCGAGATTGTCGATATTTCGCTGCCGCATACTAAATACGCGTTGCCCGCGTATTACGTGATCGCACCGGCCGAGGCGTCCTCGAACCTTGCGCGTTATGACGGTGTGCGTTATGGCCGCCGCGCGCAACTGGCGCAGGGTGACGGCATCACCGAGATGTACGAAAAGACCCGCGCCGAGGGTTTCGGACATGAGGTGCAGCGCCGTGTCATGATTGGTACTTATGTGCTGTCAGCCGGTTTCTATGACGCCTACTACAACCGCGCTCGCCGCGTTCGGACCCTGATCAAGAAAGATTTCGAGGACGCGTTTGCCGCCGGAATCGATGCGATTCTGACACCTGCGACACCGTCGGCCTCCTTTGGTCTGGGCGAGATGACCGAAGCCGACCCTGTTCAAATGTATTTGAACGACGTGTTCACAGTGACGGTGAATCTGGCCGGTCTGCCCGGTATTTCGGTGCCTGCGGGTCTGGATTCACAAGGTCTGCCCCTTGGCCTGCAACTGATCGGACGTCCGTGGGACGAAGGCGATCTGCTCAACACCGCCTATGCGCTGGAAAACGCGGCCGGTTTCGTGGCCAAGCCGGGGAAATGGTGGTAAGCCTCTGGCAACCAGAGCAGCAGACACGGAGCAGTCACATGCGCTTTTTGCTTCTGATCCCCGCCATCGGCGTGGTGGCGGCTTGCACCGACGTGGCACCAGTGGCCAATACGGGATTCAACACGCCTGATTACCAGGCGCAACGCGAGGCTGAACTGGCCGGGCAGGGACTGGGCGGTAATCCGTTGCTTGGCCCGGTGGACGTGTCCGCACAACCGCTTGGCGCTCCGGGTGCGGTGACACCCGTGGCGACCGGGGCCAATGCGGACATCGCTTCTCAGACAGCCGCCGCCTTGGCCAGCACTTCTCCGCAGGGCGCATCCACTCCGATCCCGGTGTCCAATGCACAGGGAATTTCCGACGAACAGGATTTTGCGGCCGTATCCAACCGCCGCAGCATCGAATCCGACGCCGCCCTGATCGAACAGAACCGCCAGACATACGAGGTGGTCGCACCAACCGCCGTACCGCAGCGCGGGTCGGACGGACAGCCCAACATCGTTCAATATGCTCTGAACACGTCGAACCCCGTGGGGACCCAGCTTTACAGCCGCGCCGGGTTCAACCTGCAGGCTAAGGCGCAGCGCAACTGCGCGAAATATCCTTCCCCGGATCAGGCACAGATCGATTTTCTGTCAAATGGCGGCCCGCAGCGGGATCGTCAGGGGCTTGACCCGGACGGTGACGGCTATGCTTGCAACTGGGACCCAAGCCCGTTCCGCAGTGCCGTCAGCAACTGATCCCCTGACGCCGATCTGGCACCGGTCCCCCAATTTCGGACCGCGCCGCGACGGGTTGAAGCCGTCTTTGGTTTTACTCCACTACACAGCGATGGACAGCGCGCAGGCGGCCTTGGAACGTCTGTGCGATCCGCAGGCCGAAGTCTCCGCACATTACCTGATCGGAAATGATGGCACCCTCTGGCAAATGGTGCCCGAGGAAGACCGCGCATGGCATGCCGGGGCAGGGGAGTGGCTCGGTCAAAGCGATATCAACTCGCGCTCGATCGGGGTCGAGCTGGACAATACAGGCTTTCATCCCTTTTCGCACCTTCAGATGAATGTGCTGGAACACCTGTTACCCCAAATCATGACGCGCTGGTCGATCCCGCCGCAAGGCGTGATCGGGCATTCCGACATGGCACCGGGCCGCAAATCAGACCCCGGCCCCCGCTTTGACTGGCCTCGGCTTGAACGTCAGGGGCTTGCGGCGCGGCGAGGGCAGGGAAGATGCCCTCTGAACGCGTTGACACAAGAGTTCCGCACCAAGGCCCGCCTGGCAGGCTATACCGCTGACACGGATGACGAAACACTCCTCACCGCCGTTCGGCTCAGATACCGCCCCTGGGCTAAAGGTCCGCTCACACCCGCTGACCTTGCGCCGATCAGCTGAGCAACCCTCAAACAAATCCGGGCTTCATCTGGCCAAAAATATCACGGGGTTGAATTGGCCGCAGGCCAAGAAGGGGCTGGCCCCTTCGCACCCTGTCCACTCTTGACGTCACCGCCCCCAAGGCATACCCAACGCCAGCGCGGAGGGCCGGATGGCCGCTGGGGTGCAAGCCCGAGAGGAAAGTCCGGACTCCACAAGGCAACGGTGCCGGGTAACGCCCGGGCGGGGCAACCCGACGGAAAGCGCCACAGAAAACAAACCGCCTTGCTTGCAGGGTAAGGATGAAACGGTGGGGTAAGAGCCCACCGCGCCGCTGGCAACAGCGGCGGCACGGCAAGCCCCACCGGGAGCAATGCCAAATAGGGTCCCCGCGCGGGCCGGTCGGCGCAAGCCGATACCGCCGCTAAGCGCGTCTTGGCCGAGAGGGACCGGGTTGGCAGCTTGAGCCGCTCAGCAATGTGCGGCCTAGAGGAATGGTCATCGAAGGGGGCAACCCCGGAACAAGATCCGGCTTACAGGCCCTCCGCGCGTATCCTCTTACCCTCCGGGCGGTGTGTAGGCACCGGTCAGGGCCGCCGCTTTTTCCGTGATGGCAACAAAATCCTCTGCCGTCCACGCGCGGACCGTCTCTATCTTGTCGACGGCGCCCGATGCGCCGACGGCCATTCCGACCGCAACTGCGTCGGTGCCGTCAGGTGCCTCACTGATCACAACCACATCATTCGATCCGGTGGTCATATAGAATGCCAGCAGCTTGCCGCCCACCTTGTCAAGCAGGGCTTTGACCGGCGCGGTGCGGTCTGATGGCTTTTGCAGCATTCCCTTGATGCCGGATTGGGAATAGGTGGCGTAAGTTATGAATAAAGGCATTTTCTCCTCCTGGGATCAATGTGACGGAACCCTGAATTCGGCCGGTTCCCTGGCCGTTTGAGAGCCTAGGTGCCGGAAGTTATCGCGCTTGCCAGCACCCAGGCACCTGTTGCAATCAACCCGATGCCCGTCGCCGGGATCAGCCAGCGGGCTCGGGGCAGAAGTTTTTCCAGCGCAACGTAAATTGCGATGGCGACAATCCAGTAGAGGTTCATGATGCCGCCGACGAACAGCAAGAGCATCAATGCCCAGCAGCAGCCCAGACAAAATGTCCCGTGAATGACGCCCATGCTGAACGCACCCGATGCGCCGGGCCGATTGTGTTCGGCTAGAAACCGGGCGGGGCTTTGGCAATGTCGCAAACAAGCGGATTTGAGCGATGAAAGCTGATAGAGGCCAGCCGCAATCAGGACACAGCCTGCAAATGCCTTTGACCGGACGGTCATCATGGGGCCATCAGACAGGCCGACATGCTCAAGACCCCATTGCGCCAGTGTCGCAAGCAGGCTGAAGCCCCCCCAGGCGATCAGGTATCCTGCGAGGAACAGCAAGCTGAGGCGGGCCGCATTGGCCTTGTCAGCGCCGACACGTTTGAGGGCCAGAAACAACAGGACAACAGGGGCCGCGCTGGGGGTCATCATGGCGATCATCATGACCCACCACATCAAAAAGATGAGCAGCGCGTAGGGCAGGCTCCATGGCCGGTCGACCGGCATCTGCATGGGCTCGCCGATTGGCCGGGCCATCCTTGTCATTTCGACGGCAGACATGTTCATGCCGATCCCGGTAATCGTGTACCATGAGGCCCCGAGAACGATCACCAAGACACTGACCAGAACGATCAGCCTGTCCTGCCTCAGCAACCGCTCAGCGACAGCCACGGGCGGTGCGTCAGAGTTTCGTGTCATGCGACGCCCCTGTTAAGCGCCCAAAACACCGTGGCCGGAAATGTTGAGATGCGCCAAGTGCGCGTGGGTGGCATCAAATGTCAGGCTTATGGCACCCCCGGATGTTCTCGTCGTACCTGCGGCGGATTCCGCGTGGCGGTACTCGAACCCGTTCGGCAGCTGGATGGATGCGCGGTGCGGCGCTCCAGATACGATATGCGGGATCGGGTTGACCTCGACGTCGAAGATACCGTGGACCTTCGCGAACCCCTTGCGTTCCTCGCGATCCCAGTCCAGCTCGATCGGAAGGTACAGAGTTTCGTGTTTCTGCGGGGCCATGGCGCTGTAGACGTACCACATGGTGGCCATTTCATCGGTGTCCTCGCCGGTCATGATCGCTTGCAGGGCCGCCCGCTGATCGGGACTGGCGCTTTCGTCGATGATAAGCTGCATCTGACCGCCGCCTTCGTGGATCGGTCCGGGCCAGTAATAGACGCCGGCAGCGCGCAAGCCCGCCAGATCGGTATCGCCATATTTGCCAGCTTCAATGTCAAAGACGACAACCGCTTCGCAGTTCCCATGTGTCGGAAGTACGCTGAACTGGCAAGGACAACCGAAATTGCAGTTACAATTGGCCAGCTCTTCCCCCTGAATAGTCCATTCTGTCATGATAGCCCCCCAGAAAAACATGCCTTAAAACTCTGCTGACAGAGGTTTCGCCTGTTTTCAGTGCCTCAAGCGTTAAGCGCTTAGATGGCTTCTTGGGTCAGTGAAGTGGCGGCACGGTATCACGAATTCGTGATCCGGGCAATTGAAGCTCCGCATGTGCGGGAAAGCGCCAGTTTAATGATGGAAATGCACGAGCGCGTACATGGTTTTTCGTTTTCGTATAGTCTTGTGTTTGCTGAGTTTTCAGTCCGCAACAGTCCAGCCGTTGTCCGGCGAATTCCGAAAGCCGGGTTAAAGGACGTCTGAGTAGGTGCGGTGAGGAGTAATTTTTGAATCGGGAGGACGATTATGAGTTTCATGAAAGCACTTGCCTCGGTGGCCGTAGGGTTTGCTGCCGCGAAAGGACTGGAGAAATACAAGCAGATGGGCGGCATGGCTGGCCTGCAGGATGCAATGCAGGGTGCGGGGGGCGGATTTGGCATGGACCAGCTTGGCAAGATGGCCGAGCAGTTCGGCATGCCCGGTGGGGCCGCCGGACTTCAGGAGATGATCGGCAAGCTGGGTATGGTCAACCCGGCAGGTGCCGCCGGGCTGGGCGGTCTGATGAACGCCATGCAAGGCGCGGCAAGGTCGGGCAGCCAGCAAACGGCGGACATGATGGATACCGTGTTCCGGGGAACACCCGGTGGCGCCGTCATGGAGGAGCAGGCCAAGCTGATGCTGCGGGCGATGATCCAGGCGGCCAAGGCGGATGGTGAACTGGACACCCATGAAAAAGAAACAATTCTGGGAGAGTTGGGGGACGACATCAGCGATGAGGAGCGAGCCTTCGTTCAAGAACAACTGAACGCGCCGATTGATGTCATGGGCTTGGCGGCCGCTGCGGGCGGACCTTTGAAAACACAGATATACGCCACGTCTCTGGCTGCGATTCGCCTGGATAACGCGCGTGAGGCGTCATACCTGCGTCAGCTGGCAACCGCATTGGGGCTGTCGGACGCGGAATGTAATCAGATTCATACCTATATGGGGGCACCGACACTTCCTGCATAAGGCCATCCCACCTTCTGCTGCCTCGATGCGCGCGATAGCCCTTGACATGGGCTGTGCAGCGCGTAAAAGCGCACGCTCATAGGAATTCAACCGAAAGGCCCCTGCCTTTTCGGACGCAGGAGATAACCATGGCGAAGCCGACGACAATCAAGATCCGTCTGAACTCGACCGCGGGCACGGGCCACTTCTACGTGACCAAGAAAAACGCTCGCACCATGACCGAGAAGATGACCATTCGTAAATACGACCCGGTCGCTCGCAAGCATGTCGAGTACAAGGAAGGCAAGATCAAGTAATCTGCCTGTCCATCCGGACACAGTTAAAGGGTTCTGCGAAGCAGGACCCTTTTTTGTTTTTCAACGTTTCACAAGCGCGTTTGTGCTTTCCCATGCACGTCCATGGCCGTTGCAGCAGAGCATCAGCATATGGCCCAATCGCATCCCCGGCGTCTTGCTTTTCGTGGCGACCTGCCGCTACGGTTGAGCAAACCGCCACAAAACGTTGAGCGCCATGAAAAAAATCTTGTTATCTTCGACCCTCGTTCTGAGCCTGTCGGCCTGTGAGGACCCGTTCAACCGCCAGGGCGTTGGTTTTACCGGCATTGATGGTGAACCGCGCACGGTCTCGGAAGTCGAAGGCGCAGTTGCATTTGCACCGCCAGCGACCAATGTACCTGCGGAACTCGCGAAAATTCCGACCGTTTCGGTCGTCTCGGATGAGACTGAATTGTCAAAAATCGCCGGTGTGGCGATTGCCAATGGCGGACAATCCGATGTCAGCGCCGTTCAATTGTCCAATCAGGGCAACAACCTGTACCTGAGCACTGTCAGCGTAAACGGCACGCTTTTCGGGGTTCTGCGCACCGCCAGCAACGGTGGAAAAGTGGACAGTTCCACCGGAGCGGCGTTTGGCGCCAACACGGAACGGTTCACCGGGTGCCTGCCAGCTGGCGAAGTGTACCGGAAAGGGTCTGACAGTCGCAGCTCCGGTTTTGCGGTGCCTCTGAACTGTAGCTGATACTCGGGCTGACAGCGAATTTGATTGGGCCCCACCTTTTCGGTGGGGCTTTTTCATTGAGGGCTAGGGTCACGCCATTCCATTATGGTCAGAGAATGGTTCGGCCCGGAATGGGCCATAAGGGCCTGGGACGGGGCGTTGAAACTGGCGACCGAGGCCGTGAGAACGCTTCCGCCAACCAGCCTCAGCCGCGATTTGACGGTTTCCAGCAGCGCGGTGCCGATGCCACGGCGGCGCGCGGCCCTGTCGACGCTGATCTGGTGGAGCACAGCGCGGGTATCAACCGGGTGAAAGGGTGACGCGGGGCGCCGGGAAATCTCAAAAATGGCATAACCCAGCAGCTTGTCGCGTTCGAAAAAACCGACAGTGAACAGGTTGGGCTGCATGAGCCGGGATTGGATGTAGTCGGTCAGCTCGGCATCCGGCGGCAGCGCTGCGTATCTTTCAGGCTGATGTTCCAGATGCAGGTCATGAACCTGGTGTAGCAAGGGTAAAATCAGATGGGCCTGATCTGGCCGGATATCCTGGATCGTCATTGGTTTTCTTTCCGCAAAAAAAGGGCGGGTCTTTCGGACCCGCCCTTTCGATTTGGATTGTGCGTCGCGTTATTCGCGGTTGCCAAACAGCTGCAGCAGGAACATGAACATGTTGATGAAGTCCAGATAGAGGCTCAGCGCGCCCATGATGGCGGCTTTGCCCAGCCATTCCTGATCATCCGAGTGGGCCATCTGCAGGTATGTGGCCTTGATGTTCTGCGTGTCATACGCGGTCAGACCGGCAAAGATCAGAACGCCGATGACCGAAATGGCGAAAGCCATGGCAGACGAGGCGATGAAGATGTTGACGATCGACGCCACGATCAGGCCGATCACGCCCATGATCAGGAACGTACCCATCGCCGAAAGATCTTTTTTGGTGGTGTAACCATACAGCGACAGGCCCGCGAAGGCGATCGCGGTGATCAGGAACACCTGAATGATCGACTGGCCGGTGAAGACCAGGAAAATCCAGCTGATCGATACACCCATGACAGCGGCAAACAGGTAGAACACCGTCTGTGCGCCGGCTGCGGACAGGCGATTGATCCCGGCGCTGAAGCCAAAGATGAAGGCCAGCGGGGCGAACATGATCACCCATTTGAGCGGCGAAGCGAACAGTGCGTATCCGAGCGACGTCAGATACTTGGTCTCGCTCAGCTGAGCTGCCGCGGCAGACGGATCAGTTGTGGTCGCAAGGCCGGCGATGGCCCATGCAGCCAGGAAAGTGATCAGCATGCCCACGGACATGGTGCCGTAGACTTTGTTCATGTGGGCGCGCAGGCCCTCGTCAATCTGGGCGGCGCGCGCACCGGTCGCCGTCCGGATCGTGTCAAATTGTGCCATTAAGGGTCTCCCTTTGCGATTCTGGTTCAGCCCGCAGTTGCAGACCGATTTCCCTGCAAATATCGGAGAGTGAGGCACATGTTTCAAGAGTTTTACGCCCAAAACCTGCTAAAACACTCGACAAATCTGACGGCATTGTTTCAGTTGCCGCCAGATCGCGATGCTTGGCCGGTCAATACAGGCGTTTGTGCCAGTTTTCGGGAGCATCCCAGAACGGGCGGGCTGCTTCGCGACTGGCCTCGGTGTGTGTCACGCCGATGTCTTTCAGTGCGTTGCCATCCAGCTTGGCAAGGTCACGACGCTGCCGGGCAAGGCCAAGAAGATCCCGCAATCTGTAGCCTTTCGATGGCTGTTTACATACGTGCTCGTGTGATGCTGCAATTTGGGTCATAACGGTTGTCCTTTCCTTGCTCTGTGATGATTAATGCAGTTTGCATCAACTTCCTTGATTTATATGTATCACTATGGCACATTTTAAAAATGAATGTTTTTGACGTGAACCATCAGGATTCGTGAAATGAGAAATTTGGACATCACCACTTTGCGGTCCTTCGTTGCCGTGGCCGATCAGGGCGGCGTCACACGCGCCGCCGGTTTTCTGCACCTGACGCAATCTGCGGTTTCGATGCAGCTCAAGCGGTTGGAGGAGCTTCTGGGCCTTGAGCTACTGGATCGCAGCGGCAGAACCATCGCTTTGACGGCGTCGGGCGAACAATTGCTGGCCTACGCGCGCCGCATGATCGCCCTGAACGACGAAGTGATCTCGAAACTCACCGATCAGGCTTTCGAAGGCGAAGTCGTGCTGGGCGTGCCGCATGACATTGTTTATCCGGCCATCCCGCGCGTGCTACAGCGTTTCAACGCAGATTTTCCGCGTGTCCGCGTCCAGCTGGTTTCGTCCTATTCGTTGCAACTCAAGGACATGTACAAGCGCGGCGAATGTGATCTGATACTGACGACCGAGGCCTCGGCGGCCGAAGGTGCAGAAACCGTGGCCGAGTTGCCGTTGCGCTGGATTGGAGCTTCTGGCGGGTCAGCGTGGCGCAAACGCCCGTTGCCTTTGGCGCTTGGGCGGCGCTGTTTGTTCCGGCCCCAGGTCATCGCGGCGCTGGACGCGGCGGGTATCCCCTGGGAATTGTCTGTCGAAACAGAAAACGACCGTACAATCGAAGCGACCGTCAGCGCCGATCTTGCCGTTCACGCAATGCTGGATGGAACGGAGGCCGCGCATCTGCAGCAGATCGACTCGGGTGGGGCATTGCCAGAGCTGCCTGCCCACATGATCAACCTTTACGGAGGAGATCCCGGTCGCGGCGCGGTGATCGAGGAGCTGGCGTCGCTGGTTCGTCAGAATTTTCGCATGGTGGGCGGCACCCCTTTGAAGGCGGTGGTCGGGTGACAGGCCTCAGATCGTGATGACGATCTTGCCGGTTGATTTCCGTTTTTTCAGCAAGCGCATGCCCTGTTCCACGTCCTTGAGGGGCAGGGTGTGGCTGATATGCGGCTTGATCCGGCCTTCGGCGTGCCAACGGAACAGCGTGTCAAAGCTGTCGCGCACGATCTGCGGCCTGAATTTCAGATACCCACCGATATAAAGCCCGATTACGGTCAGGTTCTTGACCAGAAGATGGTTGGCCGGAATTTGCGGAACCTCTCCACCCGCAAAGCCGATCGGTAGCAGTCGGCCTTCGGGGTTTGTGGCACGAAAGGCGGCTTTGAACACGTCGCCGCCAATCGCATCATAAACCACGTCCGCCCCACCCAGTTCCCTGACGCGGGCGCGCAGGTCTTCGGAGGCATCCACGAGATGATCCGCACCTGCCGCGCGGGCCACCGCAAGCTTTTCAGAACCACGGGCCTGCGCAATCACTGTCGCGCCCATCAGTTTGCCGATTTCGACGGCAGTCAGGCCGACGCCGCCCGCCGCGCCGGTGACCAAAAGGGTTTCGCCGGGTTGCAGGCGCGCACGATGATCCAACGCGATATGGCTGGTGCCGTATGCAATCTGAATGGCGGCAGCGTCCTCGAAGTTGATCTGATCGGGCAGGAGAATCGCCCTTTCGGCATCGAATACGCCAAACTCGGCCAATCCACCCTGACCTGAATAGACCGCAACACGGTCCCCGGGCTTCAGATGAGAGACATTGTTTCCAATTTCATCAACAATACCCGCGATCTCCATGCCCAACGTGAACGGAGTATCCGGCGTGTCCTGATACGTGCCGTTCTGCATAAGCAGATCCGCAAAATTCAATCCGCACGCTTTAATAGCGACCCGAACCTGGTCCTGCCCCGGCTTTGGGACGTTGATGTTGCAGAGCCGGGCTGTTGATTCTCCGGATTGAAGGCGAAAGGCCAGCATCGTCGCGCTCCTTGTTTTTCGCATAGGCCAGCGATGCGGGGGGAATGTCAATCAATTACCAGAGAGCGCGTGAATGATGTATGATAGGGCTTCGTTGATTGTGTCTGTTCGGGAAACAGAGCGCTCAAAACCGGCGGTTGTACAACCACAAACCATTATACGATGTTACTGATTCAACCTTCTTGAAAAAAAAGACAAAAGAGGTGATATTGAAATCTGGTGCTGTTTCGGGGGGAGCACATTCCTGAATTAGGGAATAGTTAACAGCGGCTCGCTAGGTTGGCGAACACGTTTGTTTTTTTGCGTAACCCCCGGCAGTTGTGTGTGTAGTAGAGGAGAATACCAATGACTCATCACGTCGATGTCCATGTGGGCAAACGCGTAAGGCATCGCCGCTGGCTGATTGGCATGACCCAGCAGCAGCTGGCCGAGCAGGTTGGTATCAAGTTTCAGCAAATCCAGAAATACGAAACCGGGGCCAACCGGATCAGCGCATCGCGCCTTTGGGACATCGCCGAAGCATTGGATGTGCCGGTCAGCTTTTTCTTTGAGGGTCTGGAAGAAACCCAGAAAGAAGATGCCGGGAAGAAATCGGTGCCTGCCGATCTGATGGGGGATAAGGAAGCTTTGGATCTGGTTCGCTCGTACTACGCGATCCCGGAAAACCAGCGCCGTCGTCTGTTCGAACTGGCGCGTGTTCTCAGTGACGTCGCCTGATCAGCAGGCTTGACTTCGGAACGCGCTGACCGCACGGGTTGCGCATGTATCAAAGTTCAGCAACCGATCTGGAAATCGCCGGGGAAATGGCCGATGCGGCGCGCGCGGCCATACTTCCTTACTTCCGGCAGTCCGATCTTGAAACGTCCAACAAACTGGCTGATGGGTTTGACCCCGTAACAATCGCTGACCGCGAGGCGGAAAAGGCGATGCGGGCAGTTCTGGCGCGGCGCTGCCCTCAGGATGGTATTTTCGGCGAGGAATTCGGCCATGTCGATGGCACCAGCGGGCGGACCTGGGTTCTTGATCCGATCGATGGTACGCGAGGGTTCATCAGCGGTACCCCGACATGGGGCGTTCTGATTGCTTTGAGCACGCAGGACGGGCCGATCCTGGGTGTGATTGACCAGCCTTACATTGGTGAGCGGTTCGTGGGGTCCGCACATTCGGCACAGGTCACAGGCCCGACAGGCACCCGGAAGCTCAGGACCCGGTCCACGCAATCGCTGGATCAGGCGATGGTGTTCACAACCTTTCCCGAAGTTGGAACGCCTGAAGACCGGGCCGGGTTTGAGGCGGTGTCTCAGCAAGCCAGACTGACCCGTTATGGAATGGACTGTTACGCCTACGCCCTTCTGGCG
This sequence comes from Ruegeria sp. AB8, assembly GCF_056542605.1. NCBI lineage: Bacteria > Pseudomonadati > Pseudomonadota > Alphaproteobacteria > Rhodobacterales > Roseobacteraceae > Ruegeria > Ruegeria sp. AB8. The sequence goes on from NZ_JBQGAB010000012.1 coordinate 97,968, forward strand.
GCAGGGCAGGTTGATCTGGTGATCGAGGCCGGACTGAACGCTTATGACATTCAGGCGCCGATCGCCGTCATTCAGGCGGCGGGTGGTATCGTGACAGATTGGCAGGGCAGACCGGCCCACAATGGAGGCCGCGCACTGGCGGCTGCCAACCCGGACATCCACGCCTCTGCGCTAGAGATTCTTCGCAATTTCTGAAACCTGTTGATGGCACCCGCAGCCGCCGGTACAGTGCCGATGGCTGGTTCTTGTGTCCGTTTTCCGCCAGCCCATGCACTTCTTGCACGAGACGGACTGATGCAGGAGGGCACAAATTGACTGATACTCTAATAAAGAATGCCGATTTCATTCTGACGATGAATGACGATCGGCAGGAACTGAATGGCGCGGACATCCTGATCCGGGACGGCGTTATTGCTGAATTGGGGCAGGGGCTTACCACAACCGGTGACGTGCACGACGCTATGGGCTGCGTCGTGACCCCCGGCCTGGTGAATACGCACCACCACCTTTACCAAACTCTGACCCGGGCGGTTCCCGGAGGTCAGGATGCGCTGTTGTTTGGCTGGCTGCAAACACTCTACCCGATATGGTCCCGCTTTGGCCCGGAAGAGATGTTCGTTTCTGCTCAGATCGGATTGGCCGAACTGGCGCTTTCGGGATGCACGCTCAGTTCCGATCATCTGTATCTTTATCCCAATGGCGCGCGACTGGACGACACCATCGCCGCCGCCGCCGAACTGGGCCTGCGCTTTCATCCGACACGCGGTGCGATGAGTATCGGTGAGAGCGATGGTGGCCTGCCGCCGGACATGTTGGTCGAGGCAGAGCAGGATATTCTGTCTGACATGATCCGGGTTGTGGACAAATTCCACGATCCATCCGAAGGGTCGATGTGCCGCGTCGGTCTGGCCCCGTGCTCACCATTCTCGGTCAGTCGTGAACTGATGCGCGACACGGCGGTGCTGGCACGGGACAAGCGCGTGATGCTGCACACGCATCTGGCCGAAAATGACGAAGACATTGCATATTCCCAGTCACAATTCGGATGCCGCCCGGGCCAGTATGCGCAGGAGTTGGGGTGGACTGGTTCGGACGTCTGGCACGCCCATTGCGTCAAACTGGACCGAGCCGAAATTGACCTGTTTGCCCGAACCCGCACCGGTGTTGCGCATTGCCCATGCTCAAACTGCCGGTTGGGGTCAGGCATCGCGCCGGTCCGCGCAATGCGCGACGCGGGCGTTCCGGTTGCGTTGGGCGTTGACGGGTCGGCCAGCAATGACGGCGGCAATCTGGTGGCCGAGGCCCGGCAGGCGATGCTGTTGCAGCGGGTCGCGAATGGCGCGGATGCCATGTCGGCCCGCGAAGCGCTCGAGATTGCCACCCGTGGCGGTGCAGACGTGCTCAATCGCGCCGATTGCGGGCGGCTTATGCCCGGCAAACGCGCCGATATTGCGATCTGGGATGTATCCGGCATCGAAAGCGCGGGAAGCTGGGATCCGGCCGCCTTGCTGCTTGCGGGGCCGGTTCGGGTCAAACATCTGTTCGTCGAAGGCAGACAAATCGTGCGGGATGGGCATATAGTTACGCTGGACATGCCCCGCGTGATCGAACGCCAGAATGAACTTGCGCGGGCGCTTGCCGGATAAGCGTCGATCTCGTCGTCTGTTCAGAAATTCCGTTGCCGGAGGAATGCGCCGTCAGGCGTATTCCTTCAAACCGTGACTGGTTTGCCGGCAATCCGGACCTCGGCAATGGCCCGGTCATCCCCCATCATGATGGTTGGGAAAACGGCTTCCCAAAGGTCTTCTGCGCAGGCTTCGCGCTGGGCAATGGCCGGGGTCGAGGCCAGGTCGAGAACCACCAGATCCGCCTCCATCCCCGGGGCAATATTGCCGATGCAATTGTCCATTCGCAGCGACCGGGCCGATCCGACGGTGGCCAGCCACAACAATTGTGCCGCATGCAACGGCGATCCGCGCAACTGGCCGATCTCGTAAGCTGCGGCCATTGTCCGCAACATCGAGAAACTCGATCCTCCGCCGGTATCTGTCGCCAGCCCGACCCGGTGACCGTCCTTCATCAGCCCGGCCATGTCGAACAGGCCCGAGCCTATGAAAGTGTTCGAGGTCGGGCAGTGAATCAGGGCCGCATCCAGTTCGCGCAACCGGTCGCGTTCCCGTGGCTCAAGATGAATGGCGTGACCGTACAGGCCATGGCTGGCCAGCAGACCAAACTTTTCGTAGGTGTCCAGGTAATCGCGCGCGTCGGGAAACAGCGACCGGACCCATTCGATCTCATCTGTCTGTTCGCTCAGGTGCGTCTGCATCAGGCAATGTGGGTGCTCGGCCCACAATGCCCCCATGGCTTCAAGCTGTTCCGGGGTCGAAGTTGGTGAAAAACGGGGCGTAATGGCATAGGACAGCCGGTCGATGCCGTGCCACTTCTCCAGCAGTGCTTCGGACTGATCATAGGCCGTCTGTGCCGTGTCGCGCAGACCCTCGGGTGCATTGCGGTCCATACAGGTCTTGCCGGCCACGACCCGCTGTCCACGCTGCTGCGCTGCAGTGAAAAAGGCGTCGACGCTTTCCGGGTGGATGGTGCAGAAACTGCACATCGTTGTTGTCCCATGCGCAGCCGTCAGGTCCAGATACCGGTTGGCGATCTCGCTGGCATAGGTGATTTCACCAAACTTCATCTCTTCGGGGAATGTATAGGAGTTCAGCCAATCGATCAGCCGCTTGCCCCAGCTGGCAATCATGGCTGTCTGCGGATAGTGCACATGCGCGTCAACGAACCCTGCCATGATCAGGTGCTGTCCGTGATCGACGATTGCGGCATCCGGATGCGCTTCTGTCAGGCTCCGGGTGTCACCTACGGCCGCGATATGGCCGTCATCGATGACGACCGCCTCGCTGATGGTGACGGCATCTGTCGGTTCACCTTCGAAAGGTGAGCCCGAAAAGCTCAGGACACGTCCCTTCAACAGTGTTTTTTGCGCCATTTCCGCTTTCCTCCGCCCGGCTGAGACCGCGAAACACCATAAGCGCGCGGAAGATGCCGGTAAATTGGCGCATTGTCATTGTTTTCCGGTAGCTGCTTCTTCTAATTAGGGGCAAATGGAAATTCGCGGGGGCAGCATATGACAACAGGCTTTGATGAACCCGTAACCGAGTCCGCCGAGGACGAAGATGTCTACGCGCTGGACCGCCGGACTGTGGCAGCCATCCTTTATGCTGTCGATGTAGAAGATCGCGACAAACTCGTCGAATTAATGGAGCCGCTGCACGCGGCTGACATCGCCGACCTTCTGGAGCAGGTCAATCCGTTCGATCGTGCCCGGCTGATCCGTTTGTATGACAAGGAGTTTGACGGCGACATTCTTTCCGAACTGGATGAAGTGGTTCGGGAAGAGGTGATTGGCGTTCTGCGCCCGGATGTTCTGGCCGATGCTGTCCGCGATATGGAAAGCGACGATGTCGTCGACCTGCTGGAAGACCTTGAGGAACCTCAGCAGGAAGCCATTCTGGGCGCGCTGGAGCATGCCGAGCGGATCGCGGCCCTGCAGGCGCTGTCTTACCCGGAAAATTCCGCCGGTCGCCTCATGCAGCGCGAAGTGGTCATGGCGCCCGAGCATTGGACAGTGGGTCAGGCCATTGATTTCATGCGCGCCAATGACGACCTGCCCGAGCAATTCTATCACGTCATTCTTATCGATCCCCGCCTGAAACCGGTGGCGCAGGTCGCCCTGGGAAAACTGATGGCAACCCGGCGCGAAGTTCCGCTGCGCGACATCGCAGAAGAGGAATTCTATACCATCCCCGTCGATCAGGACGAAGAGGATGTGGCCTATGCCTTCAACCAGTACCACCTGATCTCGGCTCCGGTCATGGATGACGATGGGCGGCTGGTGGGTGTAATCACCATCGACGATGCGATGGTTGTTCTGGACGAAGAACACGAGGAAGACATCCTGCGTCTGGCCGGGGTCAGCGACGAAAGCTCACTGTCCGACAGCGTGGCTGCGACCAGCAGGCGCCGACTGCCGTGGCTGGCGGTGAACCTGTGTACCGCCATCTGTGCCTCGCTGGTGATTTCGCAGTTCGAAGCGGCCATCGACCAACTGGTAGCGCTGGCGATTCTGATGCCGATCGTTGCATCGATGGGCGGCAATGCGGGCACTCAGTCGCTGACGGTTGCCGTGCGTGCACTGGCAACGCGCGACCTGACGGGTTCGAACGTAAGGCGCGTGATCCGGCGGGAGTTGCTGGTTGGGATGCTCAACGGTCTGTGTTTTGCCGTCGTTCTGGGCACGGTTGGCATGTTGTGGTTCGATTCGCCGCTATTGGGTGTCGTGATCGGGTCCGCGCTGGTCGTGAACATGATCATCGCGGGCTTTGCAGGTACGGTAGTACCGGTCTTGCTGGACCGTATGGGTGTTGACCCGGCGCTGGCATCTGGAACCTTTGTGACGACAACCACGGATGTCATGGGGTTCTTCATCTTTCTGGGGCTTGCCAGCGTGGTGCTATTGTGACCGAAACGACCGATCTGACAGAAATCAAGGCCGCCGCCCGAAAGGCCGCTTTCGCCCGCCGCAAGGCGGCGTTTGACACGCGCATGCCCGGCGCGGCAGGGCGATTGTCAGAGGTTCTGGCCGGGTATCGCGGGGTGCCGCTGTCGGGCTACATGCCGATCCGCACCGAGATCGACCCGCTGGCGGCAATGGCCGAGGCGTCGGCCTACGGGCCAGTCGGCGTTCCGTTGATTCAGGCCGCGGGGCAACCACTGAGGTTTTCCCGTTGGACCCCCGATGGTGTTTTGAAAGATGGGCCGTTTGGCGCCAAAGTGCCCGAGGTCGACGATTATTTCGACCCCGAGATCCTGATCGTGCCATTGGTTGCCTTTGACGCGCAGGGCGGCAGGCTGGGCTATGGCGGCGGGTTCTATGATCGCACGCTGGAGGGGCTGCGCGCCAAACGCCCGACGTTGGCCATCGGGTTTGCATTTGATGCGCAGCAGGCCGAGGGGTTGCCTCTGGAACCGACAGATCAGCCGCTGGATATGGTGATCACTGAAAGCCGTGTTCTGACCTTTTCCGATTGATCGTCAGGCCGGGTTGTTTTCGCGGAAATATTCCCAGGCGTCGACTTCGCGCCCGTCTTCCAGAATGCAGAAGCCGGACTGGCCGTCGGCACCGTCCCGGATCTCATACCGTGCGCCGCTTTCCACGCAAAAGGTCGCGGCCGGGTTGGCCAGCTGAGTGGAAGACTCGCCGGAAGAAGGCTGATCACATGCTGCCAGCGAGGCCAGACCAACAATCGCCACAAAGATGCGGAACATACAAATTCTCCTGTGTTGGGTATATTGACGGATTGTGCAGACAGTTTAACCGCTTGTGCTTGCCTGATGCCACACTTAGGACGGTTGAATGAGGATACTTTTTCTGGGTGACGTCATGGGCCGTACGGGACGCGCGGCCATACAACAGCATCTGCCGCGTCTGCGCGACGAATGGCGGCTGGATTTTGTTGTGGTCAACGGTGAAAACGCCTCGAACGGGATGGGGCTTACGGGTGATCACGCAAAGCTGTTGCTGGATGCGGGGGCCGATTGCCTGACACTGGGCGATCATGCGTTCGACCAGAAAGACATGCTGCAATTCATCGAGAAAGAATCGCGCATCGTGCGACCGGTGAATTTCGCCAAGGGTGCGCCCGGTCGGGGGCATCGTCTGTTCAACGCGCAGGGTGGACGCAAGGTGCTGGTTGTGCAGGTGTTGGGGCAGGTGTTCATGAAGCGGCCCTTTGACGATCCGTTCTCGGCTATCGAGCCGATCCTCAAGTCGCATCCCCGTGGCGGGCAGGCGCAGGCCATCATTGTCGACATGCATTGCGAGGCAACGTCCGAGAAAATGGCCATGGGTCACTATTGCGACAGGCGCGCCAGCCTTGTGGTCGGCACGCACACGCATGTGCCGACGGCAGATGCGCAGATATTGCCGGGCGGCACGGCTTATCTGACGGATGCCGGGATGTGCGGAGACTACGATTCGGTCATCGGCATGGACAAGCAGGAGCCGATGAGGCGGTTTATCACCGGAATGCCCAAGGCCCGGTTCACACCTGCGAATGGCGAAGCCACTCTAAGCGGAGTTTTTGTCGAAACCGATGATCGCGACGGTCAGGCCAAGTCGATTCACATGGTGCGGGTGGGCGGCCGGCTGCAACAAGCAGGCCCGCCGGGTGCATGACAGGCTTGCTCAACCCCGAGCAATGCGTGAAACTGCATGTCAGGCGCTCAGGCCGGGTTAGGGTTCGGACAGAATACCACGAATGCAATTCCTTCAATTGACAGACACCGGCAGCGCGATACTGGCGCTTGCGATTGTCGCGGGCATGTTCGTCATGTTTCTGCGCGAAATCTATCCGACCGAGGTCGTTGCCATCGGTGGGGTCGCACTGATGCTGGTAACCGGCATTCTGCCCTACCAAAGCGCGCTTGCGGTCTTGTCCAACCCGGCCCCGTGGACCATCGCCGCGATGTTTATCATCATGGGCGCTCTGGTCCGGACAGGGGCGTTGGACGCCTTTACATCGACGGCGCAGAAACAGGCGCAGGTCAATCCACGAATAGCAATTGGCCTGTTGATGGGGTTCGTCATTCTGGCCTCGGCCGTCGTGTCCAACACACCGGTGGTTGTTGTGATGATCCCGGTGTTCGTACAGATCGCACGAACGCTAAACATGCCCGCCTCGAAGTTGCTGATTCCGCTCAGCTATGCTGCCATTCTGGGCGGAACCTTGACGCTGATCGGCACCTCGACCAATCTTTTGGTCGACGGCGTTGCCCGGGCGCAGGGAATGACCCCCTTTACCATCTTCGAAGTGACCCCGTTGGGGATCGCTCTGGTGATTTACGGCATGATCTACCTGCGCTTCATCGCGCCGCGCCTGCTGCCTGCACGCGACAGTATGGCCACGATGCTCAGCGACCGTTCGAAGATGAAGTTCTTCACCGAAGCGGTGGTGCCGCCTGACAGCAACCTGATCGACCGCGAAGTGATGGGCGTGCAACTGTTCAAACGCCCCGGAGTGCGCCTGATCGACGTGATCCGGGGGGACGAGTCGCTGCGGCGAAATCTGAAGGACGTTAACCTGAAAGTCGGGGATCGCGTTGTTCTGCGGACCGAGATGACCGAGTTGCTCAGCCTTCAGCGCAACAAGGAACTCAAGCGGGTCGATCAGGTTTCCGCTGTCGAAACCAAGACGGTCGAGGTTCTGATCACACCGGGCTGCCGCATGGTTGGCCGAACCCTTGGTGCGCTGCGCCTGCGCCGCCGTTATGGCGTTTACGTGCTGGCCGTGCACCGCCGGAACCAGAATATCGGACGTCAGCTGGATGATCTGATCGTGCGCGTGGGCGACACTCTGCTGCTGGAGGGCGCGCCCGCGGACATTCAGAGATTGGCGGCGGATATGGACATGGTCGATGTTTCCCAACCTTCGGCGCGGGCGTTCCGGCGCAGTCACGCACCAATTGCCATCGGCGCTCTGGTGGGCATCGTCGCTCTGGCGGCCCTTGGTGTGGCACCGATATTGCTGTTGTCGATCCTTGCGGTTGCCGTCGTTCTGATCACCCGATGCATCGACGCGGATGAGGCGTTTTCCTTTATCGAAGGCCGGCTGCTGGCCCTGATCTTTTCGATGCTGGCAATCGGAGCGGCCCTGGACAAATCCGGCGCCGTGTCCCTGATTGTCGAGGCGATCGCGCCGGGCCTGAGTGCCCTTCCGCCGTTCCTGATTATCTGGGCAGTCTATCTGCTGACATCCGTTCTGACCGAGCTGGTCTCGAACAATGCGGTGGCAGTTGTGGTGACGCCTATCGCCATTGGACTGGCGCAGGCGGTCGGCATCGATCCGCGCCCGTTGGTGGTGGCGGTCATGGTGGCGGCATCTGCGTCTTTTGCGACCCCGATCGGGTATCAGACCAATATGATGGTCTATGGCCCCGGCGGGTATCGGTTTACCGACTTCCTGAAGGTCGGCGTTCCGCTGAACCTGACAGTTGGTTTGCTGGCTTCGCTTCTGATCCCGCTGATCTGGCCATTGTAGGACCGGCGTGGAACCGCCGAATTTGGCGGGCTGCTCTTGTAAATGCCGATCCGGGCACAATCTTTTCTGCTTAGAGTATCAAAGCAAGGACAGAACAATGCCTTTTCCCAGGATCGGGCAGGCCATCGTCGCCTGCGCAGTATTTTTGACCCTGCTTGGCAGCCAGAGTTCCGCCGGAACTCTGACCGGAACCGCCACATATCGCGAACGGATAGCGGTTCCGCCCGATGCGACCCTCTATGTGCAATTGCAGGATGTTTCGCGTGCGGATGCCCCGGCGCTTACGCTCGCCTCTCAGCGTTTTGCCCTTGATGGTGTACCGGCGACATATGAACTGGCTTACGATGACGCGCTGATCCGTGATGAAATGCGCTATGTCGTCCGGGGATCGATTTTTCTGGGCGACAAGTTGTTGTTCACCACCGATACCGCATATCCAGTGTTGACCGGAGACGCTGGTAACACCGCAGACCTTTTGCTGGTGCAGGCCCGCCCACAGGGCGCGGAAGCTTTGCAAGGGTCGACCTGGGTGGCGATGGGTCTGAACGGTGCGGTGCTGGAAACGGACAAATTCCCCGAAATAACATTTGCTGAAGATGGCAGTTTTTCTGGCAGCGGCGGATGCAATCGCTTTTCCGGTCAGGCAGAGATAGCCGGCACCGATATCGCTTTTCCTGACAACATGGCGGCCACACTGCGGGCTTGCCCACCGCCACAGGATGAGGTCGAGCGGGAGTTCTTCCAGGCACTGCAGGACGTGACCACCTATGCGTTCAAAGGCGACACGCTGAATTTTCTGAACAGTGCCGGCGAACCGGTCGTGCAGCTAAACCGCGCAAAGTAAATCGTCAGGCCACGGCCCGGGACCGTCCTGCGTTGCGGCCTGAGAAAATGCAGCCACCCAGAAACGTGCCTTCCAGCGCATTGTATCCGTGATAGCCGCCGCCGCCAAATCCCGCGACCTCGCCGGCGGCGAAAAGGCCGGGCACGGTCTGCCCGTCTGCGCCGATCATCTGGCTGTCCAGATTGGTTTGCAGACCGCCCAGCGTCTTGCGTGTCAGAACATGCAGTTTGACGGCGATCAGTGGCCCGTTTGAAGGATCAAGGAACTTGTGCGGCTTGGCCGTGCGGATCAGCCGGTCGCCGCGATAGTTGCGCGCCGCCAGGATGGCCATCATCTGTGCATCTTTCGAGAACGGGTTGTCGACCTGCGAATCCCGCGCTTCGATCTGGGCTCGCAAGTGGGCTTCGTCAATCAGGTCATCGCCCAGATGGTTCATGCCCCGCACCAGTTCGGTCAGGGTGTTAGCAACGACGAAATCCTCGCCCTTTTCCTTGAACGCCTCGACCGGCCCGGTGGCTTTTGAGCCGGATAGGACACGTTGACGGATCACCTCTTTCCAACTGCCCAAGGTGAAGTCCGGGTTCTGCTCGGACCCCGACAGGGCGAATTCCTTCTTGATCACTTTCTGTGTCAGGACAAACCAGCTGTATTCGTATCCCGTTTTCAGGATTTCGCGCAGCGTGCCCAGCGTGTCGAAACCCGGCAGGCAGGGCGGTTTCATCCGGTTGCCCTTGGCATCGAACCACATCGAGCTGGGGCCGGGCAGAATGCGGATTCCGTGGGCTGGCCAGATCGGATCCCAGTTCCGCACGCCCTCGGTGTAGTGCCACATCCGGTCGCCGTTGATGACATGCCCGCCTGCCTTTTCGCTGATCGGGATCATCCGGCCATCGACGTGAAAGGGAACGCCCGCAACCATGTCCTGCGGCGGAGCGCCCAGACGCTCGCGCGGCCAGCTTTTGTGCACCATCTCGAAGTTGCCGCCAATGCCGCCGGACGTGACGATGATTGATGGCGCATAGAACTCGAACTCGCCAACCTCGTCGCGGTTGGTCTTACCACCGCGCTGGGCGTCGTCGTCGGCCAGAACTTCGCCCGAAACGCCTTTGGCCGCGCCGTTTTGCATGATGATGTGGCTGACCTGATGGCGGAATTCCAACCGGATCAACCCGGCGCTGACATGTTCATGCACCCGGCGGATGAAGTGTTCCAGCACGCCCGGTCCGGTGCCCCATGTAATGTGAAAGCGCGGGACCGAATTTCCATGTCCATCCGCGAAAGATCCGCCGCGTTCGGCCCAGCCCACCACCGGAAACCAGCGCAGGCCCATCTGATGCAACCACGGGCGCATCTCGCCAGCGGCAAACTCGACATAGGCTTCGGCCCATTTGCGGGGCCAGAGGTCATCGTCGCGGTCGAACTGCGCACTGCCCATCCAATCCCGCAGGGCAAGATCCTGACTGTCGCGGATGCCCATGCGGCGTTGCTCGGGCGTGTCGACCATGAACAATCCGCCAAGGCTCCAGAACGCCTGGCCGCCCAGAAAGTGTTCAGGTTCCTGATCAACGATGATCACTTTCTTGCCGCGGTCGCCAAGTTCCGCCGCCGCTGCCAGACCGGCAAGACCGCCGCCAACGACAATTGCATCTGCAGTATTGTTGGTCATGAAATGTCCTTTCAGCGGTTGCGGAACCAAACGAGAAACGGAAGAGCCACGAAATACATTGTGATGCCATAAACGGCCGAGGGAAGGGCCAGCGGGCTGAACCCGCTTTCTGTTCCAGTGATCAAGGCCGCCAGCGTGATACCCAGTGTCGAGTTCTGAATGCCGGTTTCGATGGAAATCGTCTTGCTTTCATTCCACGACAGATTGGCTGCGCGCGCCAGTCCCAGTCCGATCAGCAGCAGCGCCAGGTTCAGTGTGACCAGCCCCGCACCCATGATGCCGAGGTTGTCGATGAACAACTGCCAGTTTCCGGCCAGGGCGGCGATGACGATCAGGATGAATAGGATAGTAGCGGTTTTGGCCAGCGCAGGTTCGACCCGATCGGCAAACCCGGTTGCAAAATGGCGCAGGCCGACACCAATGGCCACGGGCAGCGTGGTGATCAGAAACATGGCGATGGCCAGTCCGCTGATCGACACCTCGGGCGCATCCTCGGCCATGAAATGGCTGATTGACCATGCGGCCAGTACGGGCACGGTCACGATGGACAGCAGGCTGATTACGGCGGTCAGACTGACGGACAGCGCGACATCGCCCCTGGCAAGCCGGGACAGGATGTTGCTGGTCACGCCGCCGGGACAAAAGCTCAGCAACATGAACCCGACTGCGATTGCGGGCGGCAAGGCGAACAGCTTGACGACGGCAAAAGCGGTGACAGGCAGCAAAACAATCTGAGACAAGGCGCCGATCGCGATCGGATACCGTCGGCTTAGCACGCGACGGAAATCGGCCGCCTCCAGTCCGATACCAAGAGACAGCATGATGATGGCCAACGAAACGGGCAGGCCGACATTGATGAGCAGATCCAAGAACAACTCCTCCCAAAGCTGTTCGGATCAACCTATGCGAGGGGCGACGGATCAGGCAACCACGTCGTTGGGTCAGCCATAGCGCTGAGCGAACCGCCGCAGGATTTCGCCGGGTTGGGTAACGTCGGCGGCGTGGCACAGATCGATCAGAGTTTGCGCGTCTTCTGGCGGGAAATAACCGTGGTCTTTGTAGATGTTGATGCGCTGTTCAAAGTCCCCTGCATCCGCCTCGGGGTGGAACTGCGTGGCATAAACGTTCTTCCCCCATCGGATCATCTGGAACGGGCAGGGGTCCGAAGCCACCAGATGCACGCAACCATCCGGCAGGTTCTGGACGGCTTCCTTGTGGCCAACAAAGGCTTCGAATTCTGATTGCAGACCCGCGGTCAGCGGGTCGGCCGCGCCGGCCTCGGTCAGGCGGCAGATCGAAGGGCCGACCGGCTCGCCAAAGCGGTTCTTGCTGACGTAGCCCCCCAGATGTGCGGCCAGAATGCCCAACCCGTAACAGCAGCCCATAAAGGGATGATCCAACGCGGTGATCTGCGGCATCAATCCCATGATGGTGTTTTCGATACGAGCATCCAGCGGCGATTTCGAAGCCGGATCGTCACTGACGCAGCCAGGACCTCCCCCCACGATAATGCCCGCGTAGTCCGAAACACTAAGCCCCTCGGGCAAAGTCTCGCAATCCAGCCGGATGCGATGGGTCTGGTCTGCGTGAAGCCCGGTTTTGTCGAGAATCGAGGCGTACTCGGCGTCCGATGCATCAGTTTCAGGGCGCAGTTGCAGGATCAAAAAGCGTTTCATGTGCTGCCCTTACCCGTCAAAGCGGCCAGAACACAAGTATGGCCGGAACCGAAACCGCGATAATCAGGATCTCCAGCGGCAGGCCCATGCGCCAATAGTCGCCGAAACGATATCCGCCCGGCCCAAGAACCAGTGTGTTGTTCTTGTGCCCGATGGGCGTCAGGAACGCAGCCGAGGCGGCAACTGCGACTGTCATCAGGAATGGATCGGGCGACACTTCAAGCGTTCGGGCCATCTGGATGCCGACAGGGGCCGCAACGATGGCAGTTGCCGTGTTGTTCAGAACATCCGAAAGGGTCATCGTGACGATCATCAGCACGGTCAGAATGGCCCAGGCGGGCAGACCGTCCGTCAGTTGTATCAGCGCGTTTGCGATCAATTCGGTGCCGCCTGAAGATTCCAACGCACTGCCCAACGGGATCATGGAACCCAGCAGGACAACGACCGGCCATTCAATATGGTTGTAGATATCGGCAATCGGCATGATCTTGGTCAAAACATAGGCGACGACGACCAGTCCCAGAGCAATCGGCAGGTAGATCAGACCGACGCTGGCAGCCAGTACGGCGGCGGCGAAAAGTCCGATGGCAAGCCACGCTTTGTCGTTTGCCGTGACATTCAGCCCGCGCGTGGCCAGCGGTAGACAGCCGAGCCATTCAGTAACGTCCGCCCCCCGATCCCGAGGGCAAAGCAGCAGCAGGATGTCACCCGCTTCAACCTGGGTCTTCCGGACCTGTTCGGTGATGTTGCGGCCCTGACGCGAAATGCCCATCAGTACGGTGCTCTGCCGCCAGGCAAGGCCCAGCCCTTGCGCCGTGCGGCCCGTGATGCGGGCGCTTTCGGGGGCGACGACTTCGATCACTTCCAACCCGTCGCCTTCGGCGGTCAGCAACTCCTGTCGCCGCGTGTCCGAGAAATCCAGGTTGAGCGCCGTGCGGAACTCATCCAACGCCTCGGGTCGCGCCTCAAGGACCAGCGCGTCGCCCTCGTGCAGCGTGGCATGGGTGGATCGGCCATAACGGCGTTTGCCATCCCGGATCAGCCCGATGATGGCGACGTCCGATTTTTCCGCCACCTCGTAAAGCTCACTGACCCGTTTGCCAATATGAGGGGACTCGGGCGGAACAGTGAGTTCGGCGATGTACTCGGCCAACGCTTCGGAGGTTTCCGTTTGCGGCCCCCGGTCCGGGATCAGCCTCCATCCGATCAGCGCAACAAAGGCCAGCCCGGCAATCGCGGCCAACCCGCCAACGGGGGCGAAATCGAACATGTGGAACGGCTCGCCCAGTGTTTCAGCCCGGATCGATGCAATGATGATGTTGGGCGGGGTGCCGATCAGCGTGGCCATGCCGCCCAGAATGGTTGCAAAACTTAGCGGCATCAGGCTCAGACCGACCGATCGGCCCGCCTTGCGGGCGGTCTGAATGTCCACCGGCATCAGCAGCGCCAGCGCCGCGACGTTGTTCATAAAGGCCGACAGCACGGCCCCGATCCCGCCCATCAGCGCGATATGGGCGCCAAGTCCGCGCGAAGCATCGACCAGGGTGCGGGTGATCAGGAACACCGCGCCAGACCGCACCAAACCGGCAGAGACCACCAGGACCAGCGCAACGATGATCGTGGCCGGATGGCCGAAGCCTGAAAAGGCATTGTCAACGGGCACAACGCCCAGCACAACACCGATCAGAAGCGCCGAGAACGCGACCAGATCGTATCGGAACCTGCCCCACAGAAGCAGTGCAAATACGGTTATGAAAAGTGCGAATAGAATGATCTGGTCAGTCGTCATGGGGCCACCATACCCACGCTGACGGGTTGGACAAGCCGCTCTCTTGATCCCACACCCTGCAACCGTCTATATGAGCGCCGAATACGCAATCACTATCACGAGGACGCAACATGGCAGGCCATTCCAAATGGGCCAACATCCAGCACCGCAAGGGGCGTCAGGACGCCGCGCGGTCCAAACTGTTTTCCAAGCTGTCGAAAGAAATCACCGTTGCCGCCAAGATGGGCGATCCCGACCCCGACAAGAACCCGCGCCTGCGTCTGGCGGTGAAAGAGGCCAAGTCGAACTCGGTTCCCAAGGATGTGATCGACCGCGCCATCAAGAAATCGCAGGCGGGCGAGGGCGACGATTACGAAGAAATCCGGTACGAGGGCTACGGCCCGAATGGCGTGGCCGTCATCGTTGAAACGATGACCGACAACCGCAACCGGACCGCATCGACCGTCCGGTCGACCTTTTCGAAGAACGGTGGAAATCTGGGAGAGACCGGGTCGGTCGGCTTCATGTTCGACCGCAAGGGCGAAGTGGTCTACCCGGCCTCGGCAGGCGACGCGGACACCATCTTTGAAGCGGCCATCGAGGCGGGTGCCGAAGACGTCGAAAGCTCGGACGACGGGCACATCATCTGGTGCGCGGATACCGATCTGAACGACGTGTCCAACGCGCTTGAGGCCGCGCTGGGTGAGACCGAGTCGACCAAGCTGGTCTGGAAGCCCACAACAACGACCGAGTTGGGCCTTGAGGACATGCAAAAGCTGATGAAACTGGTTGATGCGCTGGAAGATGACGATGACGTGCAACGCGTCACCACCAATTTCGAGGCCTCGGACGAGGTTATGGCGCAACTGTAAGGCGTCGTATGACTGATTGAAAAACCCGGCCTGTCAGGCCGGGTTTTTTTGTGCCCTCGGTCTGACGAGTTGTCAGAAGAATGACGAGATGTCTTCCAGCGGTTTCTTTAGTTTTGCAACGGACGGGACAGTCGCGTCTGCAGCGGGATGGCCCACTGCGATGATCATTGTTGGTTTTTCGGAAGCAGGTCGGTTCAGTGCATCATTGAGAAAACGCATGGGGTTAGGGGTGTGTGTTAAAGTGCTGAGCCCGGCGTGGTGCAGCGCCGCCAGCAGAAACCCGGTGGCGATGTTGACGCTTTCTGGGACGTAGTAATTCTTGTACCGTGTACCGTCATCGAACTGCCCCCAACGCTGGGCGAAGACGACAATCAGCCAGGGGGCGACGGTCAGGTGTTCCTTGACATCGTTTGTCCCGATCGGCTCCAGCGCCTTGATCCACTCATCACCAGCACCACCTGCATAAAACCGGCGTTCCTCCTCCTCGGCCTCCTCCCGGATGCGCTGTTTGAGCCCCGGATCAGATACGGCCACGAAATGCCATGGCTGATGGTTGGCGCCGGACGGGGCCGTTCCCGCAGTGCGGATGCAACTTTCAATCACCGCGCGCGGAACCGTTCGGTCGCAATAGTCGCGGACCGTGTGACGCTTGCGCATGACGTCATAAAAGCTTTCGGCTGCCGTTGCCATCTCAGCGTCTGTCATATCGCTGCG
This sequence comes from Ruegeria sp. AB8, assembly GCF_056542605.1. Classification (NCBI taxonomy): domain Bacteria; kingdom Pseudomonadati; phylum Pseudomonadota; class Alphaproteobacteria; order Rhodobacterales; family Roseobacteraceae; genus Ruegeria; species Ruegeria sp. AB8. The sequence continues at coordinate 113,619 of NZ_JBQGAB010000012.1, forward strand.
GTCCGGCAGCGGTAATGGAGTGTAGTTGAGTTTATCACGTGAAAACATAGTATTCCTCGGGGTATTTAATCTTTGTTCGACGTGGTTATTCCGGGATCAACCACTGGGCGGCGGCTTGTCTGACCGCTTTGGTTAAGGGTTTCAAGGCTGGCGCCAGTACACGGCCCACCTGCCAGCTGAGCGGGATGTCCAAAGGCGTGTCTGGAATGACTTCCTGCAAGCGCCCTGCGGCAATCGCCGGACGGACCAGCGTCTCAGGGTTCATGCCCCAACCCAATCCGGCCAGGGCTGCGTCGACAAACCCGTGCGAGGACGGCAGATAATGCGACGGCGGTGAAATCCGACCGCTGAATTGGTGGGCAATCCACATCTTCTGCAAATTGTCCTTTCTGTTGAACGTCAGACACGTGGCCCGCGCCAGTGACGTCGCGTCGACACCATTCGGAAACCACTTCGCCATGAAAGCGGGACTGGCTGTCGGCAGATAGCGCAGGACGCCTAGCGGTGTGGTATCGCATCCGGTCACGGGCTGTCCGCCCACGGTGATCGCCGCACTGACCTCGCCGCGCCTGAGCCATTCTGCCGAATGGTCCTGATCATCCACGACCAGATCAAACAAAATACCCCGCGTCTGCGCCATCGCATCAATGAACCATGTCGCAAGAGTGTCCGCCGGTATGGCGATGCGTACTCTTGCTGGTTCCGGACCCTGTTGAAGGGTCAGTTCGCGGGACAACTGCGCCTCAAGAAGGCTGATGTCCTCGGCGTGCCGGGCGATGCGAATACCTGCAGGCGTACCCGAGCAGGGCGTGCCGCGGTTGATCAAAGCGGCACCGACGCGGTCTTCCAGCGCTTTGATCCGTTGTGAAATGGCCGAGGGCGTAACGGCCAGCTCGGAAGCAGCCGCTTCGAAACTGCCGTGACGCAGAATTGCCGACAAGGCGGACAGGTGGTTGGGGTCCAGCAGCATTAGCTGCGCTTAATCTGGCTCAACATCTTTAATTTGATAGATCGCCTTGTTGGTTTTAGTCAACGGTCGGAACGCAGGAGGTTTCATGTCCACATCTCTGATCGCCGGTTTTGCCTTGGGCTTTAGCCTGATCCTGGCCATTGGCGCCCAAAACGCCTTTGTCCTGCGGCAGGGTTTGCGTCGCGAACATGTCTTCACCCTTTGTCTGACCTGCGCCGTCTCGGACGCCCTACTGATCGCCGCCGGTGTCGCCGGGTTTGGCTCGCTGGCGCAGGCCGCGCCCTGGTTCGAGCCGGTAATGCGGTATGGTGGAGCCACCTTCCTGACATGGTACGGCCTGCGCAGCCTGCTGTCGGCCTGGCGTGGCGGCGCGGTGATGGAGGTGGGAAATGGACACCGTACCAGCCTGCGGGCGGCTTTGCTGGCCGTTCTGGCCTTCACATGGCTCAACCCGCATGTCTATCTGGATACGGTTGTTCTGATCGGGTCGATATCGGCGCAGTATGACGACCGACTGGGATTTGCGGTCGGAGCCATGCTTTCCAGCTTTGTTTTCTTCTTTTCACTGGGATATGGCGCGCGGATCTTGTCGCCCATTTTCACCCGCCCCCGGGCATGGCAAATTCTTGATGTGGTGATCGGGATCATCATGTTGGCCATTGCGCTGAAACTTGTTGCGATGTGAAGGGTTGTCCCGCCGCCGGTTTCGGTGTTCAACCACTGACATGACAACAGCAGCAGTATCCATCCGCCCGATCGCAGGTATGTTCTGGATGTTCTCCGCCGGGCTGTCCTTTGTCATGATGACGGCCCTGGTGAAGACCCTTGGCTCGTCCATGGATCCAATACAGGCGGCCTTTCTGAGGTATGCGCTTGGTTTGGTGTTTCTGCTGCCTGCCTTGCGAACGATCATGGCAACGCATCTGACCAAAAGAGACCTGACGTTGTTCGGGCTGCGGGGGATTATCCACGCCGTGGCGGTCATGCTGTGGTTTTTTGCCATGACCCAGATCCCCTTGGCCGAAGTGACGGCAATGAACTACATGACACCGATTTACGTCACGCTGGGCGCCGCGCTGTTTCTGGGGGAAAAGCTGGCCTTTCGCAGGATTGCCGCAATTTTGGTTGCCCTGATCGGGGTTCTGATCATTCTGCGCCCCGGGTTTCGAGAGGTTTCGCCAGGCCATGTCGCCATGTTGGGAACGGCGCTGACCCTTGGCGGGTCTTACCTGTTGGCCAAGCTTCTGGTCCGGGATATTCCGCCTTCGGTCGTGGTCGCGCACCTGTCAATCTGGGTTACAATCGCCCTGATCCCGTTTGCCTATGCCGTCTGGACCCCGCCCAGCCTCCACGATTTGGGTGTATTGTTTCTGATCGCCTGTTTTGCGACAGCCGGTCATTACTTCATGACGCTGGCCCTGCAGGCGGCACCTGTTGCGGTAACCCAGCCGGTCACGTTCCTGCAACTGATCTGGGCAACTTTGATGGGCGCACTGGTATTTCATGAACGGGTTGATGTCTGGGTGGTTGCTGGCGGAACGCTGATCCTCGCCGCCGTCAGTTTCATCTCATGGCGCGAAGCGGTCCTGAACCGCAGTGCCGTAACGCCGCCGGGAGTCGGCCCGAAATACTGAAGTGGTCGCTCGGCCTGAACGTTATTGATTGACGAGTCAATAAAACCCCCTTAGCGTTTGGTAAACCCAGCTGCTGAGAGGTAGGCATGCCAAAACTCGGAATGGAACCGATCCGTCGGGATGCAATCGTACGCGCGACGATTGCCGAGCTTGGTCTGAAAAAATCCCTCGACGTGACCGTCAGCCAGATCGCCAAACGGGCGGGCATGTCCAGCGCGTTGGCGCATCACTATTTCGGCGGCAAGGATCAGATCTTTCTGGCTGCCATGCGCCGCATTCTTTCCGATTTTGGTGCCGAAGCCCGCGAGCAACTGAACGGCGCGGAAGCAGGGGAAAGACCGCAGGCCATTATCCGGGCATGCTTTGCACCCTCGTGTTTCACACCTGATGTGATCGCTGCCTGGATGACCTTTTACGTTCTGGCGCAAACCAATGACGATGCGTTGCGTCTTTGGCAAATCTACCAGTCGCGGATCAGATCCAACCTGATCGACAGTTTGCGACCGCTGATGAGTGACCCGGTTGAAGCTGCCGAGAACATGATTGCCCTGATCGATGGGCTGTATATCCGCGCGGCGCTGAGCGCACCGGAAGAGCCGCAACTGGCCGTTAAACACGCAATGCGTGTCCTCAACACTTTGCTCGAGGCTGAAAAATGACAAAGCCGAACATTCTGATCCTGATGGTGGATCAGCTGAACGGAACCCTCTTTCCCGATGGTCCCGCAGACTGGCTGCATGCGCCCAACCTGAAGAAACTGGCCGCGCGTTCTACCCGTTTTGCAAATGCCTATACCGCGTCGCCCCTTTGTGCGCCCGGTCGGGCCAGTTTCATGTCCGGCCAGTTGCCTTCGCGCACCGGTGTTTACGATAACGCGGCCGAGTTCCGTAGCGATATTCCCACCTATGCGCATCACCTTCGACGCGCGGGCTATTACACCTGCCTGTCCGGCAAGATGCACTTCGTTGGTCCCGACCAGATGCATGGGTTCGAGGATCGCCTGACCACTGACATTTACCCGGCCGATTTCGGCTGGACACCGGACTACCGAAAACCCGGCGAGCGAATTGACTGGTGGTATCACAACATGGGTTCGGTGACAGGCGCGGGCGTGGCCGAAATATCGAACCAGATGGAATATGATGATGAGGTTGCCTACAACGCCAAGGCCAAGCTTTACGATCTGGCGCGCGGCAAAGACGACCGCCCCTGGTGCGTGACCGTCAGCTTCACCCACCCGCACGACCCCTATGTTGCCCGGCGCAAGTATTGGGATCTCTACGAGGATTGCGAGCATCTTCTGCCCGAGATCGCCGATATCGGTTACGACAATCAGGATCCGCACGCAAAACGGATCTTCGATGCCAATGACTGGCGCAGTTTCGACATCACCGAAGAAGACATCCGCAAATCCCGGCGCGCCTATTTCGCCAACATCACCTATCTTGACGACAAGATCGGCGAGATCATCGAGGTGCTGGAAACGACGCGGCAGGAGGCGATCATCATGTTCGTCTCAGACCACGGCGACATGCTGGGCGAGCGGGGCCTGTGGTTCAAAATGAACTTCTACGAAGGCTCGGCACGGGTGCCGCTGATGATCTCGGCCTCTGATCTTCCAACAGCGCGTATCGACGCCGCGGTATCGACCATCGACGTGACACCGACGCTGGGCGCTCTGGCTGGCGTCGACATGGACGAGATCGCGCCATGGACCGACGGCGAGAACCTTGTTCCCTTGGCTCAGGGCGGCGAGCGCACCGCGCCCGTGGCCATGGAATACGCGGCCGAAGCGTCTTATGCGCCGCTTGTCTCATTGCGCTACGGCAAGTGGAAATACAACCGCTGCACACTGGACCCGGATCAACTGTTCGACCTTGAGGCCGATCCGCACGAACTGACCAACCTTGCCTTGAACCCCGAACACGCTGGCACACTGCAAACCCTGCGCGCGAAATCCGAGGCGCGCTGGGATCTGGATCGTTTCGACGCAGACGTGCGGGCCAGTCAGGCGCGCCGCTGGGTCGTGTACGAGGCGTTGCGGCAGGGGGGATATTATCCGTGGGATTACCAGCCGCTGCAAAAAGCATCGGAGCGTTACATGCGCAATCACATGGATCTGAATATCGTCGAGGAAAACGCCCGCTTCCCGCGCGGCGAATAACCTCTTCATCTTTTTGAAAATACTCCCGCCGGAGGCAATTAGGTTTTTCAACGAAAGACCTTGGCCCGGCGGGAACAGGAGACCTGAAAATGGAAGCAGATTTTGTCATTGTGGGTGCAGGATCCGCAGGGTGCGCGATGGCCTATCGCCTCAGCGAGGCCGGGGCTTCGGTCCTGGTGATCGAGCATGGTGGCACCGATGCGGGACCGTTCATCCAGATGCCCGCCGCACTCAGCTATCCGATGAACATGTCGCGCTATGACTGGGGCTACAGTTCCGAACCCGAGCCGCATCTGAACAACCGCCGGCTGGCCTGTCCGCGCGGCAAGGTGATCGGCGGATCGTCGTCGATCAACGGTATGGTCTATGTACGCGGTCATGCCCATGACTACGACACCTGGTCGGAAATGGGCGCTGATGGGTGGTCCTATGCGGATGTCCTGCCGTATTTCAAACGAATGGAATCCTGGCACGATGGCGGGCATGGGGGCGATCCGACGTGGCGCGGCACTGACGGGCCGCTGCACGTGTCGCGTGGCCCGCGCGAGAACCCACTGTTCCAGGCCTTTGTCGATGCTGGGCAACAGGCGGGATACCAGGTTACCGGCGACTATAACGGTGAAAAGCAGGAAGGGTTCGGCCCGATGGAGCAGACCGTCTGGAAAGGACGGCGCTGGTCTGCTGCGAATGCCTATCTGAAGCCAGCTCTCAAACGGGATAACTGCGACATCCTGCGTGGCCTTGCGACACGTGTCGTAATGGAAAACGGCCGCGCCATGGGCGTCGAATTGGTCCGACGCGGCAAGAAGGAGATTATTCGCGCCCGGCGTGAGGTGGTTCTGGCCGCTTCTTCGATAAACTCGCCCAAGCTGCTGATGTTGTCCGGTATCGGGCCCGCGGCACATCTGGCTGAACATGGGATCGGCGTTGTCGCGGATCGCCCCGGGGTTGGGGCTAACCTGCAGGATCATCTGGAACTGTATATCCAGCAGGCATCGCTGCAGCCGATCACGCTGTACAAGCACTGGAACCTGTTCAGCAAAGGGCTGATCGGTGCCCAGTGGCTGTTCACTAAAACCGGTCTGGGTGCCTCGAACCAGTTTGAAAGTGCTGCGTTCATTCGCTCGAAACCCGGTGTGCGGTATCCGGATATCCAGTATCATTTCCTGCCGATCGCCGTGCGCTACGACGGGCAGACCGCGGCCGAGGGGCATGGTTTCCAGGCGCATGTCGGTCCCATGCGCTCACCTTCGCGCGGGGCGATAACGCTGCGCTCGGCCCGTGCCGAGGACGCGCCGGTCATTCGCTTCAATTACATGAGCCACGAAGAGGATTGGGCGGACTTCCGCACCTGCATCCGCCTGACCCGCGAGATCTTCGGTCAGGACGCTTTCAAACCCTATGCGGGCAAAGAGATCCAGCCCGGAGCCAGCGTTCAGTCCGACGAGGAATTGAACGAATTCATCGCCGAACATGCCGAAAGCGCGTATCACCCTTGCGGGACATGTCGTATGGGGCGGAAAGACGACAAGAACGCTGTCGTCGACCCGCAGGGGCGTGTGATCGGTGTAGATGGTCTGCGGGTCGCGGACAGTTCGATTTTCCCGCAAATCACCAACGGGAATCTGAACGCACCATCGATCATGGTGGGCGAAAAAATGTCGGATCACCTGCTGGGCAAGGATGCGTTGCCCAGTTCGAATGACCGGCCATGGGTCCATCCAGAGTGGGAGACTGCTCAGCGTTAACGTTTCTTAACATCCCCCGTTGAATGTGCCGCTGGTCAGGGGCATATCGGGGGTATGTTAAGACTTTGTTTTTATTTTGTTCTGATGCTGCCGCAGATGGTTCTGGCCGCTGACCGGCCAACCGGGACTGTGCGGGTGGTGGACGCGGATACGTGGGATGTCGGTGGGGTCAGGATTCGTCTGTTTGGAATTGACGCCCCCGAATTGGATCAGACATGTCGTGACGCGCAAGGTGTCGAATGGCGCTGTGGTGCGTGGGTAACGCAGGTTGCACGACAAAGGTTCGATGGGCGAGCGGCCTTCTGTGAACCGATAGATCGGGACAGGTATGGCCGCGTGGTTGCTCGTTGTGATGTAGCGGGGAGCGATGCAGCTCTTACGCTGGTTGAGGATGGGCTGGCCTTTGCGTATCGCAAATACTCCCGCGAATTTGTGCCGTTTGAACAGAGGGCTGCGGCGGAAAAGAAGGGTCTGCACGCAACAGTGATTCAGGTGCCCTGGGTGCACCGCGCCGGGACTGCAGGTTTGCCCCGGCAGGAAACGTGCCAGATCAAGGGAAATATCTCAGCTCGTGGAGAAAAGATTTACCACATGCCCGGGCAGGCTTTCTGTACGGCGACAAAGATCAACAAGGCAAAGGGCGAGCGTTGGTTCTGTGACGCCAGGACGGCACGTTTGGCGGGCTGGCGACCTGCAAAGCGGTGAATCCAGCCTTTAGATGTCGCCAATTTGATCCGGGTCAAAGCGGTATCGCCGGAACATGTTTATCCGTGGGGACAACAACATTTCGAGGAGCTTACACGAATGTCCCACACCCCACATGAACTGGCCGAAGAGTTTCCGGAAAAAGTCGATGCGATGAGCCAACTCAAGCAGTCCGACGCGCATTTTGCCCGGCTGTCGGACGAATATCATGAGATCAACCGGACCGTGCATCGGGCCGAGACCAATGTCGAGCCGATGGAGGAACTGGCTGAAGTTGAGTTGCGCAAGAAGCGCGCGGCCTTGAAGGATGAAATCTGGGCGATCCTGTCGAAAAACTGACCCAATTGGGGGCTCTGCCCCCGTCGCGGCAGGCCGCGACTCCCCCGGGATATTTTTTGCCAGATGAAGATCCCGGGGAAAAGTTTCAGGTGACTTCGTAGGGCAGCGTTCCTCGGGTATGGGCGTCGATTGTCAGCCTGCGTTCCAGCGGGGGAACGGACCTTTGGTGACAGGTTTGACGTTCGCAAATCCGGCAGGAAATCCCGATCGGTTCATAGGCGCTGGCATTTCTGATATCCAGGTTGTCGGCATAGACCAGAGCCTGCGCGTGACGCACTTCGCACCCCAGTGCAATGGCGTAGCGGCGCACCGGGGCTCCGAATGAACCGCCGGATTTCGATACGTCGCGTGCCAGGGAGATATAACGCACTCCGTCCGGCGTTTCGGCAAGTTGAAGAAGGAAATGACCTGGCGTTTCGAATGCGCGGTGGACATTCCACAGCGGGCAGGCGCCGCCGAAGCGCGCAAATTGTAGTCGTGTGGCTGAATGGCGTTTGGTGATCGTTCCGGCCTGATCCACGCGAACAAAAAAGAAGGGGATGCCTTTGGCTCCGGGCCGTTGCAAAGTGGACAGGCGGTGGGCAACCTGTTCGATCGATGCGCCGAATCTGATGCTGAGCAATTCCAGATCGTGGCGATCCTCTTGCGCGGCGGCCAAGAAGGCACCGTAGGGCATCAGGGAAGCCCCGGCAAAGTAGTTCGCAAGCCCGATTTTGGCGATGGCGCGGGCTTCGTCACTTTGGAAGCGGGCGAAATCCAGGGTTGCTTCAAGCAGTTTGTCCTGAGAAATCAGCGCAACCTGCAGCAGCAACTGAAAGACCTGCGTTTGCGGCGCGGCGCGTGAAGACAGAGAAAGCGTTTTGCTTGCTATGTCATATTTGCGCGTTTCCGAGATGTCCGTGAACTCAACACGGATGCCCCGCTCGGACAGGCTGTTGAGGGCTGCGGCGCGTATGCCTCCGGCTTCTTCCGCGCGTGTTGAAAACCGTTCGGCGGCCCGGTCGACAGCGTCGATATAGTTGTCGCAATAGTGGAAGAAATCGCGCACTTCTTCCCAGGGGCTGGCCTGAATTCGGGAATCCTCGCGCCCCAGGGCCTCGTCCAGCGAGGCCAGCCGTTCGTGCGTCTGGCGATACGTGCGGTGCAACGCGATGAAGGCGCGTGCTAGCGCCGGCGCGTTCGATGCAGTCAGTCGCAAGTCGGCAAGAGGGGGCATTGCGTCGTCGAAGACCGGGTCGGCGAGCGCTTCGCGCATATCCGACACCAGCCGTTCGCTGTCACCGGTGCTGAGCTCGGTGACATCCATCCCGAATTCTTGCGCCAGAGCCAGAACAACCGTTGTCGAGATCGGTCGGTTGTTGTTCTCCATCTGGTTTAGATAGGGCAGGGAAACGCCAAGCTTGGTTGCGAATTCCTTTTGCGTCAGGGTCAGGCGCGTGCGCATTTCGCGCAGCTTTGCGCCGGCATAGAGCTTTTGAGTGGCCATGGCGTGTCTTTGCAACTTTTCTTTCAGCGCAGGCTAACTTTGCAAACCGCTGCGTGCAAGAAAGTTCAAAGACCCAGCTGTCGTTCCCGCCAAATGACAAGGCTGATGGCTGCGATGGCCAGAACCGCGGTTGTGAGCATTAGCCAAAGTAACGGCATTGCGCCGGTTTCCTGTGTCAGAAGCGCGCCCGCAAGTGCGCTCAGCGCTGCGCCGCCGCCAAGCATGATCGCTCCGCTCAGACCGGATGCTGTTGCGGCCAGATGGGGGCGAACGGACAGCGAGCCGGATGTTGCATTGGGGATCGCCATGCCGTTGCCGACGCCAACAAATGTCATAAACCCGAAGAAACTGATGGCGGTTCCCAACCCGGCCAGGAACAGTAGAGCAGACAGGAATACACCAAGCGCGTTCAGCCAGCTTCCCCACAGAACCATCTTGTTGATGCCAAAGCGCACCGAGTAGCGCCCGCTCAGGAAGTTGCCGAAGAAATAGCCAAGTGCTGGCGCGCCGAAATAGATGCCGATTTCTGCCGCGGTCATGCCAAAGACCTCGGTTCCGATGAAGGGGGCGCCGCCGAGATAGGCAAAAAACGCACCAGACGAAAACGCGGAAGACAGAGAGTATCCCCAGAACCGCGGAGACGTGAGGAGTTCCGGGTATTCCCGAAACTGCTGCAACAGTGTCTTGCCGCTTTTGATGCTGGTTTCACCGAAATCCGAATAAGTCAGCCAAATCGCAAGAGCGCCGACCAGAAAAGGAAACCAGAAGTTGGCTTTCCAGCCAAAGACCTCTTCCAGGATGCCGCCAATTGCTGGACCGATCATCGGAACGACCGCCATACCCATGGTGACGTATCCAATCATCGAGGCGGCTTTGTCCTGTTCGTAAAGGTCGCGAACTGCGGCCCGGCTGAGGACCATCCCGACCACGACAACGGCCTGAGACATTCGAAACGCCAGGAAAATCTCGACATTCGGGGCACAGATGCAGCCCAAAGTCGCCAGCAGAAAAAGCCCGAGCCCCCACAGCATAACGGGCCTGCGCCCGGCCTTGTCCGCTATCGGGCCGATCAGTATCTGCAGCACCGCATTTATCAGCAGGTAAAGGGCAATCGACAGCTGCATCACCCGGTATTCCGTCTCAAAATACTCCGCCATATTGGGCAGGCTGGGCAGAAACAGATTCATGCTCAGGGCCGAAAGCCCCGATAGGATGACCAGTGTTGTGATTGAAGGCGGCGATCTGCGCACCGAGGTCGAGCTGAATTGCATGATGTGCATGTATAGGGGGCGCAGATGAGATTACCATCGGCCTCGCAGCGTCAATCGAAAAATTAGCAAATTTACACTATTCACTGACTTGATTGCCAATAGTTTGCAAATTTGCCGAAAGTTGCTTTGGTCCTTGCATGACTCCGTATAAGGTCCGGCCAAATTTTACAGGGGTTATCGTCATGAAAGACATCCTTTCCGAGCTTGAAGATCGCCGTAACGATGCGCGGCTGGGCGGTGGGCAAAAGCGGATCGATGCGCAGCATGCGCGGGGCAAACTGACGGCACGCGAGCGGATCGAGTTGCTGCTGGACGAAGACAGCTTTGAAGAATTCGATATGTTCGTCAGCCATCGCTGTACCGACTTCGGGATGGAAAATCAGAAACCTGCGGGTGACGGTGTTGTGACCGGATGGGGCACGATCAATGGCCGCATGGTCTATGTGTTCAGTCAGGACTTCACGGTTTTTGGCGGCTCGCTGTCTGAAACCCACGCACAGAAGATCTGCAAGATCATGGATATGGCGGTGCAGAACGGAGCCCCGGTGATCGGTATCAACGACTCGGGTGGTGCGCGTATTCAGGAAGGTGTTGCATCACTGGCGGGCTACGCCGAAGTGTTTCAGCGCAACATCATGGCCTCGGGCGTTGTGCCGCAGATCAGCGTAATCATGGGGCCCTGTGCGGGCGGCGCGGTGTATAGCCCGGCGATGACCGACTTTATCTTTATGGTCAAAGACACATCCTACATGTTCGTGACCGGTCCCGATGTTGTCAAAACCGTAACGAACGAGGTCGTGACGGCGGAAGAGTTGGGTGGTGCGTCTACTCACACAAAGAAGTCTTCGGTTGCCGACGGTGCATTTGAAAACGATGTCGAGGCGCTGGCCGAAGTGCGCCGTCTGGTTGATTTCCTGCCGCTCAACAATCGCGAAAAGCCGCCCGTGCGTCCGTTTTTTGACGAACCCGATCGCATTGAATCTTCGCTGGATACATTGGTTCCGGACAACCCGAACACGCCCTACGACATGAAGGAACTGATCGCGAAGGTCGCGGATGAGGGTGATTTCTACGAAATCCAAGAGGATTTCGCGAAGAATATCATCACCGGTTTCATCCGGCTTGAGGGGCAGACCGTTGGCGTCGTGGCCAACCAGCCGATGGTTCTGGCCGGATGTCTGGACATCGACAGCTCACGCAAGGCAGCACGGTTCGTGCGCTTCTGTGACTGTTTTGAAATTCCGATCCTGACACTTGTCGACGTTCCGGGTTTCCTGCCCGGCACAAGCCAGGAATATGGCGGCGTGATCAAACACGGCGCAAAGCTTCTGTTCGCCTATGGCGAGGCAACGGTTCCGAAAGTAACCGTCATCACGCGCAAGGCTTACGGTGGAGCCTATGACGTGATGGCGTCGAAGCACTTGCGTGGCGATTTCAATTACGCCTGGCCGACAGCCGAGATCGCGGTGATGGGCGCCAAGGGCGCGACCGAAATCATTCACCGCGCCGATCTGGGCGATGCGGACAAGATCGCGCAGCATACACAGGATTACGAGGATCGCTTTGCCAATCCCTTCGTCGCGGCCGAGCGCGGATTTATTGACGAAGTGATCATGCCACACTCTACGCGTCGCCGTGTCTCGCGCGCATTTGCGAGTTTGCGGAACAAGAAGCTGAAGAACCCGTGGAAAAAGCACGACAATATCCCGCTTTGATCGCCGGGGTGGGGCGGCCCACCTCGAATTGGCGACGGTCTGCCGAATTTGATGGCGGAACGATTGCGAAGCTGAAAATCCGACTTTGAGGCCGAAACAGGTTTATGGAACAACCAGCCAGAAACAGATTAGCGCGGCGTGTCAACGCTGCGCCCGCGACCCCGGAGAGAGGAGCCTGCCACTGGCGGGGCTGGGGTCGCGCATTTGTCTTAGCTGGCGCGTTGCTTGCATCCCCTGCGGAAGTACTGGCCCAAAGCCTTTTGCCTGTTCCGTCAGGCCAGCCAGTCGAGCTGAGCGATGTTCTGCTGGACAATAACCCAGGTGAATTGTGGCTTAGGTTTCGCTTCATTGCCCCCAAGATCGGTTCGACAGTTGGGCGGATCGGTTATGATGTGGCGTCGGCCGATATGGCGCATCTTTGTGAAATCCTGGCGGTTCCCTATGTGGCGAAGCATGAACTTGAGCCGGTGCGCGTCGTGATTTCCTTTTCCGACCGCGCCACTGAATTCGGTAATGCCGCGCCCGATGCAACGCAGTTTTTCGAGGCCTACCGGTTGGAGGATTCCCGGTGTATCTGGGAAGGGCTCTGATCATGATCGGTGATTTTCATGACATCAGTGCGTTTCAGAAAAAACCGGCGACCGTGGAGGTGCGCGCGATGAAACCAGCTCTGGTTGGATGTAAGTCCTGTTTCTTTTTCAACATGTTGATGGCCGAGGTTCAGGTATGCTGAAACATCGTGGTTTCCCCGGCCGTCTGTCCGGTACCGATTTCCAGTTCGTCATCCGGCGCGCCAACCCCAAAGGTGTAACGCCTCTGACCCGGCGCGAGCGTTTCCGGGATCGCAAACCAGCGGACCGGCGCGCGGACGCGGCGTTCATGGAAGCGTTGTGGGAACATTTCGGTGACCAGCCGTTTGAGCGTGGCAATTTGGACGCAGGGCGGCTGAGCTGGCTGTTCGGGCGCGAAGTAATTGCGGCAGAAGACCCGTTCGACCCTGCCAGCTACGACGCGTTGCTGGTGATTGATCTGGACGTCGCGCGCCATTCTTTTCCTGAAATCTTCGACGGGGTGCGCTGATCGTGTTTGCCGCCATGTCCCATATCCGCCAAGGGAAAACCCTGCCCGAAGCCGGGCAGGGCCGGTATGGGATGTCAGAAGTTCAACTGCGCCGCCAGTTGGACCCGGTCGCCGTCAAACGTCCGGCCAGTGGGTGCATCGTTCCGCTCGCCAAAGAAGTATTCGGCGCTGAATGTCAGGTTGTCGGTTGCCTGGTAAAAGGCGTTCACATGGATCGTCTCGAGCTCGGTGAAGGACAACGTGCCAGTCGAGGTGGGCAGATCGTAATCTTCGCGACCATAGGCGATACCGACATTCCATTTCGTACCAATGTCCTGGCGGAACTCGATGGTATAGCCGTCGACGTCATTTGCCCGGCCGTTGACGATGGCATCGCCCAGGCCGATCAGGTAGGGGCCAAGCGCCTCACCGTCGACGTAGTTGACCTGAAACAGCCCGCCTTGCCACGGCCGGACCGAGCCCGAGAGGGTAAAGCCTGTCTGATCGACTTCGACCGTGCCGGATTCGGCCTTGCCATAGAGGGCGGACGCGCGGGCAATATATGTTCCGTCGTCGTACTCGATGGCACCGGTGAAAACAGGATCTCTCGAATTGGACGCGCTGACGTTCTCTTCTATCGAAGCCGAGAATGTGGTGTTGGACCCAAGGGCATTGGAGTAGCGCACCTGTGGGACACGAGCGAAAGGTATGCCGACAGGACCGTTGAATTCAACCGAGGTCGGATAGGTGTCCAGCGGCTGGAAATTGGTCCAGTACTGACCGATCAGCCAGCTGTCTCCGATCGTGATATTGGCATGGCGCAGGCGCAGTTCAGCCGCTCCGCCCGAGGCGAACAGATCCAGTTCCAGCTGACCTCCGATTTCGCCGATACCGGAAGGCGTGCTGGTACGCAGCCCGATTCGGGACTGACGAACAGTCGCGCCGAATGTGCCACTGGTCTCGTTTGCAGGCTCACCGATGTTGTTTACGAAGGCTGTGTCACCCTGGTCGTAGTCGAAGTCGTAGAAGAAATCGGCCTTGATATATCCGTAGACGTCCAGAGTGGTATTGCCGATCCTCAGGTCGCCAGTCCCGGCACCGGGTTTGGCGGCCTCCAGCGCTTCGACACGGGCGCGCAGGGCATCCAGTTCGGCCTGGGTCTGGGTATCCTGGGCGTTGGCCTTCAATCCGCTGAATCCGAGCGCCGAGACGGCGAGCAGAAGGGCCGTTTTTCTCTTTATTATCATTTAGGTATTTCCTTGTATGCGAGTGTGCACAAGCACAGTTCCACGTCCCAAAATCCGATGGAAATCACGACAACGGGACAAAATGGGCCCGATTTCTCAAGCAATCGTGCGGGAAATCCCAAGCACCTTCACGGGTGGGTGAAAGAGGGTCGTAACGCACGGAAATCGAGAGAAAATTTGGCCTTCGAATTCCATCGCGTTCGTGATTTGCCATTTGGCCAAATCGCCCTTGGAAACCGGGTCTGTAACAGGAATGTGACACCTTCTGGTGTGCTGAAACATGGATACGGCAAAGGTCTTGTCGGCGCGAAATTGCGCGGCATTACGCAGGATGGGCAAAATCCAGCCGGTATTCGGGGTGGAAACAATACTTTGTTTGCTGCCGGGATTGTGCCGTGCATTGTGGAAGGGCCGTGCGGCTCTACTTTGCCTGCGTCGCACAAGCACCTACTATTCCGTACCCCTTCCTATCGCGGGCAGGCTTGTGTTCCCCACAATATCCTGCCCGCGTTTTTCTTTTCTCAGACAGTAGGCAACAAGCGGCAAAAAACTGCGCAAAAAGTTTGGTTGCCGCCGTTGTTATTGCATAACAATGCGGGCTTCCGGCATCTGGCCGCAAGGAAACCAAGAAATCTGAAGGGGCAGAAACCATGCAAACCTCACGCATCTTCCTTGTGGTCGCGGCCTGCGCAGGCCTTGCGGCCTGTGGCGAAACCACCGGCGAACAAGCGGTCATCGGCGGCGGAGCGGGCGCCCTGGGCGCGGTCGTTCTGGACGCAAACCCGGTCGTCGGCGCTGCGGTCGGTGCCGCGGGCAACGTGCTGTATTGCAAGTCGCAGGGCACCTGCGACTAAATCAGAGCTTTTCGGGGCGCGTACCGCCCCGTCCGCCATCATGCAGAACGCCGTCGCGGGGGGAGTCCCCTGCGGCGGCGTTTTGCATTTCAAGAACACCAAGCCAAAGGACGTCTCATGTTCAAAAAGATCCTGATCGCCAACCGGGGCGAAATCGCCTGCCGGGTCATCAAGACCGCTCGCAAGATGGGTATCGGTACGGTCGCCATTTTTTCCGACGCCGACAAGAACGCGTTGCACGTTTCGATGGCGGATGAGGCGGTGCATATCGGACCGCCACCGGCGAACCAGTCCTACATCGTGATCGACAAAGTGATGGATGCCATCCGTCAAAGCGGTGCACAGGCGGTCCATCCCGGCTATGGCTTTCTGTCCGAGAACTCGAAATTCGCCGAAGCGCTTGAGGCCGAAGGCGTCGCTTTTGTTGGCCCCCCGGTGGGTGCGATCGAAAGCATGGGTGACAAGATCACCTCGAAGAAGATCGCGCAGGACGCCGGTGTTTCGACGGTTCCCGGTTACATGGGCCTGATTGAAGATGCCGACGAGGCGGTCAAGATCTCGAACGACATCGGCTATCCCGTCATGATCAAAGCGAGCGCCGGTGGTGGCGGCAAGGGGATGCGGATTGCCTGGAATGACGAAGAAGCGCGCGAGGGTTTCCAGTCGTCCAAGAACGAAGCGGCCAATTCCTTCGGCGACGACCGCATATTCATCGAGAAATTCGTGACCCAGCCGCGGCACATCGAAATTCAGGTTCTGTGCGATAGCCATGGCAATGGCATCTATCTGGGCGAACGCGAATGTTCGATCCAGCGCCGGAACCAGAAAGTGGTGGAAGAGGCACCGTCGCCGTTCCTTGATCCCGAAACACGCAAGGCGATGGGGGAACAGGCGGTCGCGCTGGCAAAGGCCGTGAACTACGCCAGTGCGGGCACTGTGGAATTCATCGTCGATGGGGAAAAGAATTTCTACTTCCTTGAAATGAACACCCGTTTGCAGGTGGAACACCCGGTGACGGAACTGATCACCGGCGTCGATCTGGTGGAACAGATGATCCGGGTGGCCGCAGGTGAGACGCTATCGATTACGCAGGATGACGTGACCCTGACAGGCTGGGCGATCGAAAACCGTCTTTATGCCGAGGATCCGTATCGCAACTTCCTGCCGTCGATCGGCCGTCTGACCCGCTATCGCCCGCCGCAGGAAGTCGCAGCCGGTCCGTTGCTGGTCAATGGCAAATGGCAGGGTGAGGCCCCCTCGGGCGAGGCAGCAGTGCGCAATGATACCGGCGTCTATGAGGGCGGCGAGATCAGCATGTATTACGACCCGATGATCGCCAAGCTCTGCACCTGGGCACCAACCCGTGAGCAGGCGATTGAGGCGATGCGCGTGGCGCTGGACAGTTTCGAGGTTGAAGGCATCGGCCACAACCTGCCGTTCCTGTCTGCTGTCATGGATCACCCGAAATTCGTCAGCGGCGACATGACCACGGCGTTTATTGCTGAAGAATACCCAGACGGCTTCGATGGGGTTCAACTGCCCGAGGTCGAGTTGCGGCGGATCGCGGCCTCGTGTTCTGCCATGCACCGGGTTGCCGAAATTCGCCGTACCCGCGTATCGGGCCGGATGGACAACCACGAACGCAAGGTTGGCACCGAATGGACGGTGACGTTGCAGGGGCAGGAGTTCGACACAACAATTGCCGCCGACCCTGAAGGTTCAACGGTGAGCTTCGCAGATGGCACCGTGCAACGTGTGTCCTCAGACTGGACGCCAGGTGATCAACTGGCAGTACTGGATGTGGATGGCAATCCATTGGTGCTGAAGGTGGGCAAGGTTTCGGGCGGGTTCCGCATCCGAAACCGGGGCGCGGATATCAAGGTGCACGTGCGCACCCCGCGTCAGGCCAAGCTGGCCAGGCTGATGCCGGAAAAACTGCCGCCGGATACTTCGAAAATGCTGCTGTGCCCGATGCCCGGCCTGATCGTGAAGATCGACGTCGAAGTGGGGCAGGAAGTTCAGGAAGGTCAGGCGCTGTGCACCGTCGAGGCGATGAAGATGGAGAACATCCTTCGCGCCGAGAAAAAAGGCGTGGTCTCGAAGATCAACGCAGGTCCCGGGGACAGTCTCGCCGTGGACGACGTGATCATGGAATTCGAGTGACCATGGCTGCGCTTTTGTCATATCTCCAAGGGCCACCGGCGATCATCGCCGGGGCCAATGGGCTTGGCGAAAGTGCTCAGCCGCCCTCGCGCCGGTCGCGAATCTCGCGTTCGCGCAAGGGGGTCTTGTCGATGGAGCGGCCAATCTCGCGCACGCTCCACGGGCTGGGCTTGCGCAGTTTCACCACCCCGTCCTTGTCGACAAACACCATCTGGAATCCACGCGGGCGCAGTTGTGACCGAATGGGCGACCGCGCCTTGGGATCGGTATCCGTCAGCACGATAACGTCGCGGTCGCGCATGGCGTCTTCACCTTCCAGCAGCATGTCGATCTGTTGCTGGAACCGTGGATCGGCAGGTGTATCGGCAAAGACAACGATGGGTCGGCTGACCCATAGGAACTCGTCCAGTTCGCTGTCGCCAGCGGGTCGGACAAAACTGTCATCTGCTGGTGCTGTGCCATCGGCGGCCAGCGCGGCCAGCGGGAATAGTGCCGAGAAAACAAGGGCAAGCGTGCGTGTCATATGGCCTCCTGTTCCACTGAATATAGCCACTGTGCAGGCGATTGCGACCAGCGATTTGCACTCAACGCTCAATTTTCCGCGCCCGGGCCGGATTGAAGGGCGGGATTGAACATACGCGTGCTGTCGCAAACCGGCCGCGCCCCGAATTGATAAGAGGAAATCGAAATGACCGACACGAAGGACTGGAAAGCGCTTGCCGAGAAAGAGCTGCGCGGTCGTCCGTTGGATGATCTGACCAAAGAGACGCTGGAAGGCATCGACGTCAAACCGCTGTATACGCCTGAGGACACGGCGGAACTGCCGCATATGGGGTCTTTGCCGGGTTTTGGACCGTTTACGCGCGGTGTGAAGGCGACGATGTATGCAGGCCGTCCGTGGACCATCCGCCAATATGCCGGTTTTTCCACCGCCGAGGAGTCGAACGCCTTCTATCGTCGCAACCTGGCGGCCGGTCAGCAGGGCGTGTCGGTGGCCTTCGATCTGGCGACACACCGGGGCTACGACAGTGACCACCCGCGCGTAGTCGGAGACGTGGGTAAGGCTGGTGTGGCCATTGATAGCGTTGAGGACATGAAGATTCTGTTCGACGGCATCCCGCTGGACAAGGTCTCGGTCTCGATGACGATGAACGGCGCGGTGATTCCGATTCTGGCGAGCTTCATCGTTGCAGGCGAAGAACAAGGCCACGACAAATCCGTCTTGTCCGGCACCATTCAGAACGACATTCTGAAAGAGTTCATGGTGCGCAACACCTATATCTATCCGCCTGAACCGTCGATGAAGATCATCTCGGACATTATCGATTACACGTCGAACGAGATGCCCAAGTTCAACTCGATCTCAATCTCGGGCTATCACATGCAAGAGGCCGGGGCGAACCTTGTACAGGAACTGGCCTATACGCTGGCTGACGGGCGCGAATATGTTCGTGCCGCGACGCAAGCCGGGATGGACGTGGACAAGTTCGCAGGTCGCCTGTCGTTCTTCTTTGCCATCGGCATGAATTTCTTCATGGAGGCCGCCAAACTGCGTGCCGCGCGGACCCTGTGGCACCGCGTGATGACCGAGTTCGGGGCAAAGTCCGAACGGTCGAAAATGCTGCGCACCCACTGCCAGACCTCCGGCGTGTCGCTGCAGGAACAGGACCCCTATAACAATGTGATCCGTACCGCCTATGAGGCGATGAGCGCGGTTTTGGGCGGCACCCAGTCGCTGCACACAAATGCTTTGGACGAAGCGATTGCGTTGCCGACCGATTTCTCGGCCCGCATCGCGCGGAACACGCAATTGATCCTGCAGGAGGAAACCGGCGTGACGGATGTGGTCGATCCGCTGGCGGGTTCCTACTACGTCGAAAGCCTGACCAATGAGCTGATCGAAAAAGCCTGGACCCTGATGGAAGAGGTCGAGGAGATGGGCGGCATGACCAAGGCCGTGGCCAGCGGCATGCCCAAGCTTCGGATTGAAGAAAGTGCTGCGCGTCGTCAGGCCATGATCGATCGGGGTGACGAGGTGATCGTCGGCGTCAACAAATACCGCAAGGAACAGGAAGACCCGATCGACATTCTCGACGTCGACAACGTCGCCGTGCGCGAGGCACAGGTTGCACGTCTGGAGCGCATCCGTGCTACCCGCGATGAGGCCGCCTGCCAACAGGCGCTGGACGCGTTGACGAAGACTGCCCAAGAGGGCGGAAACCTGCTGGCCGCCGCCGTCGAGGCCGCCCGCGCCCGCGCATCCGTAGGAGAGATCAGCATGGCAATGGAGAAGGAATTCGGCCGCCACCGCGCCGAAGTGAAAACGCTGGCCGGTGTCTATGGAGCGGCCTATGAGGGTGACGAAGGTTTTGCCGCGATCCAGAAATCCATCGAAGATTTCGCCGAGGCTGAAGGCCGCCGCCCCCGCTTGCTGGTCGTCAAGATGGGGCAGGATGGTCATGACCGGGGTGCCAAGGTGATCGCGACCGCCTTTGCGGATATCGGGTTTGACGTCGACGTTGGCCCTCTGTTCCAGACACCGGCCGAGGCAGCCCAGGATGCCGTCGACAATGACGTCCACGTGGTCGGCATTTCTTCACAGGCGGCAGGCCACAAGACACTGGCCCCGCAACTGGTCGAGGAACTCAAGAAAGCCGGTGCCGAGGATATCATCGTGATCTGCGGCGGGGTGATCCCACAGCAGGATTATCAGTTCCTCTACGACCACGGCGTCAAAGCGATTTTTGGCCCGGGCACCAATATCCCCGAAGCGGCACAGGATATTCTGCGCCTGATCGGCGAAGCCAAGGGGTAAGGCCCAGACAAGATTTTTCAACGAAGAATCTTGTGGCGCAGATGTCCGAGGACAGCTTTACTGGGAAAGGCAGCGCGTTTTCTGCGCTGCCTTTTTTGATGGGGTGGAAATGGAACTGGATCATCTGGCCGTCGCAGGGGAAACGCTGGAGGCTGCTGCCGCGCATGTCGAGGACGCCTTGGGGGTCAAGCTTGAGACAGGCGGCAAGCATGAGAAATTCGGTACTTATAACAAGCTGCTCGGACTTGAAGATGGCTTGTATCTGGAAGCGATTGCCGTTGACCCGAATGCGGCGCAACCTGAGCGTACCCGGTGGTTCGATCTGGACCGGTTTCAGGGTGCACCGCGCCTGACCAACTGGATCTGCCGTGTGAAGGATATCGAGGCGGCCATCATGCCAGGTGGCCCGTTCGACCTGACAGATCTGGAGCGCGGGGCGCTGCGCTGGCGCATGATCGTGCCATCGTCCGGGCGCCTGCCTTATGACAACCTCTATCCCGCACTCATACAGTGGCAGGGCGATCTGCACCCCGCGGGAATGTTGCAGGCCAGTGGTTGCCGGTTGCTGAGATTGCTGGTGTCCCATCCCGAAGCCGCGAAACTTGCCCAAAGCACCGGACCGGTCGAGGGTGTTGAATTTCACCAGGGCCCGCCGGGTCTGCGCGCTGAATTCGAGACACCAAACGGACGTCGCGTTCTGGAATGAGGGTTCGGCAGGCACAGATTGCGGATGCACCGGCGATTGCGAATATTGCCAACGCGATCATCAGGGATACCCTGGTTACGTTCACATCCGAGGAGCGGTCTGCCGCGGGAATTGCAGCCGATATAGAAGCCCGCGGTGCGGGGTTTTTGGTGGCTGAACTGGATAGCGAGGTTGTCGGTTTCGCTTCGTATACTCGGTTCCGATCCGGGCCGGGGTATGCCGAATGCCGCGAGCACACGATTCAACTCGCTCCATCAGCACGTGGCAAGGGGATCGGCCGCACGTTGATGAGCTGGTTGGAAGAGGTGGCCCGGGCCGAGAGCGTGCACGTGCTTGTGGCGGGGATTTCCTCGGAAAATCCGGCGGCCATCGCCTTTCACGCTCGCATCGGTTTTGCCGAAGTCGGACGAATGCCCCAAGTGGGCTGCAAATGGGGCCGCAGGTTGGATCTGGTACTGATGCAGAAAATTATTGGTCAGGACTGATCTGTCGCACCTGACACGCGCGATTTGTGGCGCTAGGGTGCGGCCATGTCGATCTGGACCCGTATATCCGATGCGCTGAGCGCACTGGCACAAGGTGAAAGCCTGACTGCCGTTTTTGAAAAACTGCGCTCACCGCCCGAAAGGTCGGTGGCCTTTACAATCGCTGTGATCGCGCTGGGCGCCAAGATGGCCAAGGCAGACGGGCAGGTGACGCGGGACGAGGTTACAGCCTTTCGCGATGTGTTCCAGATTGCCCGCGAAGACGAAGAAGGCGCGGCGCGGGTGTTCAACATGGCCCGAACCGACGTGGCCGGCTATCAGGACTATGCCCGCAAGATCGCCCGGATGTTTGACGAAGACAGCACGACGTTGTGCGACCTGATGGAAGGTCTGTTTCACATCGCCATGGCCGACGGGTTTTATCACCCGAACGAAAACGAGTTTCTGGAAGAAGTCAGCCGGATATTCGGGCAAACCGACGCTCAGTTTCTGGCGCTGCGCGCCCGGTTCGTGCCGGATGCCCCAAACGATCCGTATACCGTTCTGGGCGTGACAAGGGACATGCCGTTGACCGAAATTCGCAACATCTGGCGCAAGCTAGTGCGCGAAACCCATCCTGACGCCATGATGGCGCGCGGCGTGCCCGAGGAGGCAATCCGGCTGGCCGAGAAAAAGATGATCGACATCAACCGCGCCTGGGACGAAATAAACGGTGCAAAGGTCTGAACAGATGCGTTTGGCGACCTACAATATCGAATGGTTCGCCAATTTGTTTGATCGCCAGGATCGTCTGATCGTCGATGACGGCTGGTCCGGCCGCTATGATGTCACCCGGGCCCAGCAGGTCGAGGCGATCGCCAAGGTTCTGACGGCCATCGACGCAGATGCCATTCTGATCGTTGAGGCCCCAAACACCGGCAAAACCCAGAACACGGTCCGTGCGTTGCAGGGTTTTGCGGAAGCCTTCGATTTGCGCACCACTCATGCGGTCATGGGCTTTGCCAATGAAACCCATCAGGAACTGGCACTTTTGTTTGATCCTCAGTTGATGATGGTGCGCCATGATCCAAAGACGCGGTCTGCGCAGCCATTCGATCATCAGACAGCACCCCGGTTTGACACCGAATTCCGGATTGATCTGGATATCGACGCAACCGAGGATGTTGTGCTTTTTTCAAAGCCACCGATGGAATTGGCGGTGGAAACAAAGTCGGGTGCGAAATTTCGCCTGATTGGGGCACATCTGAAATCCAAAGCGCCGCACGGCGCGGAAAGCCGGGACGAGGCGATCCGGATTTCAATTTCCAACCGGCGCAAACAACTGGCGCAGGCGATCTGGCTGGCACGGCGCGTGGAACAGCACATTGCCGAGGACGAACCGGTGATTTTGCTGGGTGACCTTAACGACGGCCCGGGCCTGGACGAGTTCGAGAACCTGTTCGGGCGCTCATCCGTCGAGATTTTGTTGCAGTCCGGTTTGTTTGATCCCAATGCCGCAACTGCATACGGCTCTGTCGGCGGGGAAACACCTTCGACGGCCCGGTTTGTGCGCCGGGACAAGGGAGATTTTCTTGAGGCATTGCTGGATTACATCATGATCAGCGATCCGCTGCGCCAGCGAAATCCGGTCTGGCGAATCTGGCATCCGTTGCGGGACGACGCGATCCGTTCGAACGCGGAATTGCGGGACGCACTGCTGACGGCCTCGGACCATTTTCCCGTAACTCTGGATATTGACCTGTGATCTTTCAACGCCTTCCCGCAGTGCTTATGTTTGGCCCCATGAAACGAGTTCTTTTGATAAGTCTGATCGTGACGTCCACTGCGTTCTCAGCCGGCGCGCAGGAAGATACCGGCAAGTCCCTGATGGAGCGCGGCGCCGAGCTTTTCTTCGAAGGCCTGCGCAAGGAAATGGAGCCCACGCTGGATGATTTGCGCGACCTGGCTGAACAGTTTGGTCCTGCCATGCTGTCCTTTTTTGAGGAAATGGGACCGGCACTGGCAGAAATGACCAAGGAGATACAGGACTGGAGCGTGTACGAAGCGCCCGAGATCCTGCCCAATGGCGATATCATCATCCGCCGGAAACCGCAGGACGACACCCCGCAGATACCCGAGCAGAAAGAAGATCCAGACGAAAGTATGACGGATATCTGAGCGTTTACAGGGGATTACCCCTTGATGATGACCTTGGTCTCTGACTTCAACGCCTGAGCCAGAGAGCCGAAGCGTGCTTCGGCGGTTTCGTTGAACAGCGGTTCGGCAGCTTTCGGCAAAATCAGATCCAACTGGCGTTTCTTTGGGAAATAACGAAGTTTGCCCATCGTGGCGTCATTCTTCATCCACAGCATTGCGCCAAAACGCATTGCCTTGCCCAGAATCTCGGCCTGCTTCTGACTCTTTTCATCCAGCAGTTCATATTGTGGCGCGAACCGGTTGCCTTCGCGTTTGTTGCGGTAGCGGTGCTGCAACGCCAGACCAATGAACACCCGTTCCGAATGCTTCAGCCCACCCAGGTTGGCGCGGGTCACGTAGTCGAAACAGACCTCTGCCCGGTAATCGGGATGAGCGCGCCAACTGACATCGTGCAGAAGGCACGCGGCCTTGACCAACCGGACGCGGGTTGACGGGGCCGATTTGAACAGCGGCATGACGAAATCGAACAGGTGTTTTCCAAAACCGGGCAGACGGGCGTCCTTGGCTTCCGAAAAGCGGCTGGCTTCGATCAATGGATCGCAATCGCGCAGGCTTTGCGGCATCTGTTCGTACAGAAGCCCTTCGCGGATTCCATAGCTTGAAATGGCGATGTCCTTGGGTTTGAACGTCCGGATCAGTCGGGACAGCACATCCATCGCATAAGGGATCAGTGCCATGCGCGAGCTGGACACACCGGCCCGGCTGCGCAGTTTCTCGGGGTCGCCCTTTTCGATGAACCGGATGGTTTCGCGCACCTGCCTGTGGGTCATCCTGTACTCATGCAGAACGTTCAGCGGATAACCCCGCCGCAGCATGTCCAGCCGCGCAAAAGCGCGCCAGCTGCCGCCCACCAGGAACAGGCGATCCCGCTGGGGGCCCAACTGATCGCGCAACTCTTCCATGGTGGATTTGATGTGCGCCTTGCGGGCACGACGCCCGCCCTTGATGTCCCGCAGTTTCAGCGGACCCAGCGCCGATGTCACGCGGCGGCCGGTCTGGCCTTCGCCGATCTCGGCCAGTTCCATGGATGAACCGCCAATATCGCAGATCAGACCGTATGCACCCGGCCATCCCAGAAGCACGCCTTGAGCGGAAAAACGGGCCTCTTCCAGACCATCGATGATTGAAACGTGCAGACCGGTTTCGGCTTTGACCTCGTCGCAAAACTCCTGCCCGTCCTTGGCTTCGCGTACCGCGGCGGTTGCGACAACGTGCAGACCGGGCAGATCAAGGTTGTCGGCCAGATGCTGGAACCGGCGCAGGGCATCCAAAGCGCGAACACGCCCTCTGGGGTTCAGGTGCCCGGTCTCCGACAGACCCGCGCCCAGTTCGCACATCACCTTTTCGTTGTAGAAATACGCGGGTGAGCGGGCGGCCCCGTCAAATATGACCATACGGACCGAGTTCGACCCGACATCGACAACACCGACCCGGGACAAGTCCCTGACGCGGGGATCAGAAAATAGCGGTCTTCCGAAAGGTCCCCAGTCGGGGATGGTGGTATCGATAGTCTGATCCATGTCTTTCCCAGATATTCCTGTCTCAGGATGCGAAATCACCGGATTCGGGTCAATCTCTTCAATGGCCGTCGCCGGCATGGTGTTTCAGAACCCGGATCGCCAGCGCCCGTGTGATGTCGCGCCTTTCCGACAGTGCAAGTTTGTCCAACTGGGCCACCACGTCTGCCGCAGTTTCGAAACGCCGGTCCATGTGCTTGACCAGATAGGAAATCACCTCGGGTCCGGGGTTGAGCTGCCGGTCCACGAACAGCTTGGCCAGCACGGCCCCCAGAAGGGCGTCATCAGGCGGGTCCAGGGCGACCTGATGGGCGCCTTCGATACGGCTTTGCAAATCGGCCAGAGGCAGCTGCCAAAGCTTCGGCGCCAGCCGTCCGGTCATCAACAGCGCGTGGCCTTCGGCCAGAACAAGATTGTGCAGATGAAACAGCGTTTTCTGTTTTTCAGCGTCGGCTGCGATCATGGGTACATCTTCGACCGCGACCGAAGTCCGGGCCAACTCGGGCACCTCGCCGTGCTTCAGATCGGTGGCCGAAATGATCCGTCCGCCGCTTTCCGCCGCCCATACATGCGACAGATGTGTTTTCCCCGAACCTGCCGGCCCGCTGAGCACCAGTTTGTTGCCTGGCCAGGACGAGGCGGAAATCATCGCCACCGCCAGAGCATTGGCGGGGGAAACAAAAAAATCCTCGCGTCCCAGCGCGGTTTTCGCCGGAAGGTCAAAGCTGAGCTGGCGTGCCATTTACTTGTCTTCCTGATCCAGCCCTTCCAGCCCGGTATACAGGCGGCTTTCCAGATATTTCGAAGTGGCAAACCGGGCCAGTACGCCGAGTGCTGCGGCGACCGGAACAGCCACCAACATGCCCACAAAACCGAACAGTGCCCCAAACACGGACAGCGCCAGCAGCAGCCAGACCGGATGCAGGCCGACCGAATTGCCGACAAGTTTGGGTGTCAGGAAATTGCCTTCGGTCACTTGCCCAAGTGCGAATACACCAGCGACCAGCCCGATATGGGCCCAGTCACCCCAGAACTGAAACAGCGCCAGCCCGATCGCCAGCGTGCCGCCGATCAGCGCCCCCAGATACGGGATGAAGGTGACGAGTCCGGCAATGAACCCGACAATCAGTCCGAACTGCAGACCGACAAGCATCAGCGCGATGGCATAGTACGTGCCGAGGATCAGACAGACCGTTCCCATGCCCCGTACGAACGAGGCCAGGACATCATCGATTTCCCCGGCCAGTTTCTTGATTGTCGGCGCATGGTCACGCGGCAAAAGCTCGGCTATACGCGCAATCATGCGGTCCCAGTCCAGCAGCAGGTAAACGGTAACCACCGGCACGATGACCAGCAAAACGACCACGTTTATTGCCGACCCCAACGAGGCGACGACCGTTTGCAGGACATCGCCGGTCTTCGACTTCAGGGTCTCGCCAAGAGAAACCAGAAACTGATGCGAGTTGGACTGACGGTCCAGCAGGGACGGGAATTGTCGTTCGATAAACCCGCGCAGTTCCTTGAAAAGGCTGGGCATGATCTCGACCAGATCGATCAGCTGAGTGATCAATGCGGGAACAACCATCAGGATCGCCAGGACGAAACCCAGCACACCGACTACGGTAATGATGCCCGTCGCCGCCATGCGCGAGAGACCCAGATTTTCAAGCCGATCCGCGACCGGATCCAGAAAATATGCAATCGCACCACCGATGACGAAGGGCAGAAGCACGTCCCCAAGAGCCCACAAAAGAAGGGCAATCACCACTGCGGCGATGCCCCAGTATCTGAGCTGATCCTTAACGGGCAAGGCCATATCGGTCCCCTGAGTTTGGCTCTTGCACGTGTTCTTGGCCCATGCGCGCCCGCGATGCAAGTGGTTCATGCCCGCTGAGATTTTGGGGTGTCAGCTGTGCAATGTTCCCAGTTCAGGGGTTTCCTCATCCGCCATTTCATCTGACCAGTTTGTGCGCCAGATCTCTGCCGACCAGTGCCCGCAATGGACTGCGGGCCGGTCAAAGCCGGGTAGGGGTGGCAATTGGGGTTGGATGACAACATCATGACGCGGCACGGCGAAATACGGAAAGGAATACCGTTCCCGCCCCGAGCGGTTGACGACCCGGTGCGGAGTTGATTTCAACCGTCCCCCTGACCAAAGCTCCAGCATGTCGCCGATATTGACGACAAAGCCACCGGGCGGGCAATCCGGAGTAATCCAGTCTCCGGCCCGCGTCTGAACCTCAAGCCCGCCGACGGGATCGGGCGCGATGATGGTCAGTGCGTCGGTGTCTTTGTGCGGATGAATCCCATAGCCCGCTTCCTCGGCGGCCTGAGGCGGGTAATGCAGCAAAGTCATATTGGTCATCGGGTCGCGGAACGCGTCGCGCAGACTGTCCGGCTCAAGCTTCAACCCGACTTCCAGCGCCCCAAGCAAATGGTCTGTGACGCGATCCAGTTCAGCCCAGTATTTCAGGATGACGTCCTGTGCGCCCGGGACTTCGCGCGGCCAGAGATTTGGCCCATAAAGGGCGCAGTCCTGACGGATACGCGCATCCGATGGGGTTTCGAAGTGCAACTTGTAGCCTTCGTATTTGTCGGCGGTCCCCGATCCGTCGTTCGGGGTAAAAAACCCCATGGGAATATAGCCGCGATAATTGTCACGGGTGATGGCCTGATCCCATTTGCTGCTGTCATCGATGCCGAAGATCTCACGAACGCAGTCCCGAACCTGCTCGACCATATTCGGGGGAACACCGGTGCCTGTAATCGATAGGAAGCCGATGCTGGTGCAAGCGTCCAGGATTTGCTGAACGGTGGTGTCAAAGCCCGGATGAGCCTTGTCGTTCAGGGGGGCAATGTCGATTGTAGGTATATGGTCCATCAGTTGATCCTCACCCCTTGGCGTTCAAGTTCGGCGTGAACCGGGCTCAGGTTCAATTCGTGCACGTCCTGATTGCTTTTGAGGGACAACGCCGCTGCAATTCCGGCGCCCTGACCCATGACAGCACAACAGGCCATGTTTCGGGTCGCGGCATGGGCGACGCGGTCTGCGCCGTGCGAACGCCCCGCCACCAGCAGGCCCTGCACACCTTTTGGCAGCATGGATCGGTAAGGGACCTGCATGTATCGGCCTGTGGTCGGCAAGATCAGGATGCCATAGCCGTCGATGAACTCGGGGTAGATGCCGATCGTGTCTTCGAACCGACCCTGATGGCGGGCGTCATCCTCGGTCATGTTATAGATCGCGTCGATCTTACGGGTGTCGCGGATGCCGATCGTCATCCCGAAGTTTCGCAGACGGGCGTTTTCACAACCGGGCATGAACCGGCGCAGCGCCTCGATGGCCAGCATCGACTGACGTCGGCCTTCGATCTCGCCGCGCGTCAGGCTGTCGGGGTCGGTGCCGTCTATCTCGGCCAGATGGATGAGGTTCATGTAGGTCAGCTCACCCGTGTCATGCATTGCGCCCCATGTACCGGCGATGGTGTTCAGGTGCGGCGGGATCAGCCCTTCATCAATGGCCTGTTGGAACGGTTTGTGCACGAAGGGCGAGAACATGTCGTCTTCTTTGCCGCTCGTCTCGATGTTCCACTCACCGCCGCCGCCCCAGTCCTTATAGGTCTGCGGGTCGGATTTGACACCTTCCATGAATGCGCGCTTGTCGACACCGGCCAGATGGAACATGACCGAGGCCGCCATCATGTCTTCGCGTGGGGTCTTGTGGGTCGGTGCGCCTGCACGGTGAGCCACATCAGCGTCCCCGGTGGCATCAATCACCACCTTGGCCAGTATCGCCTCGCGCCCTGCCTTGGATTCGGTGATGATCCCGGTGATCCTGTTGCCTTCCATGATCGGCGCAACAAACTGACGGTGCAGCATCGGATGCACGCCAGCCTCTTCGACCAGCTTGTCTGCCACCAGTTTGAAGCCTTCGCTGTCGAGCTCATAGCTCAGCGACTGGCTTTCCGGCACCGCAGCGCCCATCTCCTTGGCACGGGTTTCGAACTCCATGCCGATGCCGCCAGCTTCGACCGTCTGTTCGTGGCGATACCAGGCGAAACCTTCGACCCCGACAGCGGTGATGTTCCCCCCCATGCAACCGAAGCGGTCGACCAAGGACACTTCCGCCCCCGCCCGTGCCGCTGCCAGTGCGGCGGCAAGGCCAGCGGGGCCGGAACCTACAACAAGAACGTCGGTCTGATGAACTACGGGGATCTGGCGGGCGGGTTCCTGAATGGTTTGCACGGGGACCTCCTGAGAAAATGTTCTCGCTACCATCTTGAATGCTGACTGGCGGGTCAATCAAAAAACCGACTGCTCCGAGGTCGCAAAATCGCCAATGGCCGATTGCCCCCGGCGGGGCTTTGCAATAAGCAGCTTTGAAGTCGAATTCTCACCTTTGAAGGTCATACAATGCGCCTCAGCCGTTACTTTCTGCCCGTTCTCAAGGAAACCCCCTCCGAGGCTCAGATCGTCAGCCACCGGCTGATGCTGCGTGCCGGGATGATCAAACAGGCCGCGGCCGGGATTTATTCGTGGCTGCCGTTGGGTTTCAAAGTTCTGCGCAAGTTGGAAAACATCGTGCACGAGGAACAGGCGCGGGCGGGTCATATCGCCATCCAGATGCCTATTTTGCAATCCGCGGACCTGTGGCGCGAATCCGGACGTTACGACGATTACGGTCAGGAAATGCTGCGAATGCAGGACCGTCACGGGCGCGACATGCTGTATACGCCGACGGCCGAGGAACTGGTGACCGACATCTTCCGTGGCCATGTCAGCAGCTACAAGGATCTGCCGCTGACCCTCTATCAGATTCAATGGAAATTCCGCGATGAAATCCGCCCCCGTTTCGGCGTGATGCGTGGTCGTGAATTCTATATGAAGGACGGCTACAATTTCGATCTGACAAAAGAAGACGCGCTGCACGCTTACAACCGCCATCTGGTCAGCTATCTGCGCACGTATGAGCGGATGGGCCTGCAGGCCATCCCGATGCGCGCCGATTCCGGCCCCATTGGTGGCGATGACACGCATGAGTTCCTGGTTTTGGCTGATACCGGCGAGTCCGAAGTTTTCTATGACAGCGCCGTTACCGATCTGACCTTTGGCGACCGCGAGATCGATTATAACAACCGCGAGCAGTGTCAGGCGATCCTCGAGGAGTTCACCTCGAAATACGCGCGCACCGACGAAACCCATGACGAGGCGCTGTTCAACCAGATCCCGGAAGAGCGCCGCCGCGTGGCGCGCGGAATCGAGGTCGGCCAGATATTCTATTTCGGCACCAAGTATTCCGAACCGCTGGGTGCAACCGTGCAAGGCCCCGACGGTAAGCCGGTTCCGGTCCACATGGGCAGCCACGGCATCGGTGTCAGCCGCCTGATCGGCGCGATCATCGAAGCCAGCCATGACGACAAGGGCATCATCTGGCCCGAGGGCGTGACCCCGTTCCATTGCGGTATCGTCAACCTGAAACAGGGTGATGAAGAAGCGGATACGGCTTGCGAAAGGATCTACAAGGCACTGACCGCGCTGGGGCTTGAGCCGCTTTATGATGACCGCAACGAGCGGGCAGGGGGCAAATTCGCAACCATGGACCTGATCGGCCTGCCGTGGCGCATCACTGTCGGTCCGCGCGGCCTGAAGAACGGCGTGGTCGAACTGACCAGCCGACGCACCGGCGAAAGTGAGGAACTGAGCCCCGAGGCCGCGGTCACCAAGATCGCCGGGATTTATGAGCAGATCGCCTGAGCAGACCGATACGCCGCTGATCTCGGTGATCACGGCGACTTACAACCTGCTGTCCCAAGGGCGGCAGGACAGTTTTCTGGGCGTCATCGACTGCATGGCGCGGCAGAACTGCGTTCGGGCCGAGCATGTCATTCAGGATGGCGCCTCGTCTGATGGAACCACTACGTTTTTGAATGAGGCGACTGCAGACGCCCCGCGTACACGTGTGATCAGTGCACCGGATGCCGGTCTGTACGATGCGATGAACAAGGGGGCACAGGCCGCGCGCGGAACGTATCTGCTGTTCCTGAACTCGGACGACGCTCTGGCGTCAGATGATGTGCTTAACATGGCGGCGGATCGGCTTGAGGCAACCGCGCCCGATTTCCTGTTCGGGTCGACACTGCGCAAACACGCGGACGGATCGGAAAGCCGTGAGAAACGAATGTCACTTACGGCGGTCCTGCAGCGGATGCCGTTCTGCCATAACTCGGTTTTCATTAAACGGGATGTCTTTCTTGCACTGGGCGGACATGACACGCAGTTTCGCGTTGCTGCCGATTACGACCTGATGCTGCGTCTGGTCGGTGGCGGCTATCAGGGTGAGCGGATGGATGATCCGGTCTCGTTGTTCTGGGAAAGAGGTGTGACCAGCGACGATGACGCAACAGGGCAGGACTATGCCCGTGTCTGGATGCAATATTACGCGGATTTCAGAACGGCCCATGGGCTGACGCAGCAGGATTTCTTTGGATACTATCGGCGCGGACACATGCCGGCCAACCTGATGCTTGAAGTTCTGCGTCGACCCGATACGCCCGAGGCGATCAAACGGGCCGCGCGCCATTGTCTGCTAAAGACCCTGCGCCGTTCGGTGCAGTTCTGGCGAAAATTCTAGGCTCTCAACTTAAGTGCCGTTCCGGGATGGACGTGCCGTCAGAACCTCTCCATCTGCCTGCCCGCCATGGGCGACGACAATCGGACGCCCAAGCTTACGCACCAGATCCTTGAATTCGAACCCAAGAAAACGCAGTCCACAGACCCGCTCGCCGGATGTTCTGTCGGTGATGCACAGGCGGCCCTTTCGGAATGCCAGCCTGTATCCTTTGTCTTTCAGGATGTCTGCCAGGCTACCCCAGCTTGCCGCGCTGGCGAATAACGGGCGGATTGCTGCGCGCAGCAGAGCCGCTGTTTCGCAATCGAGTTCTGTTGATGCCGTTCGGGCCACAATAGAACCCGACACCTCAGTCTTCCGTTTAATTAACATGAGCGACCCCCGCTCTGAAATGTATTCCCCCATTACAGGGTGTCAAAATTTCTCAGAATAATCAAAATTTGAAATAAAATTACTCTGAAAATGTTGCATTTTGAGTTCAATAATTCACGCAATACCCGCATTGATATCATAGGTGAAACAATTCAGCGCTGTCTGTGAAGGATGTCACAACTATTGGTATAGCCCGCTTGTTACTCTATCGCCTTAAGCCCGAGCCCTTCCAGACGGACCGACCGCGTTTGATTCGTTCCGGCATTGCAATTGCCGGGCTGGACACAAGATATCAGAGTGGTAAATCGGTCTGGTTCAGACGGGGGATACGGACGTGCTGAGTTTTGCAACGGTTGTGTATTCCAAGGACTATCCCTTGCTTGAATTGCAGGCGCTGTCATTTGCCCGGTTCGTTGACCCCCGAAGTGTCGCATCGATCCATGTTATCATGAACGACATTGACGAGGCGTCGCTCAGACAGAAGATCGATCCAATCCTGCCGTCCTATGGTCCGTTGCTGCCCAAGGTTAAGGTGCTAAGCGGCGACGACGTATTGCTGGGCACCGGGCATTGTTCAGAACGGCCCTGGCGTGACCGGGTCCTGATCGAGAACCGTTTCCGGATTCCGTTCGCCCGAAAAGGCGGGTGGCGGGGCAACAACGGGTATCGCGCTCAGCAGGTGCTGAAACTGGGTGCCGCACGCGTGGCAGATGCCGAGAATATCGTTATCCTGGATACCAAGAACGTGTTTTTGCGCGCTTTCGAGCAATCTGAGTACTTTTCACAGGATGGCGCTGCCCAAATCCCGTTCATTCCGGTTCAAAGCGATTTTCACCGCAATTGGTTGTCTGAGAGTTTGGAGGCACTTGGGGTTAACAAGCCCGATACCGCCGTTCTTGAAACAACGAACTTTGCGACACCGTTCCCTGTCCGACGATCGCTTGTATTGGCGCTGCTGGACGAAATCAATGCGCGTTACGGTTCGGTGCAGGCCCTCTTTGCGTCGCGGCGGCGGCCGTCCGAGTTCATGCTACTTAACGCGTTTTGTATGGGCTCACCTGAAGGTTACGGACCTTGGTTTCAACCGATTGAAAACAACAGCGTCGGTATGTGGCCCACCTATTCGCCGGATGTTCTGAGTGCGCAGGTGTCACGACTGGACGATCCGCAGTCACTCAGCCTTGGATTGCACAATCGGGCGGTTTCGAAACTACCCGATGATCTGCGCGAACGGGTATTCAGAGCATTGGAAAGCCGCGGCATCAGCGACCCGGCCAGAACAAAGGCTGTATTGGATCAAACTTCGGCCCTTTCCGGCTAGCACAGTCACTGGCGGTGACAAGTCGCTTGACCATCCGGGCAAATGCCGAAAGGGTCGCCGCAAACAGAAAAACCGGAGCAGGCATGGCCACCACACCCCCGCCCTTTGCCCCTTTTGAATGGAAAATCGCCTGGCGTTATCTGCGTGCCCGCCGCGCCGAAGGCGGCGTCAGCGTGATGACCTGGATTTCCCTGATCGGGATCACTCTGGCCGTGTTTGCCCTGATCGCGACCCTGGCGGTGCGGTCCGGGTTCCGGTCCGAGTTTGTCGGCACCATTTTGGGAGCCAACGCGCATGTCACCGTCTATTCGGCTGGCCAGGTCGGCCAGCAGGGCAGTGTTGACAGGACGATTGCGGATTTTGACGGCATGGCTGTGCGGATCGCGCAGGTTGACGGGGTCGAGCGGGCCGCGCCATTGGTCAAGGGACAGGTGCTGATCACCAACCGCGACCGCAGCAGCGGCGTCGAGGTCTTTGGCATTCGCCCCGACGATCTGAGCGATTTGCCGGGTATTGCTGAAAGTGAACAAGCCATTGGTGATCTGTCGGGGTTTCAGGACGGTGAAGAAGTGGTTGCCCTTGGTTCCGGCGTTGCCCGCAGCATCGGGGCGACAGTCGGCGATACGATCAAGCTGACCTCGCCCAACGGGGTCAAAACCGCCTTTGGCACGTCGCCGCGGGTGAATGCTTACCGCGTGGTCTATGTCTTTTCGGCCGGCCGCTACGATATTGACCGGACCCGGGTCTACATGCCGTTTGACAGGGCGCAGAGCTTTTTCAACCGCGAAGGTGTCGCGGATGAGATCGAGGTGATGGTCGCGCAGCCCGAGGCACTGAACCCGATCCTGATCCCGATACTCGAAGCCGCAGGCGAGCGCAGCCAGATCTGGACGTGGCAGGACGCTTCGGGTGGGTTCCTGCGCGCGCTCGAGGTAGAGGACAACGTGATGTTCATCATCCTGTCGATCCTGGTGCTGATCGCGGCGATGAATATCGTCTCTGGCCTGATCATGCTGGTCAAGAACAAGGGGCGGGAC
Organism: Ruegeria sp. AB8; assembly: GCF_056542605.1. NCBI lineage: Bacteria > Pseudomonadati > Pseudomonadota > Alphaproteobacteria > Rhodobacterales > Roseobacteraceae > Ruegeria > Ruegeria sp. AB8. The sequence continues at coordinate 148,051 of NZ_JBQGAB010000012.1, forward strand.
ATCGGCATCCTGCGCACCATCGGTCTGAGTGAAGGGTCCGTTTTGCGGGTGTTTTTCATTTGCGGGGCATTCACCGGCATCATCGGAACGGTGATGGGCGTGGTCCTTGGATGCCTTTTCGCCATCTATATCGATCCGATTTTTTCCTTCGTGAACTACGTCATGGGAGGCGGTGTCTGGGATCCGTCCATTCGCGGCATCTACGCTTTGCCCGCCGAATTGCACCTGACCGATGTACTCAAGGCAGTCGCGCTTTCGTTGGGTCTGTCCTTTCTTGTCACCTATTTCCCTGCTCGTCGTGCGGCGCGGCTGAACCCGGTTGAGGCGCTGCGCTATGAATGATGTGACGATGCGGCTGAACGGTCTGACCAAGACCTATCTGAGGGGCACTCCGGGCGAGGTTCAGGTTCTGCGCGGTGCAGATCTGGAACTTCGCGCGGGTGAGGCTGTGGCGCTGGTGGCACCGTCGGGTGCCGGAAAGTCGACGCTGCTTCATATTGCCGGGCTTCTTGATGCCCCCGATGCCGGATCGGTTGAAATTGCGGGTCAGGATGCCTCGGGCAAAGGCGACCGTACCCGCACAGCATTGCGGCGGCGCGATGTGGGATTTGTCTATCAGTTCCACCATCTGCTGCCGGAATTCACGGCGCTTGAGAATATAACCCTTCCGCAACTGGCCAATGGCGTATCCGAAAAAGCTGCCCGTGAACGGGCTATGTCACTGCTGGGGCGGGTTGGGGTTGCGTCCCGCGCCGATCATCGCCCGGCGGCCCTGTCAGGAGGAGAGCAACAGCGCGTTGCATTCTGCCGGGCGCTGGCCAATGCGCCGCGCGTTTTGCTGGCGGATGAACCGACCGGCAATCTGGACCCTGAGACCTCGGATCAGGTTTTCGATGCGCTGATGTCACTTGTGCGGGGTGAGGGGCTTTCGGCGTTGATCGCCACTCACAACCCGGATCTGGCCGCGCGGATGGACCGGATCGTGCGGTTGGACGGCGGTGTTCTCAAGCCAGTTGAGTGATGGCGACGCCAACTGCCATAACAGCAATCCCGCCCGCCCGCATCCAGGTTAGGGGTGTGATCTGGGCGCCAAACAGACCAAAATGGTCAATGGCGGCTGCACTGATCAACTGGCCCAGCAGGACAAAGAACACTGCGTTACCGACGCCAAAATGCGGGGCCACGTGGGTGATGGACAACACATAAAAGGCGACCAGAACGCCGCCGAGGAACAGGTGTTTCGGGGCTTCTGAAATTTTTGAAAGCGCGTCGAAGCCGGGAAACACCAACATGACCAGCGCCGAAGCGGTCAGGGCAACGGCGAACAGAACCACTGCCGCCGTGGTCGGCGACCCGATCAGTTTACCCAAGGCCGCATTCAGACCCGCCAGCAGAGGCACGCCGACCCCGGCTGCCAGCATGATGGCTGCGTATTGTGTCATTGCCCGATCCTTTGCCCTTGTTGCGTTGATCTGGATCATTGCCCCTAGCCGCAGAACGGGCAAGCCTGCAATTGCCAATCCTGACAGGAGACTACGATGAGAATGTCCGCCGCCCGGGTCACATTTCTGACAGCCGTCTTTCTGGCGTCCCAAGCGCCAGCGCAGGATGCCGAAAATGGTAGCCATTTGTACCTGCGCCACTGCGCCACCTGTCACGGGATCGAAGCAACGGGTCAGGGTCCGATGGCTGGTGTCTTGGTCATTCAGCCCACTGACCTGACCCAATTGGCGGATGCCAATGGTGTGTTTCCACGGGCAAGAGTTGTGGCACGGATCGACGGGCGCGATCCTCTGGTCTCGCACGGCAGCCCGATGCCTGTGTATGGGCCGTTCTTCGAAGGGCAGGACACGGCCATCAAAACGCATGATGGTCAGCCTATTCTGACGAGCCAGCCGATTGTCGATTTGGTCGCCTATCTGGAAACGCTGCAAAAGTGACGGTGATCAGCTGCAAATGCCGTTGATTTCCGCGCCCCGCCACGGCAGGGCGACGTCGCGCTCGCGCCCCTTCTCGGGCAGCGGTGACAGGTCAAAGTGCACACCCAGCATGTCGTGCAGACGCTGCGTGCGGGCCGCCTGGGGATCCAGCGCCCGGCAGCATACATATTCCTCGACGATCGCGCCCTGTTGTTCGAATCCGTAAGAAAGAAAGTCAGGCGAAGTTGCGAGGTCGAACAAATAGGGATCCTTGCGTCCGCCATGTTCTGCCGCTGCGCGTAATGGATGATACCCGGTGGTTTCGCGGTTTTGCCACTGCCAGACATGGGTCAATTCATGCGCCAGCAGCATCGCGGCAATCAGGTTCATTTCGTCCGGAAATCCGGACATGTAATTCTCAAGATACCAGTCACGCGAGAAATAGACCCGGTTGAACAGGGCCACTGCGGCAGGGGTGCTGGTGACAAGCCCCTCTTCGGCCGGTGGCAGAATGCGATCCCGGCAGGCCAGACGCGGTCGCGACTCGCGGTAGTATGTAATGGGCAGCACGGGCGCGCCATCGACAAGTCGGACGCGATCAATGTTCAGGCTTTTGCCCTGAATGGTATCGGTAAACGCGCGTTCGGTCTCTGTCAGCGGGCGGCTGCAGGACGCAAGTAGAAACAGGGCGACTAGCATAACGCGAGTGATCATGCCTTGCAGCCTAGTACGACGCATTCCGCCTGCAAGGTGATTTTAGAGGCTCATCGCCAGAACACGGCTGATTTCTGTCAACGACCGTCCGGATTGCTCCATCCATGTGTTGAAAGCCTGCTGTACTGCGGCCATTGCCTTTTTCGACGTAGCGGGCTTATCAATGATGCCCTCGGCGATCAGCCGTGCGGTGACGTCCTGTGACAATATGAAACTGTCACGCCCGGCAAACCGCATTGCATATTGAGCCGAAGCCCCTCCAAGGCGCGCCCCGCGTTTGGCCAGCATGGCCAGCAGGCCAATGTAGTCGTACGAAGGCCAGCCGCCCAGTACCTGACCCGCTCCGCCTTCTTCACGCAGTTCCAGCAGAAACGCGGCGTTGTCCCGCACGGCGGCGATCTTTGTTCCGTTGCGCACGATACGCGTGTCCTGCAGCAGGCTGTCGAACTTTTCGTCGTCCATGAAGGCGCACCGCCCGACATCAAATCCGTCAAATGCCGTTTCGAACCCATCCCACTTGGATTCGATGACTTTCCAGCTGAATCCCGCCTGAAAAATGGTCTTTGTTATTGTCGACAACCAACGGTCGTCCGGCATGGCGGCCAGCTCAGCGGCGCTTTTGGGTTTGCTCAGCTTTTCCTCCAGCCTGTCGGGGCCTCCATGCCGGCCGGCGGCAATGCTGTAGATTTCGTCAAAATGGCGCATCATTCGGTTCCTCCGGCGCTAGTGTTTCCTTTTTGTTCCTTTCTGGCAAGGGGGCAAGTTGCGCCCGGTTGGCCGGATTCAATAGATCGCGACTATTGCGAAATGCAGAAATTTAGACGGTTTTGCAAAGAAATGCTCGACAAAACAGGGGATTCGGGTTTGTGATTGACTCGTCAATCAATGTCCGGTGCCCTGGCAAACCTCAGCAACAAGCCAGGACGTTGCAATTGCGTTGCAAAGCGGGTGGGGGAAATCGCGCCAAAAAAGTGAAATTAGCTTAGCTCTGGTGTCAGTGTTCACTTTCCTTTTCCGGCTAAATTTGTGCATGTTGCGACATGGTATTGTCACCAGACAAGTCAGCCGGCGTAAAAACGCGTCGGGGTGGGCAAAACAAAGAAGACAGGGAGAAAAATCATGAAAAAACTGAGTGTAAGCCTTTTGGCCCTTGCGGTCGCGGGATCGGCACAGGCGGCGGATATGGGCGCCGTGGACGAGCCGATCAAGCTGGCGATCAACGAATGGACCGGTCAGCACGTTACAACGCATGTCGCGGGCGAGATGCTGAAGGCCGCAGGATATAACGTTGAATACGTGACGGCAGGCATGATGAACCAGTTCCAGGCGCTGGCCGATGGCGACATCGACGCAACGCTGGAAATCTGGTCGTCCAACGTGTCGGACGAATATGCCAAGAAAATCGACGAAGGCACCGTGGTCGAAATCGGCGATCTTGGGCTGGATGCCAAAGAAGGTATCGCATACCCGGCCCATGTGGCCGATCTGTGCCCCGGCCTGCCTGCTTGGGAAGCGCTGAAAGACTGCGCGCAGGTCTTTGCCACGGCCGAGACACTGCCCGGCGGGCGTCTGGTCGACTATCCTGCGGACTGGGGTACACCCGGCGCGGATCGTATGACGGGTCTTGAACTGCCGTTCAAAGCGGTTCCTGCGGGCTCGGAAGGTGCTCTGATCGCGGAACTGCGCGCTTCGACTGAACGCAAGTCGCCGCTGCTGATCACATTCTGGCAGCCGCACTGGGCGATGTCGGCCTATGACGTGCAATTCGTTGACCTGCCTGCGGGCGAAGAGGCTTGCTTTAACGATCCGGCCTGGGGTCCGAACCCGAACGCGGTGAATGATTGCGACTTCTCGCCTTCGCGCATCTTCAAAGCCGGTTGGAGCGGCATGGAGGAGAAATGGCCGGCTGCGTACGAGATCCTGACCAACTATCAACTGGCGGTCGAAGACCAGCAGCCGATGATGGGTGCGATCGACGTTGATGGCGGCTCGGTCGAAGAAGTTGTCGCTGCATGGATGGCCGAGAATGAAGGCAAATGGCGTCCGGTCGTCGACGCGGCAACCAAGTGAGCCGCATAAGTGACTGACGCAAACACGCCAGCCATTGCCTGCCGGAATCTCTGGCAGGTCTTTGGCCCTGGTGCTGAAAAAGCCCTGACCGACGCGCTGTCTCGGTCAGGGAACGACTCTGAAAAAGCCGCCGCCGATCTGCGCGAAAACGGGTTAATTCCGGCCGTTCAGGACGCGAATTTCGAAGTCCAGGAGGGCGAGCTTTTCGTCATCATGGGGCTTTCGGGGTCGGGCAAGTCCACGTTGATCCGGTGTATCTCGCAGTTGCTGCCCGGAACGGGCGGAGAAATCCATGTGGACGGCGAAAATGTCATTGGCGCATCAAAGAAGACGCTGACCGAGTTGCGCCGCAAGAAGCTGGGCATGGTGTTCCAGCATTTTGGTCTGTTCCCGCACATGACTGTTGCCGAAAATGTGGCCTACCCGCTGCGTGTTCAGGGCGTTGGCAAAAAGGAACGTCTGGCCCGCGCGCAGGAAGTAATATCGCTGGTCGGATTGGAAGGCCGCGAAGACAGTTTCCCACGCCAGCTTTCGGGCGGTCAGCGCCAGCGTGTTGGCATCGCACGGTCATTGGCCGTGAATCCCGATATCTGGTTTCTGGACGAGCCGTTTTCGGCCCTCGACCCCCTTATCCGCCGCCAGTTGCAGGATGAGTTCCTGCGCATTCAGGCGACGCTAAAGAAATCCATCGTCTTCATCACGCACGACATTCAAGAGGCGCTGAAGCTGGCCGACCGGATAGCGATCATGCGCGATGGCAAGATCGTTCAGATCGGAACACCCACGGATATCGTGCTGCGTCCGGTCGACGATTACGTGCGCGAATTCTCGAAAGATGTGGCCAAGGGCCAGCACGCCAAGGTCGCCTCGGTCATGCGCGGAGGCGAAAGTGAGTGTGGGCCGGATGATCCGGGCCTGACCACGGCGATGACGCTGGACGCCGCCCTTGCACATTGCATGGAACTCTACGAACCGGTGCCTGTGCGTGACGAGGCAGGCAACATCGTCGGCAGTGTCCACCCGTCGGATCTGGCTGCCGCGCTTCAGGTGGATGACACATGACCGCGGCTACGGATATTCCTGCGCAGCAGGCGCGGCTGACTGCAGGCGCGCAGGCGGCCCTGATCACCGTGATCGTCGGTGCCGTGTGTCTTGCACTGGAAGGCGTCGCCCCGTGGCTGGTGAAATGGCCCACCGCGTGGGAACTGCCTGCGACCCAATGGGTGGGCGCGCTCCTGGACTGGTTCCTGAACGGTATCAAACCCGCCATGCGGTTGTTTTCCGATCTGATGACCTATCCGATGAATGCGGCCAACTATGTGCTTGCCAATACCCCGTGGCCGATCCTCATTGGTCTTGTCACGGCATTGGGCTGGTATCTCGGCGGCTTGCCGATGGCGGCGTTGGGGTTCTTCGGCCTCACCTTCGTGCTGGCCTCAGGCTACTGGGCCGAGAGCATGAACACCCTGGCGCTGGTCGCTGTCTCGGTGCCGGTCGCGCTGATCGTTGGCGGAGCGATCGGTATCCTCGCGAATGAGGTGCCAAAGGTGAAATCCTTTGTGCAGGCGGTGCTGGACGTGATGCAGACTGTGCCGACTTTTGCCTATCTGACGCCGCTGCTGCTGCTCTTTGGTTTCGGCCCCGTTGTTGGTCTAATCGCCTCGGCAATCTACGCCGCGCCGCCGATGGCGCGAAACGTGATGCTGGGCCTCGAAAGGGTCGAGCCCGAGATCAAAGAGGCTGCCATCATGTCCGGCGGCACCCGGTTTCAGCAACTGTTTCAGGTGGAAATCCCCGCCGCCGCGACGCAGATCATGGTTGGTGTGAACCAATGTCTGATGGCGGCGCTGTCGATGGTGATCATCGCCGCAGTCATCGGCGGGTTCAACGATATCGGCTGGGAGGTTCTGCTGACCATGCGCAAGGCGCAATTCGGTGAATCCCTGCTGGCCGGTCTGGTGATTGTGGTTTTCGCCGTGGTGATCGACCGGATGAGCGGCACTCTGGCGACCGAGCGCAAACGTTATGACCAACGCGTCGTTTGGGCTGTCCTGGGCTTTACCGTGCTGTTCACGGCCGCCTTTTGGGCATGGCTTCCGAATCCGTCCGAACTGACGCTTCTGGACCCCATGGCCGAAGCGGTCGACAGTGGTCTGACGGCGTTCACGCAGGCGAACGGACCGTGGCTGGATGCGCTCAAGAACAACTCGCTGTTCTATGTTCTGTTGCCGTTGCGGATCGGTCTTGATCAGGCGGTTCTGCCGTTTACCTGGGGGTTCCAGTGGACGCCCGGGATGAGTTACGGCCTGTTCGCCGCCGGTGCTGGTATCACCCTGCTGATGGCGTGGCGCGGGCACCTGACCGGTGGGCTGGTCGTCCTGATCCTGATTGGCATGCTGGAAACCGGCATTGCCAACCTGCCGTGGCCGTTTGTCCTGACCGGAACCGCCGCCCTAGGCTGGGTTGCGGGCGGCTGGCGTCTGGCGGCGCTATCGGTGGGGCTGCTCTGCACCATTCTCGTCTCGGGCTTGTGGGAAAGGGCGCTGCTGTCGCTTTACCTCAGCGGTGCTGCGGTGTTTTCCTGCGCCGTGGTTGGCGGGCTGATCGGTCTGGCCAGCGCGGTATGGGAGCCGGTGTGGAAAATTGTCCGCCCGATCTGTGACATGCTGCAGACGATTCCGCTGTTCGTGTTCCTGATCCCGGTGCTGATGGTGTTTCAGATTGGCGAGTTCTCTGCCTTTCTGGCGATCTGCGCCTATGCCATCGTCCCGATGATCCGTTACACGCGGCACGGACTAGTCAATACACCGGAAGAGATGATGGAGGCCGCCATTTCAAGCGGCGCGACCGAGTGGCAGATCATGCGTGACGTGCGTGCGCCTTACGCGGCGCCGACCATCCTGCTGGGGTTGAACCAAACCATCCTTTATGCCTTTGCCATGCTGGTGATTGCGGCGCTGATCGGGACGACCGGCCTGGGCCAGTCGATCTATCTGGCGCTTGGGCAGGCCGATGTGGGGCTTGGTATCTCGGCTGGTGCCGCGATGGCCATCCTGGCGCTGATTGCCGACCGCATGGTGCAGGGCTTTGCCGAAGAACGGCGCAAGGCACTGGGCTTGTGAACAAGGGCAGGGGCAGCGTATCTGCCCCTCCGCCCGACTTGATTTCGGACAAGGACCACCCCCGCGCCGCAGCCTAAAACCGGGCGCAATATGTTCGGAGTTTATCATGACCGGTTGGGCCCTCTTCCTTGCAGCGCTGATCACCTTCCTTCTGACCCACGTTGTCCCGGCACGTCCCGCCGTGCGTGGCAGGCTGATCGAAACGATGGGGCGCAGGCGGTATTTCGCGACCTATTCCGCCTTGTCCCTGCTGGTGCTGGGCTGGCTTGTCGTCGCGGCCGCGCGGGCACCGTATGTTGAAGTCATACCGCCTTTTGCGCTCTTTCGCTGGATACCTTTGCTGATCATGCCAATTGCCTGCTGGCTGGCCATAGTGGGGCTGTCGATCCAGAACCCGTTTTCGTTCGGAGGGCTGGGACACCGCGCCTTTGACCCCGAGAACCCGGGCATCCTGCGCACAACGCGCCATCCGGTTTTGGCAGCGTTGATGTTGTGGGCCGGCGCGCACCTACTGGCCAATGGCAGCCTGTCCCATGTCATCCTTTTCGGGCTATTCGCGGGTTTCGCCGCGATGGGTATGGCGCTGATCGACCGCCGCAAGGCGCGGACGATGGGTATCGAATGGACGCGTCTGTCGCGCAATACCGCGCGCTTCTCGCTACGCGCACCGCGCCCATGGCCGGGCAAATGGTCCGGTCTTGTCGCGCTTGCCGTATTTGCGGTTCTGCTTCAACTGCACACACCTGTGATTGGCCTTTCCCCTCTGCCTTGACGCGAGGTGTGGCCGAGCACAGACATGCGTGCTATCTGGAATGTCATGTATTTGTACGAAGAGGGTCTCTGAATGTACCTGGCCTATGTCACCACCACCGATCGCGGCGCAACCGACCGCCTGCTGAGCGCTGTGGCCGAGCATCTTCTGAACGCTGACGCGCGACTGGCTGGTGTGGTTCAGACCAACACCGAATGTGTGGACAGCAGCAAATGCGATATGGACGTCCGGGTGTTGCCCGAGGGTGAGACCATTCGGATTTCCCAGTCTCTGGGCACCCAGTCGCGCGGTTGCCGTCTTGACCCGGCCGCGCTGGAGCAGGCCGTTGGATATGTAACTGCTTCTCTGGACGACAATCCGCAGCTTCTGATTATCAATAAGTTCGGCAAACACGAGGCGGACGGCCGCGGCTTCCGCCCTGTCATCGCTGAAGCCCTGGCGCGGGATATTCCCGTTCTGGTCGGTGTCAACGGCCTGAACAACGAGAAATTTCAGGAGTTCACAGGAGGCGCCGCAGAGGAAATCACACCTGACCTGCGAGAGATCGTCAGCTGGTTCAATCAGGTAACGGCCCAACGCGCGACAGCGGCCTGAGCCAGCCATTCTTGCTGCAACGGCATTGAACCCTCGTGACAACGTTCTCAGTCAGGATTATCGATTGTTCGCAGGAAGATATGGAGGCGAGTACCGGAATCGAACCGGTGTACACGGATTTGCAAGAGATAGACATCAAAAATAACTCATTTAATTCAGTATAATGTACGGGTAAATAAATGCTGTGTGCCATTTTGTGCACGAGAATATTTTCCCGCATATAGCTGATTTAGCTGGTTTTTTCTTCTGCTTCACGCGCGATCTTAAAAGCCAGCATGCAGACAAAAATACACGCGAACAGACCCGTCAAATCCCCAATGCAATAACTGCCTCGCAGCTCCACATGCACCTTCTACTCTTTTGCTGAATGCTATTTGGACGGGCACAATTGTTGCCTCAATATTGACGACGCTTGCAATATTGACGATGCTTGAATGCTATTAAGCACATATTTTTAGGGGGTTTTGATGCTTTTTCTGCCGTATTCATCCAAGATCAAGGCAAAAGTCACGCAGGCTACTAACGACTCTTCCATTTCTCATTTCGGCTTATCAGGTACTGGTTTAGATTTTGGCTTGGACTTTGGTGACGAAGTATTCGCAATGGCAGACGGTGTGGTGGTATCCATTTATAACGAAGCGGAAGATTTCTCGTCACAGTTCACGGCATTTATCGACGCAAACGATAATCTGCAAATAACGCCAGGAGCAGAGGACTCCCTTGGTCTCTCTAATTATGGAAACTTTGTAACTGTATTGCACACTGTTGAAATAGATGGGCAAGAAGTAGAGTTTTTCGCGACATATGCGCACCTGTCGCAAGATAGCATGTCTTCGCTTTCTATAGGATCAGAGGTGACTGGTGGAGAGACGAAGATTGGTGACGTAGGCTGGACAGGGATTATCATTGGTGATCATCTTCACATACAAGTTGGAGTTGACTGGATAGGTCCGCAATTGCCAGCTTCGAGTTACTATTTTGCGGACGGGACTCTGACGGATGAAAATATTGATCTAATAGAATCGCTGGTCTTCGACACTGGAACTGGTTTTTCGACCAGTTATGTCAGCGTCAAAAAAGGGCAACAATTGGTTGGAAGTTCTGATGTTGATCAAGATTCTAATCAGCCTGCGTTTGCGCTTGAGAACGTTCCAGACGCTGTTTCAATTCCAGCAGGTCCTATCGCGACGGGGATCAATAAAGATGATTTTGAACAAGGATATCTAGAGAATTGGGACGTCTTAGGATTGGCATTTGCGGCTCAAAGTTATGATGTGGATTTTGATTTCAATATTTCAGACGGAGTCACATCAGCCAGCGGGGGTTCCTACTTTGGTGTAATTGAATCGTCTTCACCCATTGCAGCCTCATCTTCCGAAATTGAAGACTTCTTTGGGATTTCTAGCGGAACATTGTCTGGGACTACAGGATCAGCAATCAAAACAACGGTGAACGTAAGTGGTAACAAGGATGATCTATACTTCGATTGGTATTTTGACTCAGGTGATTACCTGCCGTACGACGATGCTGCCTATCTCGTAATTGATGGTCAATTGTTCGAGTTGTCTTCTGTGGGCGCCGTTGGAGATTATGGAGATTCAGGTTGGCAAACTGAAATAATTAGCAACCTAGAAAAGGGTGACCATGAAGTTGGTTTTGTCGTGATGGACAGTTTGGATGAAATTCTTTCCAGCGCGCTTTACGTAGATGAATTTTATTTTGCGTAGTCTAGGACCGCTTCCGCGAGTTTTGCGATTGGTGATCAGTAGTTAGAGTTCAATAGCGCTTCTTAGTTTGCTTTCATTGTAGTCAATGTAGCGTTGCGTCGTGCTTATATCTTTGTGCCGCGCCAGAGCCTGTATCACGCGCACGTTAACGCCTTTGTCTGCAAGCTCTGTCAAAAACTGCCTGCGACCACTATGTGAGCTCGCGCCCTTGATGCCTGCCGCCGCATAAAATTTGGCAAACAAGTTCACAATCGTCTGAGGGCTAAACCCACCTCGCTTTGCGCTGAAAAACAGCGGTGCGTCAGGAGTGCTCGTGTGGCGTGGGTAGGCAGTTGCGTACTTAGAGAGCGCTTTGTTCAGCCGTTTGCTGACAAGAACGGCGCCTGCTTCATCGCCCTTGGTTTGTGTCGCCGCCAAATACACAGTGTCTCGTGCTTGACCGTTGTCGTCGAATACGTCGCCAACCCTTAACGCTGCAATCTCACATGCGCGCAAGCCAGCAAAAAAGCTGAGCGCGAAAATGGCGCGGTTACGGGCGCTGTAGCGATGCGCGTCAATAACTGCATAGACGCGTTTCTGTTCCGCGTGTGTCAGTAGCTTTGCTTGTTTCATGTTTCAGCCTAAATGTGTGGTTTTACTGTATCGCATTGTAAAACCACACATTTTGCCAAGCGATCGAAAAAGGCGCTGACGCTAAGTCACTGAGGTCAATAGCTGTTCAGTGAAAAAGTTAGATATTATTGGAAACCTAACATTTTGCTGAGAATGCTTCGTTTCCCGCAATTGCAGCGATTTTATAACGTTCGAGCAAATAGGCTTCCAGTTCGTCCTTGATCCCATTGAGTACACGAAGGTCGCTGTCAGCTATGCTTCCAAGTTTCTTACGGCTCATGTGGGCAAAGGCGATTTTGACCTTTGTTTTGTTCAGGCAATTGATTGCCGTTTGGACTGAGAAGTCGCTTTGCTTTGTCTTCTGTACAGCAAACCAGCTTTTGCTACGCCAACACTGTCCGTCGTCAGGGATTTTGGGACAGATGGCGCTCTGATCTAAGAGAGGATGTGGCTCATCTGGTTGGTTTGATTATGCGGCGGATTTGC
>NZ_JBQGAB010000013.1:0-146262 GCF_056542605.1 Ruegeria sp. AB8
AAATCATGAACTGACTTTCGACTGATTTTACCGAAAGTCATTCACCCGCAGCATCTGACCTCGTCAACAGCCAAAAGTTTGCAACAGATCCGTATTGGGTTTCACAAGGCCGAACGTTGCATCGAGGCCAGCGGGGGCGTCTACACCTTCACAACCTTTAGAACCGCATCTTTGGGAAAAATAGCAGCCTTTCAAGGAAATCATGCTGAAATCTGTTGGAAAACAATACGCGGACAACAAACTTCGGAATCTGTAGGCTCGTCAATCCAGACCCAAAGTTTGCGACACAACCTCCCTGAATCCCAATCGAACGAGGAAAAGCACTGCACGATCTTGTCGGTCAAAATCGGTTTGAGGCGATGGAGGGCGTGGGCCACTTTCTCCGCCTAGAGGTCCCGGAAACAGTGTTGAAGGCGATCTCGGGCTTTCTTTAGAGCCGAAGCGGGTTTTGTAGTGATCTTAGGTGCCCTGCCCTCTTTACGCTCATAATCTAACATTTTTGCGCGTTACTTTTGGCATACTGTCAATTTGACATTATATATGATAAGTATCGCTTATCGAGTCAATTGAAAAGCGAACTGAATTGACGCAGAATACGCGCTATGAGTACCCCTGCCCCATATCTCCCAGCCTCTTCTCCTGCACTGTCCTCAGCATATCAGGACGCGCTGACCGATCTCTATGTCCGCGGCACGCCGGAGAACACGTTACGAGCGTACGAGCGTGACCTGGTCTACATCACGGCCTGGAAGGCCGCTCGGATTGGCTCGATCCTAAACTGGCCCGAGAATGAAGAAACCGCCCTCGCCTTCATCCTCGATCATGCCCGGGATCTGAACGACGCGCCGAAAACGGATGTCGCCCGCCAGACGGCAGAAGCGCTGATTGCACAAGGGTTGCGCAAGTCACTGGCCTGCCCGGCCCCCTCAACGCTGGACCGGCGTATCGCCTCCTGGCTGGCCTTCCACCGGATGAAGAACCTTCCCAGCCCGTTTGAGGCGCCGCAGGTGAAGCAAGCACGGGCCAAAGCACGCCGCGCCGCAGCCCGTCCCCCTGCCCCAAAATCCGCCCACCCCATCACCCGCGATGTGCTCGAGCAACTGTTGGCGACCTGCCGTGGCAGTCGTCGCGATTGCCGCGACCGGGCGATCCTGATGCTGGGCTGGGCCAGCGGCGGGCGCCGCCGCTCGGAAATCACGGCGTTGATGCGCGAGGATGTATCCCTTAAGGAATTCGGCAAGAGCGGTGTCATCTGGCTGTCCCTGCTGGAAACCAAGACCACCCAGAAGGGAGAAACCCCCAGACTGGTGCTGAAAGGCCGAGCAGCGCAGGCTTTAGTGCATTGGATCGAAGTTGGGCAGATCAAGGACGGCCCCCTCTTCCGCCCGATCTCGAAAGCTGATCGGGTGCTGAACCGCCGCCTTTCCCCCGACGCGGTAGCGCAGATCGTCAAACATCGATTGAAGCTGGCCGGTCTGCCCGAAGACTTTGCCTCTGCCCACGGTCTTCGTTCGGGCTTCCTGACCCAGGCCGCATTGGACGGCGCCCCGATTCAGGCAGCCATGCGACTGTCCCTGCACCGCTCAGTCGCGCAGGCGCAGAAGTATTACGACGACGTCGATATCGCAGAAAATCCCGCTACGGACCTTTTGGGTTAACACGAAAAAGGGTGCTGGCTTCAAATCCAGCACCCCACGGAAGCTTCACATGTTTTCTGTAGGTTCTTACCCGTGGGTAAGATCATCCTCCTCTCGCAGGTATTCAATCATCGTTGCAATGGCGGCCTCCAGCCTCGCACGATCAACACGCGTAAAATCCAGATCGTGCCTGATCTCCAACCGTCCACTCGAGGCCGAACACTTTGCAATCCCCGCGCGGCCAGACACCTGAAACGTCGTCTTCGCCCGACGCGGCTTTCCGGGACTGTCCGGTTTCGGCCTGGCAACAGCTTCCGAGGCCTGTCCCAAAAAAGACCGGAGAATCGCCACCTCTCGTGCGTTGTCCCTGTCGGGTTCGCTCATCAACGCAGTGCTGACTGCGCGGATCAAACCCGGATCGGAATCAAGCTTGCGCTTCAGTTCGACCCCCACATTTCGCGGGATTTCATTTGGGTGGTTCAGAACCTTGTCCAGCCTGGTCAGCAGGCTCGCGAATGCCCGAATATAACTTCGCTTTGTGTAGCTTGCTGATTTGAAAAGAATCGAAACCGCCTTGTCCACATCCGCACAGTCATTGGCCGGATCCTCTGCGTAGGCCCGGGCCAACGCACCCATTTCCGCAAAGGAGATGTCCTTTCGGATCAGGTTTTCATCCACCATACGCCGATAGCTGCTGTCCAGATCAGCGGCGTCCGAAATGCCTGCCGGAATTTTTGCGTAGATGGAATCGCCGGTTTCTTCCAGCAACAAACGATAAGCAGAAAGGCGGCGCATCCCCTGAATCAGGTCAAATCGCCCGTCCGCGCGACGCTCCAGCCGGATCGGGTTGGAAAGACCGATTTCCCTGATCGACGCTTTCAACTCCTCCAATTCCGGATCCGGACCGGGTTTGCGATCGCGCGTCAGTTTTTCTGTAACGACGTCTGACAGGTCTACACGTTCCGTCACCAGCCCTTCGGCCCGCAGGCTCACCAGCTCATGCGCAAGCCTGTCGTTTTCTGCGCGAATGGCATCCTCGGTCGATTGCTGATCGCGCAGAGCACCAGCATTCTCCGAGATTGCTGCGGCCATCGGACCCCGCCGCTTCTCCAGAACTTGGTCCGGAACCTTACCCACGGGTATGTCTTCCATGGCGGGCATATCAATGTCGAACATTCTGCGTTTGCGGGTCATGCGTCATCCTCCAGCTTATCCCAGGCCGACAGCATGACGCCCCGAAACTCTTCATATACGTTGTCAAAGGTCGATCGTGCGCGGCGCCAGGTTTCCCGGGTCATCTCTCGGTAATCCATCTCGTAGACCGAACTGAGGAAACGACCGGATTGTTCGACCGCGCGGGTCATCTCGACCGGGTGCTCGGCCACGTGTTCCCCGAACACTTTTCGAAATGCGTCGAACATGGCGTGGTGCAGGGCGTTGCCGGGCTCATATCGCGTCAGCAGAAAGCGCAACTCACAGAAGGTCTTGGGAAGCCCGATCTTACCCGTGGGTAATGTTTTGTCGAACCCATAAGCGAGGTCTTCCAGAGCTTCAGCAAGCTGGCCAATGAACGAGGTCGTGGAGTCGTATTCCCAGTAACCCGGGCCGGATGGGACATACAGCATGTCCGCCGCAAACACTGCGTTCATCGACTGGTAGCCAATGGCAGGCGGGCAGTCGAACAGGATCAGGTCGTAAGAGTCATCGGGGATCTGGTCCAGATAACGCGATACTGCCGCAAAGAACGACCATTCAGGATTCAAGTGCCGGTACTGAGCCGAGGCAAACTCGACAAAAGCGGCGTTGGCGCAGGACGGGATGGCGTCGATGCTGGACCAGGACGTCTGCTTGATAAAGTCACCGATCCGCAGATCACCGAGCCCCATGTCCGTGATCGATGGCGGCAACTCGCGGCGGGGCAGGGCGGTCCCGGATTCGGCGGCGGCGGGGCGGTTGTTCATCCGTTGGGTCTCGCGGATAAGATCACGCGCCATAATGCCCCAGACCGTAAAGTCTTCGGCAACATCCGTCAGGCCCATCGAATGGCTCAGTGTCGCCTGAGGGTCGAAATCCACCACCAGCACCCGGTAGCCATCCAGTGCCGCGGCATGGGCCAGATGCAACGCCACCGTTGACTTGCCCGCGCCACCCTTGAAGTTGGCTACAGCGGCACGGATGGCACGCTTGCCGGCCGGGCGGGGCGGCATCAGGGTCTTGCGGTTCACCTTCAATCGACGACGCAGTTCATTGACTTCTTCCAGGCTGAACCATCTCTGCCGGCCATCCGGCTCCACCTCACCACTGGGCAGGGTCGGGTCCGAGGCCAACTTGCCCCGAAAAGTGGATTGGTTGACCTTAAAGATCAGCTCCGACACTTCCCAGCTTGAGAACCGGCGGAGGGTCTTCTCCATCTCAGGGCTAAAGGTCTGCTGGCGAATCCAGCCCTGCAATTTGAGCGACTGATTACGCAATGCATTCAGGTCTTCGTGCGTGTACATGCCTCGGGTCTCGTTTCTTAGGACGTTAAATTTTGTGGTTTTCATATTTACGCTTGATTTGCAGCTTTGGCAAAAGAAATTATGATGGGATGACAATCTTACCCACGGGTAAGAAAACAAGGGCCATCGGCACGTGGGCCGATTCGATTCGCGACGCTGACGAGGGAAGGCACTCGCTAGGGGGAACGCTCCAGAATTAGGGGGTCACTACGTTCGGGTATACAGCATTTAGGGGGACAAAGTGCCCAAATAAGGGGACATACAGGGTGTCCCCCATCACCAATATTTCACCAATTTCTTTTCTTTTTGAATGCTGGATTTGGATCCGCAGCCGCCCAAAACAAGACAGCTCTTGACAGAATCGATGAGCTGGACGCTAATTGGGACATCATCACGAAAAGCGTTGGAAAAGCGCGAGGCGGTAAGCAACCGCGTGAGGCAGATAGAGCGGTGAGGGACAAATGCAGGTTGCAAAACCGGTCGGGCGCAATGCCTCGGCCCTGAAATACGACATTCTGTCGGCGCTGTCTGTCCACGCGCTGTCTGGCGACAAGCATCGCCAGCGCAGTATTCTTCGCATAATGGTTCTGATCACCACCCGCTACAACTGGCGCAACAACGAACTGTCAATCGGGCGCGAGGAAATTGCGCGCCTGTGGTCCGTGGATGAACGAACCGTCAAACGCGAGATGGCCAAGCTGCGCGGCAGAGGGTGGATTTCAGTCAAACGACCGGCAGCACGGGGGCGGGTTGCGGTCTATGAACTGGATCTGAAGCGGATCATGATCGACACCGAAGAGATCTGGCCCACTATTGGCAGGGATTTTCAGGACAGGATGGGGCAGGCCCCGGCCGAAGAAACCAACATCATACCGTTCAAATCCAAACCTCCGGCTCCGGAAACAGGCGACGATGACGTCTGGCGGTCGGTCCAGGCGTTTCTGTATGAACGCGACCCAGAGCTTTGGTCCAGTTGGTTCCAGCATCTGGTCGAGGCTGGCAGGGCAGGGGGGGTGGCCACCCTGATTGCGCCCAGCCGTTTCATGGCGGATTACATTTCGCAAAAATGGACAACCCGCGTTTTGGCCGCGTATGCGCGTGTGGACCCTTCTGTCCGAACCCTGCGGATCGACGCTGCGGAATAAGGCGGCGAGGGCAGGCAAGACCAGCTGATAACCATACGGGTCACCGGCGTCGCCTCTGATTGCGCCAAACGAAGGTTTTCTGAACATCGCGGTTGCGATGCTGAGCATTTGAGGAGATGTAATCAAATATGGGTGGTGCGCAAAATGCCTGATTTTTGCGTATCAGTATCTGACTGAAGCTGTAACGCATGTTTCCGGAAAGACCTGGAAGTTCCGTAGTACGTGGCCCGTCTCAGCCAACATGGTCCAAGATGGCCAAATCACGCCGGACTTTTCTACTTTTTACAGTTGATCCAAATGGCCGGCTTCCGTCACGATACTACGCGAAGAAAATGTCGGGCGTTGTCTTCAAGGCGATGGCCGTGTGCCCGGTGGTCAACGGTTCCTTGTACTCGTGAGAAAAACGGTCTTGGCCATTTAGTTGGTGTCTTGTGCAACGCTGTGTCGCAATTCATCTTCCCCACACGCGATCAGGGTCTTCCGCCCTGGGCTGTACCAAACCAAGCGGCAATCCAAGGTGCATTTCTGGCAGGTGAGGGGCCACGCGAACCACGGGGCAACGACCAGGCATTCCATTGGTAAATGCCTGCGTCGCATCAGGAAACAATAATTGATTAGGTTTAGCCTAATGTTTGGTGAGGAACTCAATTCTTCAGAGGTTTCGCCGCTCCGTATATACCTGTGCCAAATTTCGCGGTGCTTAGGGAGGCGGATGTGTCTGACAGTGGAAATGTCGCGATTGACGTGCGGGATGCGGTCAAGCGCTACGGCGACTTTACGGCGCTGAAAAGGATCTCACTGTCGATCATGGACAATGAGTTCTTTACGCTTCTGGGGCCGTCGGGCTGCGGCAAGACCACTTTGCTGCGGATGATTGCCGGGTTCGAGGACGTGACCGAAGGCGCCATTTTCCTGTATGGCGATGAGATTGAAAACCTGCCACCGAACAAGCGCCCGGTGAATACGGTGTTCCAGAACTATGCGCTGTTTCCGCATATGACCATTCTGGACAACGTGGCTTTTGGGCTTGAGATGCGCGGTGCGTCGAAGTCTCAGGCGCGCACGAAAGCCGGTGAAATGCTGGAACTGGTGCAGCTCAGCCAGTTTTCGGCGCGCAAACCAAGCCAGCTTTCGGGCGGCCAGCAACAGCGGGTCGCGTTGGCGCGTGCATTGGCGCCACAGCCCAAAGTGCTGTTGCTGGACGAGCCGCTATCCGCCCTGGACCTTAAACTGCGCAAGGCCATGCAGCTTGAACTGAAGCACCTGCAGCGGGAAACCGGGATTACCTTTATCTTCGTGACGCACGATCAGGAAGAGGCGCTGACCATGTCCGATCGCATTGCGGTGATGTCAGCAGGTGAAATGCAGCAACTGGGCGCGCCGACGGATATCTATGAGCGACCGCGCAACATGTTTGTTGCCGATTTCATCGGCGAGACGAACCTGCTGGAAGTATCCGTCGACGGGCTCCGGGACGGTCGCGCGATCTGTCATCTGGGCGGCGGGCACGAACTGACCTGTGATCAGGTCGAAGGTGTCGGGGTGGGGTCAAAGGTTCACATGTCGATCCGACCCGAGCGTCTGTACATGTCCGACAAACCGGTCGAAAGCGAAAGCCTCAAGGGGCGCGTGAAGGACAACATATTTGTCGGCACCGACATCACCACGATCGTGGATCTGCAGGACGGACCCGATTTCGTGGTGCGCACGTCGAACTCTGATCGCGGCAACAAGCGCATCTTCGAGCCGGGCACCGAGATGTTCGTCAACATGGAGCTGGGGGCCGCGCGCCTCCTGGTGGACTGATGGCCGCCGGTGCAGCAAGCGGCGGCAGCGCAACGACCGACACCTATAAGGAGGCCCGCACTTGGCTGCTGTTGCCTGCATGGGTGACGCTGAGCATTTTGGTCCTGGCACCGGTGTTCATGATGCTGGTCTACTCGTTCCTGACGAAAGAGTTCCGCGGCGGCGTGATCTGGGAGTTTTCGCTGGCCGCTTATGATCAGTTCTTCTTTGACCGTGGTCTGTTCGGGGATGAACCGCCCAAGATCGAATGGACCTACCTCACCATCTTCTGGCGTTCGATCTGGCAGGCGGGCGCGGCGACGGTGCTTAGCCTGGTGATCGGCTTTCCGACGGCCTATTTCATTGCCACCCGGCCCGAAAACATGCGGCCCGTCTGGGTGTTCCTGATCACGATCCCGTACTGGGTGAACCTGCTGATCCGGACCGTGTCGATGAAATTCCTGCTGCGCGACCAGGGTCCGCTGAATGACTTTCTGATCAGCATCGGCCTGATCGACAGCCCCCTGCATATCGTCAATACCAACTTCGCGGTGCAACTGGGCCTGTTCTATTCCTATCTGCCCTTCATGGTGCTGCCGATCTACGCGGCGGTGGAACGCTACAACTTCGCGCTGAGCGAAGCGGCAGCGGATCTGTATGCAACCAAGTGGACGACTTTGCGGCGCATTCTCCTTCCGGCGGTGAAACCCGGTGTGATCGCCGGATGCATCCTTGTTTTCGTTCCCTCGATGGGTTCCTTCCTTGCCCCCGACCTGCTGGGCGGCGCCAAGAACTTTATGATCGGCTCGCTGATCGAGGAACAGTTCAAGGGCAATGCCGGCAACTGGCCGTTTGGCGCGGCTGCGTCGATGATCCTGCTGACCATGGTTCTGATCCTGCTGATGCTGTTTGCACGGCAACAGGCCAAAGCCGAGAAAGCGGAGGGCTGACCGATGGCAAGCAAGCAATTCGACATCAAGTCCTATCGCGGCTTCAAAGGTATCACCCTGTTGTGTCTGATCGTTTTGTATGCGCCGCTGCTGGTCGTGACGATCTACAGCTTCAATGCCTCGCAATCACTGACAAACTGGGAAGGTCTGTCGCTGCGCTGGTATGCGGACGTGTTCACCGGACCGGAAAGCGATAAGTTCAAGCAGGCCGCCAAGAACAGTTTTATCATCGCCATTGTTGCAGCCACGGTGTCGACGTCAATTGCGACACTGGCGGCGACCGGAATGGTCCGGGGCGGCAGGTTCAAACTGCGCACCCTGTCATTCGGCCTGATCAGCCTGCCACTGATGGTGCCCGAGATCGTGACGGCCGTTGCAACCCTGATCTTCTTCAATTCGATCGGATTTGAACGCGGCATCATGACCATCCTGCTGGCTCATATCGCGTTTTGCATTCCCTTTGCCTATTTGCCGATCTCGGCCCGGATGCAGGGGATCGAGGACAGCTATGAACAGGCCGCGCAGGACCTTTATGCCACCAAGCGGCAGGCATTTACCAAGATTCTGCTGCCGCTGATGATGCCCGGTATCATCTCGGGCTTCCTGTTGGCCTTCATCGTCAGCCTGGATGACTTCATCATCACCAACTTTGTCAAAGGCGCGGGTGTTGAAACCCTGCCGACGGCGATCTTCGGTTCGGTCAAACAGGGTCTCAAACCCAATATCATGGCGATTTCGACCATGCTGCTGGCCGTGTCCGTCATCATGGTCACGATCAGCTACTTCGTCAGCAAAACTGACAACACGAAATAACCAACAGAGGGAAAACACAATGAAACATATGATGAAAAGCGGCGTCGCCGCGCTGGCCCTGACTTTGGGCGCAAATGCAGCGGCAGCCGAAGGCGAACTGGTTGTCTATCACTGGTTCGAATACATCCCGCAGGAGCTGATCGACAAATTCTCCGAGGAAACCGGCATCGAGGTGACCATGGACACCTACGATTCAAACGAGGCGATGCTCGCCTCGCTCAAGGCTGGCGGGATCGGAACCTATGACGTTTCGGTACCGGGCGATTACATGGTGTCGATCATGGCAGGCGAGGGCATGCTGGACACGATCGAAGACGGCGAACTGAAGAACAAGGGCAATATCGAACCCGAATGGGCC
Organism: Ruegeria sp. AB8; assembly: GCF_056542605.1. Classification (NCBI taxonomy): domain Bacteria; kingdom Pseudomonadati; phylum Pseudomonadota; class Alphaproteobacteria; order Rhodobacterales; family Roseobacteraceae; genus Ruegeria; species Ruegeria sp. AB8. The sequence continues at coordinate 9,187 of NZ_JBQGAB010000013.1, forward strand.
GATCCCAGCTTTGACCCGGGTCGCAAACATTCGATCCCGTATCAATGGGGCTCGACCAGCTTTGCCGTGAACCGCGACGTCTATTCCGGCGACATCCAGACCACCGACATCCTGTTCAACCCGCCGGCCGAGTTGCAGGGGCGGATCAACATGCTGGACAGCCAGGGTGAGGTCATGGCCATGGCGGCGCTGCACATGGGCATCCCGCAGTGTTCCACCGACCGCGAACAGCTCAAGGCGCTGAACGCCATGTTGCAAGAGGCCAAGCAGCACTGGTCGTCCTTCAACTCGGACACCGCCAAAGAGGTTTTGGTCTCGGGCGACGCGGCGGTCGGCCAGATCTATGACGGGTTCTCGGCCAAAGCGCGCGAGGAAGGCGCAAATGTCGAATATGCGTACCCGACGCAGGGCTATATCGCGTGGATGGACAATGTCGTTCTGCTGAAAGACGCGCCGAACCGTGACAACGCGCTGAAATTCATGGACTTCCTGCTGGAGCCGGAAAACATCGCCGCTGTCACCAACTTTGCCCGCTATAACGCGGGGGTCGCAGGCGTCGAAGAGTTCCTGGACCCCGCGCTTGCGACGCAACCGGAAAAGAACCCGCACGACAAGGTCGGCCCCGGTGTCTTTATCGAGGTTTGTTCGCAGGAAGTTCAGGCCGTCTATGACCAGATCTGGACAAATCTGAAGAAGTAAACTCTCCCCGTGCAATAAGCACCAATTTACCGGGCGGCCAGGCCGCCCGGTCTTTTATTCCATCGGTACTGCGACGAGTTTGAGCAGCAGCAGGAAAAGCGCACGCTCGATGGTGATGTCCAGCTTGCGATAGGCGCTTTTTGACCGTGCGCGACGCTGCATCCATCGTGGTGCAGGTTTGGCGCTGCAGTTGGTGCGGCTGTTGTGCTGACGTCAAAAAAAACCGAAGATCACGTCTATCAGAACCTGATTGTGTGCGGGGACGAGTGGGAGGACGCAGGCGTCAAATCCGTCAGCCGGATCGGCGATTGCGAGGCCCCGTCGGTCTTTGCGGCAGCCGTCCATGCCGGGCACCGCTGGGCGCGGGACCTGGATAGCAGCGAGAGGCCGGTGCCGAAATTTCTGCCGATGCCACTGAGTTAAAAAAGGAGGAAAACATGACCAAACCTATCCGCTTGCTGGCCGATGGCCACCCCGAAACCGGCTTTGTCCCGTCTTCCCTAGTGGCTGACGGTGATTTCACCACCTCGGACAAGACCGAGACCATAAGCAGCTTTTTCGAAAGCCGGGATGAAAAGATTTCGGTAGGGGTATGGGAATGCGCGCCCTGTCGCGAGGATATCGAGGCTTATCCGGTGGATGAGATGATGACCGTGATCTCGGGTTCGGTCACGCTGACCGGATCGGACGGGGTGGCGCAGGTTTTTGGGGCCGGAGACACCTTTTTTGTACCCAAAGGCACGCCCTGTACGTGGGAAATCACGAAGACATTGCGCAAGTTTTACATGATTGCGGAATGACAGGCGCGCGGCGCGGGTTACCGTGCGCCGCGCAAGTTTCGCAAGACCGCCAGAACGGCGATGAAAATGAACATGACCTCGATCACGATTGCGCCCGGATTTGGCCGATGGATAAGGGAAATCATGACCAGTGATCCGCCCAGAATGTTCCAGGCATTGAAGGGTATCTTGTTTGCGGGAAGGACATTGCATGTCGCCAGATAGTAGACGCACACGATAATTGCCGACCCCAACAGGCCGATTCCGTCAACAAGAGTGAGGTCCTGCAGCAATTCCATATCCGGTCTCAGTGGCTGATATCGGCCAGGATACGGTCCATCATCGCGTCACAGGCGCTGAGTTGCCCGAGGTCCAGATATTCGTCCGGCTTGTGTCCTTGCCTTTCCATTGATCCCGGCCCGCAAACGACGGTGGGAATGCCCAGCTCGCTGAAAAACCCGGCCTCGGTGCCAAACGCGACCTTCGTGGTCGCGTTGCTTTGCGACAGCTTCAGGGCATAGCCGATGACGGCATCCGTGTCGGGCACGTCCAGACCGGGATAGGCGTTATATTGTTCGACCTCGACGCGCGCCTCGGGGCATAGGTTTTGATACGCCGCACCAACTCTGTGGGCCGCATCCTGTATCTGGTCGAGGATATCTTTGCCGCGGTCCGATGCCAGATGCCGGTATTCAAAGGTCAGCTCGGCGCGGTCCGCCACGATGTTCAAAGCCTTGCCGCCGGACATCATGCCGACGTGAAAGGTTGTGTAGGGAACGGAGTATTCCGGGTCGATGTTTCCACTTGCGGCATAGGTTTTTTGCAGGGCGCGCAACTCATTCACGAAATCAGTCGCCAGGTGCAGCGCGTTGACGAATTTCGGCGCCAACGCCGAATGACCACTTTGCCCGTGGCATACAGCCCGCAATGCGGCTTTTCCCTTGTGACCGACAGCGACCTGCATCTCGGTGGGCTCGCCCACAAAGCAGGCGCGGGGCTGACCCAGCATCGGCGCCAGCCGATCCAGCATGTGCTGAATGCCAACGCAGCCGACTTCTTCGTCATAAGACAATGCAATCCTGAGCGGCTCGCGCAGGTTCGAAGTGCCCGTGCGGTCGGCCAAAGCCATGACCGAGGCCACATAACCCTTCATGTCAGTTGTTCCGCGCCCGTAAAGCCGGTCACCTTCGCGGGTCAGCCGGAAGGGATCCCTGGTCCAGCTTTGCCCTTCGACCGGAACGACATCAGTGTGCGCGGACAGCAAAACGCCATCTCCGTCCGGTCCCTTTTCGGCATAAAGCCCGGTTTTTTCTCCGCCGGGGTCGGTGATGCGGTGAACAGCAAAACCGCGCGCCTCAAGAAACGCTTCGACATAGCTGGCCAGCTCAAGGTTCGAGTTCTTGCTGACCGTATCGAAGCTGACCAGCTTTTCCAGAATTTCCAGCGAGGACGTCATACTCTTTGTGCCTGTGATTTGGATGAAAATACCCGTGTTGTGCACAGCCTATACGACCTGCAAAAAACATAAATCCGGGATTGGCGAACCAGAGGTTAGGATAAAACGAAGCTGATATCAGCCCGCTTTCTGATTGCAGAGACCCGGGAGCGTGCCGGACTTCTCGGCTTGTTCACAATGCTCGACAAAGGCCTTCACCGTATTGGTCTCATTCTCGGCGCGCGCTGTGAGCAACCCAAGATGCATCGGTCTGAGATCCCCTGCCAAAGGAACGAAGATCAGCTTTTTGCCATCGGGCGACAGCACATTCAGGGGGCGGATATTTGCGATCGAAAATCCGAAGCCATTGGCCACCAGGGACCGCATCACGGACATGTCGGCAGTGCGTTCCCCGATATTCGGTTTGATATTGGCATCCCGGAAGAAAGACAGGAAATACTCACCACTGAACGGCAGGTCCAATAGCACCATCGGGCTGTCCTGAAGATCGGGGATCGTCAGTTCTGTCCGGTCGGCCAGCGGGTGGCCTTCACCCAGGACAACATAGGGCGGCAGCTTGTGAAGGGGCCGGAATTCCAGATCGGCAGGGATATCCAGATCATATGTCAGCGCGATATCCAGTTCTGCCCGGCGCAACTGGCTGAAGATTTCCGCCTGATTGAGTTCGCGCTGCTCGATGCGAACGTCGGGGTATGTGATCTCGAATTCCCGCCGCAATCCGGGCAGGACGATCTGCGCAAAGGTCATTAGACAACCCACAGAAAGGATGCCCTGAACCTTGCCGGTGATTTCACCTGCCAGCGTCGCCAGAAGTTCGGCCTCGCGCAGAACGAATTCGGTGCGTTCCATGAACTTGTGCCCGGCCTTGGTCAGTGACAGGCCCCGCGCGTGTTCGCGCACGAACAGATTGACACCGAACTCAAGCTCAAGCTGGGTGATCGCCGCCGAGATCGACGGCGACGAAACATTCAGTTTATCGCTGGCAGCAGCGATGCTGCCTGCCTTTCCAACGGCCACAAAGTATTCCAGCTGCCGCAGCGTGTATCTGAAAGGCAATGGCGCATCCCCGCGTGGTTGCGGATCAAGCCGTGTACTTGATCCACGTGGTCTTCAAAGCAGTATACTTTTCAAGCGAGTGCAATGACAAATCCCGTCCGAAGCCCGATTGTTTCATGCCGCCAAACGGCGTTTGGGCAGACAGGGCGTCAACGGTGTTGACCGAAACGGTGCCGACCATCAACTTGTCCGATACCCGGCAGGCACGGCTGAGGTTGTCGGTCCAGACCGAGGCCGCCAGACCGTAGATCGAGTCATTCGCCATGGCGACGACCTCATCCTCGCTGTCAAAAGGAATGACCGACAGGACGGGACCGAAGATTTCATCGCGGGCCAGAGGGTTGTCGTGGTTCACGTCGTCAAAGATGGTGGGCTGAACAAAGCAGCCCTTGCCGTCGACAGTGACACGCTCGCCACCTGTCACCAGATTGGCCGATTTCTTGCCTTCTTCGACGAAACGGATAATGCCTTGCGTCTGCTTTTCGTCGACGATGGCGCCCATTTTCGAGGCCGGGTCCAGCGGATCGCCCGGTTGGGTTGCCCGCGCCCGCGCAATCAGCTTTTCGACGAAGGCATCCTTGATCGAGCGTTCGACATAAAGCCGCGAGTTGGCCGAGCAGACCTCGCCCTGATTGAAGAATATTCCAAAGGCGGCCATGTCGGCGGCGGTGTCCAGATCCTCGCAATCGGCAAAGACAAGATTGGGGCTTTTGCCGCCGGTTTCCGGCCAGACCTGTTTCAGGTTCGACTGCCCCGAATACTGCATGAACATCTTGCCGATGGCGGTCGAGCCGGTAAAGGCCAGGCAATCCACATCCATATGCAGACCCAGCGCGCGACCGGCCGTCGCGCCAAAGCCCGGCACGACGTTGAAGACCCCGTCCGGGACGCCGGCCTCGGCGGCCAGTTCGGCCAGGCGCAATGCCGAAAGTGGCGATTGCTCGGCCGGTTTCAACACAACCGAGTTTCCTGCGGCCAGCGCGGCGGCGGCTTTCCACGTGGCCATGTCCAGTGGGAAGTTCCATGGGGTAACGGCGCCAACGACACCAAGGGGGACGCGGCGGACCAGTGCCAGATCGCCGGGACTGGTGGGGGCAACCTCGTCATAGACCTTGTCGATGGCCTCGGCATACCACTGGAAGAAATGCGCGGACCCCGGCGCGTCGATGGTGGCGGCATCAGTGACCAGCTTGCCCATGTCGAGGCTGTCCAGCAGCGCCATCTCTTCCAGATTGTCCCGGATCAGATCGGCCAGTTTCAGCATCACCGCCTTGCGGTCCCCCGGTGCCATGCGTGACCAGCGGCCATCTTCGAACGCAGCGCGTCCCGCGGCCACGGCCCGGTTGACGTCCTCTTCGTCACATTCCGCAACTTTGGTCAGAACCGCGCCGGTGGCCGGATTGACGCTGTCAAAGGTCTTGCCAGAGGCGGCATCGACGAACGAGCCATTGATGAAGGCCTGCCCCCGAAACGACAAACCGGCGGCACGGGCTTTCCAGTCTTCGTGTGAATAGTCCAACATTTTGTCTCTCCCTGATTACTGGTCGCCGGGCACGCCGTAGGAGGGCGCCTCGCGCGGGTCGAGTGCGCGCTGGATGTAGGCGTCCAGTTGTGGCTTGTAGATGTCCCAAGCGGTTGCAACAGCCTCGATGGGACAATCTTCGGTCCAGTCGCAACGCAGATCGGCCACCGGCCAGCTAACTTTGTCGACAATCTTCAGGCCTGCGGAATGCACCGGACCGGCCTCGCCACCCGCAGCAAGACCCGCGCGCATCGCGGCAATCAGGCGGTCGCCGATATGGCCCGAGGCGGAAAGGAATCCGTCGACGATGGCCTGCGGAATGCCGTCATTGTCCAGCAGGTTCCCGCCCGATGCGACGTTCTCGGCCTGCGCCTGTGTCCAGATTCCAAGGCTGTTTGGCCCAGAATGGATTGCGGTGCGCCCGGCCGTGTCCACAGCCAGAACCTGACGGTATTCGATGAATTTTGCGTCGGTCTTCATGGCCTCGATAGCCTCGGGTGCGGTCTTGCCCTGTTCCATCAGGTCCAGCGTCAGCGGACCAAGGCTGGGGTCGGTCACGTTCTGCGTTGCGACCGCCCCGACTCCGGCGCGGGCAAAGGAACAGCGGGCCGCCACGGCGGGCGACGAGGAGGAAATCGCTAAGCCGAACATTCCAGTTTCAGCGCAGCGGGCAACCAATGAAAAAGTCATTCAGGTCTCCTTGAAACACAGGAACCGGACCGCGCGTGAGAGCAAGAAAGGGACGCGGTCCGGTCTGTCGACTGATCGAAACGATCAGTCAGGGATAACGGCGGTGCCGTCGATTTCGACCAGCCATTCCGGACGTGCCAGCGCCTGAACCACCAGACCGGTCGAGACCGGATGAACGCCTTTGATGTATTCGCCCATGGTGCGATAGACGGCCTCGCGGTGGCGGACATCGGTGATGTAGACGACGACCTTGACCAGATGCTCCATCGAGCCGCCGCATTCCTCGATCAGCTGCTTGATGTTCTGCATCACCTTGTGGGTCTGCTCGACCGGGTCGTGACTGTCGATGTTGACCGCATCGTCCAGGTTCTGCGGGCACTGGCCACGCAGGTAGACGGTTTTGCCACCCTGAGTCACAACGGCCTGACACAGGTCGTTGTCGAGGTTTTGTTCAGGGTAGGTGTCAGAGGTATTGAATTTGCGGATACGTGTATGCGCCATGTCGGGATCCTGTCTTCTTACTCTGCTGCGGGGGCAATGATCGCTGCTTCGCCGTCATAATCGGCATAGGCCCGCTGGATCGCGATCTGATCGGCAATGTATTTCGCATCGTGCCAGACGCCCCACAGGAAGGTCGAGCCGCGGCGCGACTGCCAGGGCAGGCCAAGGAAATACACGTCCGGTTCAACCGAAACCCCGCGCTGATGGATCGGCGCGCCTTTGTTGTCGAAGGCATTGGCCTTGATCCAGCTGAAATCCTGACGGAAGCCCGTGGCCCAGATGATCGTGGTAATGCCTTCCTTGGTGAAATCGACCGAACCGAGCGGATTGGTCAGGCTGTCGGGATCGGCGAAGGCTTCTCGCGCCTCGGGTTCTTCCGGAAGATCAAGGCCGGTACGGTCCACATAGGCGTCCGCCAAATCCAGCATTTCGTGATAATTGGCATCGCCAGCGGCCACATTGCGCCGCAAATCGTCGGCGAAGCTCAGAATGCCGTTCTCGAAGCTTTTTGTCATGCCAACCAGGGTGACGCCTTCGTTGCCAAGACGACGGAAATCCATTGTGTGCCCGCCATAGGCGCCGCTGACCGAGATGGTCACGTGTTCGGTTCCCGGCTTCATCGCGGACACGTCCCACAGGCCCAGAACGCCCAACCACCAGACGAAATCCCGGCCTCGATAGCGGCGCGGCGGGCGGTCATGCGGTCCTACCGACAGAAACACCTTGCGGCCAGCCCGGTTCAGCTCATCCGCGATCTGTGCGCCGGATGATCCGGCACCGACGACCATCACGGCACCTTCGGCCAACTGGCCGGGGTTCTTGTAGAAAAACGAGTGAATCTGGTCGACACCTTCCGTTTTCGGCACAATCGGCGGGATCACCGGATGCTGGAAAGCGCCGGTAGCGGCAACAATGCGCTTGGCATGGATTTCACCGGCCGAAGTTTCGACACGGAAGCCGCCCTCGCCGGGCATACGCTCGGCCCTGAGCGCCTCGACACCTTCGCGGATGGGCGCGTTCACCATTTCGGCATATTCGACAAGATAGTTGGCCACCCGGTCTTTCGAGACAAAGGCATCCGGATCGTCGCCCTTGAACAGCAGGCTCGGGAAACGATCGTGCCAGGCCGGGCCGTTGGCGACCAGAGCATCCCAGCGACCGGTACGCCACGCCTCGGCAGTCCGGTTCTTTTCCAGAATGATATGCGGAACATTGTTGTTTCCCAGATGCTCGCTGAGCGCGATACCGGCTTGACCGCCACCAACAACCAGTGTGTCCGTTTTCTCGATGGGCATGTTTCGTTTCCCTTTGACTGTATCTCGGTCCGACACAAATGGCCGGGCAAACTCCTGGCTGAACTGGATAGGGTCTGACAGACGGTTCCAATTATGGAGGCCCCTGTAGTCACCGATTTCGGAGGACGGCGTGCAGTCGTCAAAGTGACCATTGTTCGGGCGACGGTCACTTCGCGATTACAGCTTTCCGTGCCGATCCAGCACGCCTTGCGCGTTTCGTGAGGAACGTCCCACAAGTTGGAATTGGGCGAAATTACTGTCTAGCTTACCCTTAGTTAGGTTTTGGCTAATCTGGAAGGATTTACGCTTGTTTTGATTGCAGTTGGCTGTGATCGGACAGGTACGGTGCGATCAGATAAAACAGCTCTCCCTGCGAAGAGATCTGGCATTTCCTGTATAGCTGCTTGCGTATGACTTTGACGGTTTGCGGGCTGATCCCAAGCGTGAGGCCGATGGAAACCGACGAATGCCCCTGCAGGATCAAAAGTGCGATCTCAGCTTGCCTTGCGCTCAAACTGATCTCGAGTTCCGAGGACAGTCGGTGACGCAAAAGATCGACGACATCTTCCGGCGTGTCTGAGCCCTGCGGTCTGAGGTCCGACCAGTTCTGCCTGACCAGCGCATTTACAACCGGGGCCAATTGCCTTGCCTGCTCAAGATCACGGGATGAAAACCGTGATGCGGTGGTCGCATCCCGCCCCAGACAGACGGTCATCGACACGCCCTGCGTCGGAGACGAGAAGAATGCGATCTCATCGGCGAGCGTGGTGCGTTGATAATAGGATTTGTAGTACTCGTTGCGATGAAACTGGTCCGGGGCAATGTCGCTTAGTCGGTACATCCCATCTGCCGCGTCTGCCGCGTGCAGGGAATAGAACGGGTCCAGCAGGTAAGCGCCTGTTACATAGTGGCTGTTCATACGTTCAAAAACGCGCTTCTCGCTGGCTTGGGTCAGAAAGACCTCTGGTTGTTGGCTTTTGAAGAAAGCGACGATGGTCATGTTATCGATACGCAGGCAGGCGCCGAGCCAGTTTTGCAATCGCTGGGCAAACCCGGTGGTACCTATGGACAGGATTGTGTCTGCCAGAAGCTCTGGCTTGGGCATGTGGTCCACGGCGCTATACCTCTTTGGGGGTATATACCCCCTCATGATCCATGACCTACCATGATTGTCGAAATAAGGGGGTATATCCAGCGCGAAATACGCTCTGACCATCAGAATTTCGGCCCGCCACAGGGCGATACCGCCAGATGCCTAAGGGAGATCCAGCAATGCGCGATCCACGCTATGATGTTCTGTTCGAACCGATGAAGATTGGCCCGCTAACCGCCAAGAACCGCTTCTATCAGGTGCCGCACTGCAATGGCGGCGGCTATCGTGATCCTTCGGCTGCTGCTGCGATGCGAGGTATCAAAGCCGAGGGCGGCTGGGGCGTGATCTTTACCGAACAGTGCGAGATGCACCATACCTCGGAGATCACGCCGTTCATCGAATTGCGTTTGTGGGAAGACAAGGACATTCCGCAACTGCGCAAGATGTCCGAGAAAATGAAAGAACATGGCGCGCTGGCCGGGATCCAATTGGCCTATTCGGGCATCAACGGGCCGAACCTTTACACGAAAGAGGTACCGCTGGCACCGACCGCATTGCCAATCCGTACGTTCACCAACGATCCGGTTCAGGCGCGCGCACTGGACAAGCAGGACATCCGGGACCTGCGCCGTTGGTTCGTGAATGCGGCCAAACGGTCGCAGGATGCCGGATTTGACCTGATCTGTCTGTATGGCGCACACGGGTTCGGGATTTTTCAGCACTTCCTGAGCCGGGCCACCAACCAGCGCAGCGATGAATATGGCGGGTCTCTGGAAAACCGGGCCCGGTTCAGTCAGGAAGTCATCGCTGACATGCGCGACGCTGTGGGCGACAAGATGGCGATCACGCTGCGGGTGTCGCTGGACGAAACCATCGGCGAACTTGGCTTCTCGAACGCCGAGGTGCGTGACTATGTCGAGATGAACAAGGATCTACCCGATCTCTGGGATCTGGCGCAGGGCACCTGGGAAGATTGCTCGGGCCCGTCGCGGTTCAAGGAAGAGGCGGCGCAGGAACATCTTGTGCGCGGCATTCATGAACTCACCGACAAGCCCATTGTCGGGGTAGGGCGGTTCACTTCACCGGATGTGATGGCCAGGATGATCAAGTCCGGAACGCTGGATTTCATCGGCTGCGCCCGCCCATCCATTGCCGACCCGTTCCTGCCGAAGAAGATCGAGGAAGGCCGGATCGACGACATTCGCGAATGCATCGGCTGCAATATCTGCATCACCGGCGACATGACCATGTCGATCAGCCGCTGCACCCAGAACCCGACCTTCATGGAGGAATGGCGCAAGGGCTGGCACCCCGAGAAGATGAACGAAAAGGGCGACAGCTCGAACGTGCTGATTGTCGGCTCTGGTCCTGCGGGACTTGAAGCGGCCTGGGCGCTGTGCCGCCGCGGCTACGATGTGGCCGTGGCCGAAGCGCGGGACGTGATCGGAGGACGTGTCACCCGCGAACGCGCGTTGCCGGGGCTCAGCGCCTGGGGGCGTGTCGTGGACTACCGGGAATATCAGTTGCAACAGCGGCCGAACGTGGAAATCTACCGCGAGAGTGAACTGGATGCCGACAGCATTCTTGAGTTCGGATTCGAAAACGTCTGTATCGCGACCGGATCCACATGGCGTCGCGACGGTGTTGCCCGTCAGCATGTCGTGCCAATGCCGATTGCAGATGGCGCCAAGGTCTATACGCCTGACGACCTGATGGATGGTACGATCCCTTCGGGCCGCGTGGTGGTGTATGACGACGACCACTACTACATGGGCGGCGTGCTGGCCGAGTTGCTGGCGAGAAACGGGGCGCAGGTGACGCTCGTCACGCCGTCAGCCTATGTCAGCGACTGGACGAACAACACGCTGGAACAGATCGCAATCCACCCGCGACTGGTCGAAGCCGGGGTCGAAATCGTGCTCAATCAGGGTGTAGCGGAAATCCACACCGATCATGTGGTATCGAACTGTGTGTATACGGACCGCACCTGGAAGATCGAAGCCGATGCCGTCGTAATGGTCGCATCCCGGCTTGAGAACAACGGCGTCTACAACGCCCTGAAGGCGAAAGAGACCGATTGGGCCGACGCAGGCATCAAGTCCGTCAAGCTGATCGGAGACGCCAATGCACCGGGGCCGATTGCATGGGCGACCTATGCCGGGCATCGATACGCCCGCGAGCTGGACGGGCCGGATATTGGGGACGCCTTGCCCTTCCGCCGCGAGATCACGGAACTGGCAACGGATTGAGATTGGCGTGGGCTTGTTTGCCGCCGCCAATCGGGCGATGGAGGACCGGAGGCAAAGCGACCTAAGCTGAGCCGATTGGCTTTCGTCGCCTTCCGCTTTTCCCGGGGCTTACCTAGTCCTGGCATCGCAGATGTGAAGCGACTCGGGCAACTGTGGTAGTCTGTGATCATCTGCGGGAAAACTCGGGAGGAGAAGATGTCAGTTCTGGACACCGTTAAAGCGCTCGATGCGGCAATCATTGAAGGGATCAACGCAAAGGATGCCGGCAAGGCAACCGCACCCTATGCCGAAGACGGCGCGATCATGCCGCCGGGCGCACCGACCATGTCAGGTCACACTGCGATCCGCGAGTACTGGCAGGCCGCAATCGACGGAGGTCTAAGCAACGTCGTGGCCAACCCGACCGGGGCGCATGTCAGCGGAGATTTTGCCGTCACCATGGGAACGTTGACGGGCTCGATGGGAGGGCAGGACCTCTCAGGGAAGTACATTCTCTACTTCCAGAAAGGCAAAGACGGCTGGGAGGTTCAGCGCGACATCTGGAACTTCGACGCCTGAACCAAGCAGAGCGGATATTGTTCGTCACTTGCATGAAGCTGTCGTGATGTTCGTCGGTCGGCTTTGATCACTGGTTCCAAGGCGGTCTGAATATCCGCGCAGAAAGCCGCCACCGGCGGGTTCGAAAACGTGAGAGACCGATGCAGAGTTTCCTGTCATCGGGCGGAATGGCGTGTTTCCTTCCAGGCATTTCGCACACGGAAATTGCCACTTGGTTTCATTTCTCTGCGGTGCCTTCCCTGCGGCCATGACTTTGTGAGATAACTCTTCCAAAAAACGGTATTAGCTCAGCTGATTTCAGTATTGTTTTGGGTTTCCGCACCGACTGTGGGAGGAAGACATAATGAAGAATTTTACACGCCGTGCCGCGCTGGTCGGTGCCGGTGGTTTGGCGGGATGGGGATTGGCAGGCCTGTTTCGGGCGGAGTTGCCCACCTATGCTGGTGCAAACCGCATCGTTGCGCCGACCGGGGAGAACTACCTGAACGATGCAAGCGGTCTGTCGGCGACGCCGATCCACAGGCATCTGCGGATTTCAGAGGGCGATCAGGAACTGGTTGCGGTGATCCGGCGAGAAATGTCACAGGCGCGTGCGGAAGGACGGCCCCTGAACGTCGGCGCAGCGCGTCATTCCATGGGGGGGCAAGCGATCCCGCGTGATGGTACGGCCATGACTTTTGACAATGCGCGTGTCGAACTGGACACGGCCAATCAAAGCTATCAGGCCCATGCGGGCGCGCGGTGGTCGGATGTCATTGCGGCGCTCGACCCCCAGGGATGGTCGCCCAAAGTGATGCAATCCAACAATGACTTCGGCCTCGCTGCGACCTATTCGGTCAATGCGCATGGTTGGCCGGTGCCGTTCGGACCGATGGGATCCACTGTGCGGTCCCTGCGGATGGTGTTGCCGTCCGGCGATCTGGTGACCTGTTCACCAACCGAAAACATGGAGTTGTTCAACCTTGCGATGGGGGGATACGGCCTTATCGGGGTCATTGTGGACATGGAGATCGAGATGGTCAGGAATGCCCGGCTGTCTCCGGCATTTGAGGTGATGGAAACCGGCGAATTTGCCGACCGTTTCAAGGCGGCAATCATGGATCCGACAGTGACAATGGCCTATGGGCGGCTGAATGTGGAACGCGAGTCGTTCTTTCAAAAGGCGCTGTTGATCACCTATCGCGAGACAGAAGATCAAGACGATCTGCCGGCGGCCTCCGGTTCCGGATGGATGGCACATGCGGCCAGCCGGATCTATCGCGCCCAGCTTGGCAATGAGACATTCAAATCCTTCCGCTGGTGGAATGAAACCAGAGTTGGCCCGGCTCTGGGGTCGGGTGCGGTGACGCGCAACTCGCTGATCAATGAACCGGTGGTGACACTGGATGATCGCAACCCCGACCGGACGGACATTTTGCACGAGCATTTCGTCGGGTTTGACGCCTTCGACAGCTTTGTCGAGGCCTGCCGCGAGGTGATCCCGGCCTCGTATCAGGAGTTCCTGAATGTGACCCTTCGGTATGTGGCGCAGGACGATCAATCTGTGCTGTCCTTTGCCCGTGTACCGCGGATTGCTGCCGTCATGTCCTTCAGTCAGGAGCTGACCCAACGCGGTGAAGCGGATATGGCGCGCATGACCCGCGCGCTGATTGACCGGATCGTCGAGATCGGTGGAGCCTATTACCTGCCTTACCGCCCGCACGCCACAATCGAACAGTTGACCGGTGCCTACCCACGGGCAGAGGAATTTGCGAAAGCCAAGCGGGAACTGGACCCCGATCTGGTGCTGCGCAACAATCTTTGGGATCAGTATCTGGGGCAACTATGAGCAATCTGCAAAAACTGTGTTTGGTGTATTTCGTGGCGCTCATGATCGCGGCGTCGTTGAACTATGTCCCGGGCCTGACGGATGAAGATGGGCTGGTTTTTGGCATCTTTGCGCTGGATATCTACGACGATGCACTGCATGTGGCTTCGGCCCTGTGGGCGCTGATCGCGGGGCTACTTTCACATCGGGCGGCGCGGACATTCCTGATCCTGTTCGGGCTGGCCTATCTTGGGGATGGGATATTCGGCATCTTCACCGGCTACGGGTTCCTTGATCTTGGAATATTCACCAACGCATCGCTGGGCACCGATTGGTCGCTGCCGCGGTTCCTTGCGAACCTGCCGCATCTGGCATTGGGCGGAATCGGCGTCTGGGCCGGGTTTCGCGGCGGAGCCGAGCACGGGTGAGACGGCTGTGGCGATACTGCAAATGGCTGTTGCTGGTGGTGGTGATCTGCGTTGCGGGATTGCTGTCGCCGATTGCCTATGTGGAAATCATGTGCCGGGGGTCGGGCCAGCCTGCCGCCTATGAGGCGCTGATCGATCCCGCCTTTCAACGACCCGAAACCCGGACCCTGATGACCTATCCGGAATGGCACATCGTTCATGCTTACGAGGATTACGCCACGGTCATCCAATCCGGTGATCCGCATGAGTACGGATATTTTCGCGCTGTCGGAGGATTCTGGTCTTCGCTTTGCGCGCTGAGTGCTGCTGCAAGTTCCCATGGCGCGGTTGATGGCGCGACCAAGCAAATGGTCTATGTGATCGGGGTCAGTTTTACCGCCGAATTGCTGCTCAAAGCCGCCTATGAGGAAACCTTTGGCCGGGTTTTCGCGGCGCTGCGCGGACAGACACGGGCGCCTTTGGATGATCTCTCGGCCAGCCAAGCCGCCGGCTATGCCAGGTTTTTGCAGCAGGTTCCGTGGTACAAATGGCGGTTTCGCGAGGATCGGGCTGATTTGAACGAACAGGCCACGTACAATTTGCGGGACCGTGAGCGGCGGATCGCCCTGGGGATCGAATACGGGGTCAAGGCCGCCTATGCGGATGTGATCGCCGATGCGGTGGCGCAGGTGGGCCAGGATGAACCGACCCTGCGGATGATTGTTGAAAATGCGGACCGTTCCCTGCTGGACGCAGAGGAGGGTGTTTATGTTCTGGCGGAGCATCCGCAGGGGATCGAAGTGGAAACTCCCCGATACCGCGCGTTGACCCTTCTGCTGCAACGCTGGGCGCGTGAGGGAGTGGATTTCGTAGAGATCGCAGGGAATGACGGCATCCTGTTCACAGTTCTGTCCGGTGATCCGGACATGGACGGCGCGATCTACAGTCGGTCACGGCAAGGGTCTGGCGATTACCGGCATCTGATGGTGGTGAAGGTTTCCGAATTGGCCGACCGGATCCGTGCATTAGATTTAGGAGAGCAGAAGCTGGAGCATATCCATGACTACTAGGTCTGTCCTGATTGCAATCCCTTCAATGCTGATCGGCTGGCTGGTCGTCATGCTGGTGACGGCCCTGTTGACGGACGAGGCCCCGGCCTATGTCATCTTGTTCCCGACAGACGGGTTTCTGAAGTCCCTTCCGAACGAAATATCGATGATCTCAGCTTCAGCTGTCAGCGTTACACTCACGTCCGAGCAGGATGGCTTCGTGCCACTATTGTATCGGTCGGGGGCCTGGATGGTGCTGCCTGCGGGATTGACAGGCTGCTTGCCCATGCCGAAGGCAGATTGAGCAAGGCCCGCCTGGGATCACGAGGTCGTCTTGTCTTACTGGGCAAGAACCATTCAAACAGTTCGGGAAAAACGAGTGCTGGCAGTTGTTCCCCTGACAATGCATTCCAGTTCACAGCAGAGTCTGAAAGGCTCTGGTTCATCCGAGGTTATGTAGTCGGTGAACCTTTCACCGGCGAGCTTGCCGATGGTTTCGGCGGGGATTCGAATGGTGGTGAGCCCCGGTTCGACATCTGCGGATCCCTTGAAATCCCCGATACCGATGATCGAGAGGTCATCAGGAACCTTCAAACCTAGGCTCTGGGCCGCAAACAAAGCGCCCTGCGCGATGACGTCATTTCCGCAAAGCAGGGCCGTGGGACGAGAATGTTCCGTCAAAAGCGTCAGGGCGGCCTGTTTGGCCTGAGACACACTGTACGGAGCTTCCGACTCATGCTCGCTCGGGATGGATACGCCCATTTCCTCAAGTGCATCATGCACGGCGGACAGCCGGTTTTGCGCACGGTCATTGCCGGTCGTTTTGGGGAAGATCAATCCAATGTCCCGGTGCCCCAAGGCCAGCAGGTGCTCGGTCGCAAGACGTCCTGCCAGTCGATTGTCTGCCCCAACACAGGGAAGGGCGGAATCCTCGGAATAGTTCCAGATCGCAAGCGCCGGGATTTTCTGCTGTTCGATCAGTCGGGCGGTGGCATCGGAATGTTCCAACCCAACCAGTGCCACGCCGTCGACGCGATGTTCCAGCAGCTTGCGAACCATGGCGTATTCCCGATCCAGGTCATACCCGTGCGACGCCAGCAAGAGACTGAAGCCGGCCTTGTCGATTGAATCCGAAAAAGCCTGAATGACTTCGGCAAAAATGGCGTGGTTGATTGTTGGCACCACCAGGCCGATCGTGCCCGACCGTTTTCCATGCATCGTCTGAGCCGCGCGGTTGCGGATGTAGCCCAATCGCTGAACGGCCCGGTTGATCTTTTTCCGAGTCGCAGGGTTGACCAGACTGGGGTGGTTGAAGGTGCGGGAAACG
Source organism: Ruegeria sp. AB8 (assembly GCF_056542605.1). NCBI lineage: Bacteria > Pseudomonadati > Pseudomonadota > Alphaproteobacteria > Rhodobacterales > Roseobacteraceae > Ruegeria > Ruegeria sp. AB8. The sequence goes on from NZ_JBQGAB010000013.1 coordinate 25,675, forward strand.
GTCGAGGGTGAAACTTTTGCGGCCTTTGCAACGGCCACGATATCCACCTTATCTTTTTTAAATTTAGTCATAAAACCCTCTCTCACAGTCGATTTTATGAAAACATTTGCAATACTATTTTCATCGCCTAACCTGATTTGTCAACAAAAGTAAAAGTGTGAACCGACGGGTTGGGAGGCCCTGAATGGAATTCATTTACTACTTCGGAGATGTGTTCACGCCGCTCTCGTTCCTGTTGCTTTTGGGTGGCACGATAGGCGGGTTGATCCTTGGGGCGACGCCGGGCCTGTCACCCACGATGGCGGTTGCGTTGCTGATCCCGTTCACCTTCCAGCTTGAGGCCGCGCAGGGCCTGATCCTGCTGGGCGCTGCCTATACCTCGACTGTTGCGGGCGGCGCGGTCAGCGCCATTTTGCTGAAAATCCCCGGAGCGCCTGCCAATATCGCCACAACGCTGGACGGGCACACCATGGCGAAACAGGGACAGGGTGCGCGGGCGCTGCAATTGTCCTTTCTGGCCTCGGCCGTGGGCGGGATATTTGGCGTTTTGCTTCTGATCTTCCTGACCCCGGTTCTGGCGAAATGGGCGCTGGCCTTTGGTCCGTCACACCTGTTCTGGCTGGCCATTCTGGGTGTCACGGTGATCGGAACGCTGGATTCCGCGTCGGTTGTCAAAGGGTTGCTGTCGGGTTGCATCGGGCTGTGGCTTGCGACCATCGGCTTCGACGACATCATGGGCGCGCAGAGGTTCATTTTTCATCCCGCCTTGGGTGGCGGCATCAACATCATTGCCGCCCTGATCGGACTTTTCGCAATCCCGCAGGTTCTGACGATGTTCGCCAAAGGGCGCCACAATGCCGGAGCCGAGGTCATCGAGGTGCAGCGCCACTCGATAATGGCCGCCTTCCGGGAGCTGTTCAGCCGCACGCGGGCCCTAAGCATCGGAACCCTGACAGGTTCGATCATCGGCCTGATCCCGGGTGTCGGTGGGCAGATCGCGGGCCTTGTGGCCTATGACCAGACCAAGAAGTTCTCATCCGAAAAAGACAAGTTCGGCACCGGTCATTCCGAGGGCGTCATTGCCGCGGAATCCGCCAACAATGCCATGGTCGGCCCGTCTCTGGTGCCGCTGCTGACCCTTTCGATCCCCGGAAGCCCCACCGCTGCGGTTCTGCTGGGCGGATTGCTGATCCACGGCATCTTCCCGGGGTCGGACCTGTTCGACAACCACCCGGACGTGGCATGGACCTTCATCAACTCGATGCTGATCGGGCAGGTGCTGATGTGCATCTTTGGCCTTTACGTTGCCGGTCTTGCAGCCCGTGTCGCGCAGGTGCCGCAATCGGTGATGGCTGCAATCGTCCTGGCGCTGTCCGTTTTCGGAGCATACTCGGTTCAGGGTTCGATGGGTGACGTCTATGTCATGGCTTGCCTGGGGATAGGCATGTTCTTTCTGGAACGGTTTGGTTTTTCGGCGGCGCCACTGGTTTTGGGCCTGATCCTGGGACCCATCGCCGAAGCCAACTTCATTCAGGGCGGAATGATTGCTGACGCCACCGTGGGCAAGGCCGCATACTTCCTGAGTGGCGGTTTGAACCTGTTCCTGATCGCCATTGTGCTGGCGTCGGTCGCTTATTCGGTTTGGATGGAATTGCGCCACCGTCGCTACACCACCAAAGAGGAGGCACAGGCATGAACCGTTCGCAGCATGTATTCGGATCAGGTCTTGTCTTTTCGGTCGGCCTTTGGGTGACCTGGGTCAGCTACACCCAGCAACCGGCCGAGGCGTTCCTGTTCCCGCGTCTGATCGCAACCGTTTTTGTGGTTCTGGCCGGATGGACGTTTGGCAAGGCAGTCATGGGATTGTCCAAGGTTGGCAACGGCGTCACGCGCACGATGTTTGTCAACATGCTGCCGGGTCTGATCGTGACGCTGATCTATGTGTTCTGGGCGGCCAAGTCGCTGGGTTTTTACACCGCGACAACAATCGCCTTCTTCATCCTGCTGTCGATCTATGACCCGGCGCCGCATTCGGACGTCAAAAGCTGGATCCGGCGCGGGATCATCACGGGCGTCTTCGTGGCGGTGATGTACGGCCTCTTTTCCATGCTTCTGAACGTCCACACGCCAAGGGAAATTCTGTTCTGACCGCGCAAACAGCGGAAGAACCAAATCAGGGAGGAAACGCAAAATGAAACGATTGATTGCCGGGGCGGCTTTGGCCCTCATGAGCCTGACGGGTGCGGCGGCGGCCGAGGACTATCCCGAACGGCCGATCATGATGATGGTCAGCTACGGGGCTGGCGGCGCGACAGACTTTCAGGCGCGGATCGTGACCATGACCGCCGGAAACGAGGACGCGCTGGGAATGCCCATCGCCATCATCAACAAGCCCGGCGCGGGTGGCCGCGTGGGCTGGAACTGGTTCGCCACGCAGGCGGATGCAGACGGCTATACGCTGGCGGCCTACAATGTTCCGCATTTCATCGCCCAGTCGATCAAGGGTGGCGTGGAGTATTCGACCGACAGTTTCGAACCTATCGCGAACTGGGGTGCGGATCCGGCGGTATTTGTCGTGGGCGCCGACAGCCCGTTCAACTCGATGCAGGATGTCATTGCCTATGCCAAGGAAAACCCGGGCAAGCTGACGGTATCCGGTGCCGGATTGTTTGTGGGCCACCACATCGCGGCGCTGCAAATCGACAAGGCAGCCGGAACCAAGATGGCTTATATCCCGACCAAGGGTGGCGGCGCGGCGGCCATGAAGGCCGTGATTGCCGGTGAGGTCATGGGCGGCATCAACAACCTGTCCGATGCATTCCGCGCGCAGGAAGCGGGCAATGTCAAAATTCTGGGTGTCGCCGATCTTGAGCGCAACGCGTTTCTGTCGGATGTTCCAACGATGATGGAACAGGGGCTGGACGTGGACAACTCGTCGGTCAATTTCCGGGGTGTGATGGTGCCAAAAGGAACACCGCCCGAAGTGATTGAAAAGCTGGCCGCGACAGTACCTGAGATGTTTGCCAATTCGCGTGTCGCCAAGAAGATGGAGGCCGGCGGGTCGCCCATGCACATCATGACCCGTGACGAGGTGATCGAGATGTGGGGCCAGCGTCAACAAACACTGAACGAACTGCTGGCCGGTCTCTGACCCGGACATTCTAAAATGGGGCGGAACAGGTCCGCCCCGGTCAATCTATCGAGGACCAAGATGAACGCTCAGGACGGGATTGCCCCCGAAATTGCCGAAGTGGACCGGATCGTCGAACGGGCGCGTGCCGCTCAGTCTGCTTTCGAAGCCAGTGGTAGTCAGGCGCTATATGACAAAGCGGCACTTGCAGCGGGATGGGCGATCATGGAACCGGAACGCAACCGGGCCCTTGCCGAACTGGCCGTGGAAACCACCGGCCTGGGTAACGTGCCCGACAAGATCACCAAGAACCACCGCAAGACGCTCGGGTTGCTGCGCGATATAGCCGACGCCAATACGCACGGGATTATCAGCGATGATCCGGCAACAGGTATCACCGAGATCGCGCGCGCCATCGGCGTGATTGGTGCGGTTGTGCCGTCGACCAACCCTGCCGCGACGCCGGCCAACAACATCATCAACGCACTCAAGGGCGGCAATGCCATCGTGGTGGCGCCGTCCCCCAAAGGTGTTGCGTCCTGTGAATTGCTGCTTGGCTACATACATGCCGAATTCGACAAGCTTGGGCTTAATCGCGATCTGGTGCAGATGCTGCCTGCGCCCGGGTCAAAGGCCAAGACACAACGGTTGATGGAGGCTGTAGACCGGGTGATCTGCACCGGAAGCCAAAACAACGTTCATCGCGCACAATCCTGCGGTACGCCGGCGGTGGCCGTTGGGGCTGGCAATGTCACGGTGATTGTCGACGAGACTGCCGATCTGCAGGCCGCAGCGGCAAAAATTACCGCCTCAAAGTGTTTCGACAACGCGACCTCCTGTTCCTCCGAGAATGCGGTGGTCGTGGTGGATGCAGTCTACGACGCTTTCGTTGCGGCGATGGCCGCCGAGGGTGGTGCCCTGGTCCGTTCCTCGGAAGCAGGTGATATCATCGCCCGGCTCTGGCCCGATGGTCATCTCAGCCGTTCCGTCATCGCGCAGGACGCGGACAAGATGCTTGAAGCGCTGGGCATGGCGGGCAAGGTGCCCGAGGGAACCCGATATTTGGCAGTTGAGACTGCCGGGATCGGCCCGGATCATCCCCTTTCCGGAGAAAAGCTTAGCCGGGTACTCGCGCTCTATCGCGCGGCAGATTTCGAAGAGGCCCGGACAATCACCGCCCGCATTCTGGCACATCAGGGGGCAGGGCATTCGGTTGGCATTCATACAAAGGACGACGCGCGCGCGATCGGGTTGAGCCGGGATCTGCCGACCTGTCGTGTTATCGTAAACCAGGCGCATACCTTTGCCACCGGCGGTAGCTTTACCAACGGGATGCCTTTTTCCCTGTCGATGGGCTGTGGCAGCTGGGGGGGAAACTCCATCGACACAAACCTGCATTGGCGGCATTTCATCCAGACCACCAAAGTCGTGCGTGAAACTCCGCCGCGGGAGCCCGCGCTGGAAGAGATTTTCGGAAAGTACTGGTCGGAGGCCGGGCAATGATCGACCCGCCCAAAGGAACCGTCCGTGACTGGCTGGACAAACGGGCAGCCGAGGGCGGAACCGGTTTCGTTTTTCCGGATGGCGCGAGCGACCTGAGCTGGCCCGAGCTGCGCGAAACAGCGCAAAGAATTGCGGTCATGTTGACCGGATTGGGTGTCGAAAAAGGAGAGAGCGTCGCCATCCTTTATCCCAATTGCCGCGAAGCGCTGGAGGTCCTTTTCGGCGTCCTTTACGGCGGGTTCCGGGCGACGATGATAAACCTCGTCGCGGGGGACAGCGCGGTGGCCTATGCGCTGGACCACAGCGGTGCGCGCTATGGTTTTGTGCACGCCGAACAGGTGGATTTGTTTGAACGTACGGCCGACCCAGCGAAAATAACCGCGTTGAGAATTTCAGATGCGAAAGATGCCGATGGCGATCTGCACGACCTTTCGCCGGGCGATCACGCGCTTCTGATGTACACGTCCGGAACAACAGGGCGCCCAAAAGGCGTCGTTCACACCCATTCCAGCCTGTTGGCGGGCGGCTGGACCACGGTGGTTGCACATGAGCTGTCCGAAGCTGATCGCGGGTTTTGCGTTCTGCCAATCTACCACATCAACGGCCTGTGCGTGACGGTTATGGGAACGCTTGTCTCTGGCGGATCATTGGCCATGTGTGAACGATTTTCCGCCAGCCGGTTCTGGGAAAACCTTGGGAAGGCCGAGGCGACATGGTTTTCGGTGGTTCCGACCATCATTTCCCACCTGCTGCATTCCGATACAAAACCGGATGCGCCGACCCGCCATCGTGTGCGTTTTGGCCGTTCTGCATCTTCCGCTTTGGCGCCGGACGTGCAGCGTGCGTTTGAAAACCGTTTCGAAATCCCGATTGTCGAGACCATGGGGCTTACGGAAACCGCCGCGCAGATACTGTCCAATCCGTTGCCGCCCGGCATTCGCAAAATCGGATCACCGGGCATCCCCTTTGGAAATGAGGCGGATATCTTTGACAAGAACCTCCGGCCCGTTCCACGCGGAGCGGAGGGTGAACTGGTCATACGCGGTCCGAATGTCATGCTGGAATATCTCCAGAACCCTGACGCAACCGCAGGCACATTTACATCCGATGGCTGGCTGCGGACCGGAGACCTCGCCCGTATGGATGAGGATGGCTACGTCTATGTCACCGGCAGGCTGAAGGAACTTATCATCAAAGGGGGCGAAAACATTGCGCCGCGCGAGATTGACGAGGTGCTTTATTCTCATCCCGATGTCGTCGAAGCCGCCGCCTTCGCCCGACCTTGTGCCAGTTATGGTGAGACTGTCGAGGCGGCGGTGAAAATTCGCGAAGGCTCCTCTTTGACGCCACTGGAATTGTCCAGGCTTTGCAATGCTCAACTGGGCCATTTCAAGTCGCCCGATGAAGTTCATGTTTTGCAGGACCTGCCAAAGGGGCCATCCGGAAAAATCCAGCGAAACAAGATCCTCGAAATGATCAATGAAGAGACCAGCAAAAGGTCTGTTTGACATGCAGGTCGGGTGGTCGAGTTTCATGCCGCTATCGGCCAACTCTGTTCCCAGATCGTGCTGCCGGCGCGTGGGCGCCAGAAGATCGGCAAATTCGAGCTCTGAAAAGTAAAACTAGCGCCAGCTCGTAGGCGCACTTTCGACGTAATCTGCGCGGTCACGGCCTGTGAAGCGTTGTCATACCGTTCGCTTTCGGTAATGAGTTGTCCGACCCGGCTAATATGGGGATCGGCTTCGGGTGAAAAGAGCGCCGGATCTTACGCGTCAAAGGCGCGTGGAGCTTGCGACGGTGCGGGCGTTGTTTTCACCCCATTTTCTACGCAAGCCGTTTCAGCCTGTTGGAAAGAGGCCTGTGCAATCCCCAAAAACCCACACAGTTATCGGGAAAACAAACAAAATCAGTACTTTTTTCTTGTGTTGGAGAGAATTTGTGGGTTTATTGTGGAGATTGATCGCGAAATGTGGGATTTTGATGCCGCAAATAGGCTATAGTCATAACCTTCAGGAACGGAGGGTTAGCTTGCCCGGATCACTGCAAAGCCATGATTTCTTCGAAGGGTCTGGCGTTGTGCGTGGCACAAGATGGTGCGTCGAACAACAGGACCCTTTCAGCAATCGGGAAAAGACTGCGGGTCCGGTAGCGAGAAACGTTCCAAGTAGCGTGGGATGGGGCCTTCGGCGGGTTCTTTCGCAGTTGTTGTTTCACTGAGCCAAGACTCCAAAAGTAAACAGGACAGAAACGGATGCTGAATCCAAAGAACTCTCAAACGTTCGAAACGGCCGAATTGGTGTCACACGCGGTGAAGATTGCCGAATTGGCCAACAAGGCGGCACGGGGGTACTTTCGCGGCAGACTTGGTGTTGAGTTCAAGTCCGACGAGAGCCCGGTGACGCAGGCCGACAAGGGTGTCGAGGCGCAGGTTCGGGCCTACCTGGAACAACACTTTCCGGATCACGGCATCTTTGGAGAAGAACATGGGTTTGAAGGGCAGAACCGCCGCGAAGTCTGGATAATCGATCCGATCGACGGCACCCGGTCTTTCCTTTCGGGGCATCCGCTTTTTGGCTTTCTGCTTGGGCATCTGATCGATGGTAAGCCGGATATCGGAGTGATCGGCATGCCTGCGATAGATGAGGTTTTCATTGGTGTATCCGGTCAGGGCGCGACAATGAACGGCAAGGAGATCGCAACTTCGAACCAGACGCGGTTGGATCAGTCCATCCTGTTTGTGAATGAAGGGGATAAGATCTATCGTGATCATCCGGCGTTATTCGCCAAGCTGATGCAGTCCGGTCAGACCAGACGGTTTGCCTATGACTGCTACCCGCACGCGCTTCTTGCGGCGGGGCATGTGGACGCAGTGATAGACTATGATCTGCAACCTTATGATTTTCTGCCGGTGCTGGCCGTGATCGAGGCCGCAGGTGGGGTGATGACGGACTGGGATGGCAAACCACTCGACCTGAATTCGGATGGTTGTGTGATTTCGGCGGCGACGCCCGAGCTGCATGCGGAAATGCTGGAAATGGTGAACGGATAGGATCATGGCGATTGTAAGCTTCCTCATCAGTCTGGCCGGAGCCACGATGTTGCTGCTTTATGCGGTGCGAATGGTGCGCACCGGGATCGAGCGCAGCTACGGAGCCTCTTTCCAGCGGGTCATGACGGGCCAGCGCAGTTATGTGCAGGCATCAATGGTCGGTCTCGCAATGGCGGTGGTCCTGCAAAGTTCGGCCGCGGTCGCATTGCTGACATCCGGTTTTGCAGCTGGTGGTTTTCTGGTTTTTCCAACCGGTCTCGCGATTGTTCTGGGGGCCGATCTTGGGTCTGCGCTCATTATCCAGGTCCTGTCCTTCAAGTTGGACTGGCTGGTGCCGCTGCTGCTGGCGATTGGCGGGTATCTCTTCGTCAAGACCGAGTCCAAAAAGCCCCGGCAACTGGGTCGCATCCTGATGGGTGTTGCGTTCATTCTGATCTCATTGCGCTTTCTGCGCGAGGCGATGGATCCGATCCGGGACAGTGCTTTTCTGCCCGCCGTCGCAGAATATCTGGCCCGAGATTACATAACCGCATTCTTGGTCGGCGGAGCGCTGGCATTTGTCATGCATTCATCGGTCGCGGCGATCCTGATGTGTGTGACACTGGTTCAGATTGGCGCAATTCCGTTTGCCGCCGGACTGTCGCTGGTGTTGGGGGCCAATTTCGGCTCGGCCTTCATACCGGTTTGGCTGACGCGAGGGATGGAATTGCCAGCTAGGCGCATTCCGTTCGCCAATCTCGCGTTGCGTGGCAGTTGGGCCGTGGTCACCCTGTTTGCAGCTACTGCGGCTTTGCGTGCGGGTGTTTTGGGGGATCTGCAAGGCGGGCAGATGCTGGTCAATGCGCATCTGGCGTTCAACGCCTCGTTGCTGGTGTTGGCTTTGCCGTTCTGCGGACGTTTGCGTGCTCCGTTCGAGCGGCTTTTTCCGGAACCGAAATCAGCCGAGGCAATGGTCCAGCCGGGCCGTCCGACCAGCGCGCTGGATATGCGCAATAGCGGCAGCCCCAGTCAGGCGCTTTCCAGTCTCAAGCGCGAGCTGTTGCGGATGAGCGATCTGGTCGAGTCGATGTTCAGGCCGTCGCTGGAGTTGTACCGCAGCGGTGACAAGGAGCAGATACGTGCTGTTCGGCTGGTGGATGAAGACGTGAACGACTGCCTGTCGGGTATCCGGAAATACGTGGCCGCCATTTCAGCCGAAGAGTTCGGCAGGCAAAACGCCAAGGTGGCCCGGGATCTGATGGAATACGCAATCCGTCTGGAAACCGCCGGCGATGTGGTTGCCAAGCGGTTGACTGTTCTGGCCGCCGACATGCGCAAAAAGGGGGCCTCATTCTCGAAAGAGGGATGGTCGGAACTGGTCGAAATGCACGAAGGCATCCTGGCCAATCTGAAATTGGCCTCAAATGTGTTGATCTCGGACGACCTGGAAAGCGCCCGCCTGTTGAGCCTTGAAAAAACCGAGATCAAGCGGGCTGAGCGTGACAGCCGCAAACGCCACCTCAGACGTTTGCAGCATGGCAGCACGGAAAGCTTTGAGACCAGCGACATCCATCTGGAGACATTGCGCGCGTTCCGGGAGTTCAACAGTCACATCGCGGCCGTGGCTTATCCGATCCTGTATCGGAACGGGCAATTGCTTGAAACGCGCCTGATCGAAGAAATGCCGCGGATGGAAAAGGATGCGGACACAGAGGCCGATGGATGACGGCACCGGTCGATGGCGGCTTCCGCGCCTTTTTACAGGATCTCAACAGCAGCCTCGGCATCCGGCGCAAGCTCTCCGAGCTGGGTATCACCGAAGTAGCAATCCCCGACCTCGGCCAGGGCGCCCTCATCGACCCCCACTGCAGCGGAAACGCCATCGAACACACGTAAGAGAACCTCGCAAACCTCTTCAACACCGCGTTGTGATCTGAAACGGACCCCGCACTTTGTTTCGGATTCATAGGCGCGTAACAGCGAAACAGAGCCGAACCAAAGGTCGGTCATGCTGACACTCGACTTGTAGCTAAAGAACAAAGCCCGGCCCAGTGAACGAATTTGTTGGTAAATGAGGGTGCCCGACCCAAAAGGCGGAAACTGTCACAGAACAATTGCCTGCGACGTGGAACTTTAGGCGAAACTATGGTGAAATTTGATGATGGCTGACGACAGCGAAAACATCCCCCATCGCGGCCGAGAGTTGCTTGATGTGCTAGCGCGACTGGGAGGTTCGGCGCGCAATACACAGATTGCGCAGGTCATGGACGTATCGGAAGAAACTGTTCGTCGACTGGTCAAAGGCCTGGCAAAGAAAAACATGGTTGAAAGGGTGCACGGCGGGACCTTTCTGTCGCGTGCGCAGGATACACCAATGTTTTCCGGGGCGCTGGAACTCAACGCGGAAGAAAAGACGCTTATCGCGAAAAAAATCAGTCAGATTGTCGAGGACGGCATGGTGCTGTTCCTTACTGTGGGGTCAACCATGACGCATGTCGCCGAGCAATTGCGCGACCGGAAAAATTTGACCGTGGTCAGCAATTCGCTGTCAGTTGTCGCATCGCTGGCTGATCACAACGGAACGCGCGCGGTTCTGGCCGGGGGAGAAGTCATTCGATCCGAACGCGGCAGTTTTGGCCGTGCCGCCGAGCAGCTTGCCTGCCAGTACAGCTATGACGCGGTAATATGTGGCGCGGATGCCCTGTCGCTTTCCGGAGGGGTTCTTGCGCTAAACCCGCTGGAGGCTGAACTGACGCGCGCGTTGCATAACAACACCCGGCGCATGATCGTTGCGGTGGATCACACGAAGTTCGGAGAGAGAGCGGCCAATGTGGCCTGCCGGTTCGACCAGGTCACCGATCTGGTGACCGATGCTGCACCGCCCGAACCTTTTGCTGCGGCTTTGAAGGATGCAGGGGTCAAAATTCACATCACATCTCGCCGGGGTGGCAAGAAGAAAAAGAAGGGCAGCGGTGGCGCGATCACCTGACCTGTTTCGCGATCAAAGGAAAACAAAAGCGCGCTTGCCCGTGGGAGACAATAACAGATACTCCTGATGTCAGGTGTGGCCGTTGTCGAAAGCGTCGACAGAGATTTGGCATGCACCGGATATGGGCCGGGCTGGAGACCTGCATGCTTGACAACCTGCCGGTCATCGGGTCGGCCGCGCGCCTTTCACGCTTTCGGGATTTCAGCGCATGGATTACAGATGGCTCCTGTCGTAGGGCAGGTTCTGGCGGATTTGGTGACTGGCGGATCAAGTCGTTTCATTCTATCGCCCTTCGGCATTGACCGATTTGACCGCAAGGTCCCTTGATGGAGAGATCCGACATGACAATCACCCGTATCGAAACCGGCCAACGCATGAGCAAGATCGTCAAGCACAATGGAGTTGCCTATCTGTGTGGGCAGACTTCGGATGCGGCCACTGTGGCGGATCAGACCCGCGATATCCTGGCCAAGGTCGAGGATCTGCTGGCCAAAGCGGGCAGTGACAAGACGCGAGTTCTACAATGCACGATCTGGCTGGCGGACATGGCAGACTTTGCCGAGATGAACGAAGTCTGGGATGCCTGGGTGCCGGCGGGCCACGCTCCGGCCCGCGCGTGCGGCGAAGCCAAACTGGCGCGCGATGTTCTAAAGGTCGAGATGATCGTCACCGCTGCCTGCGACTGATTTATCAATCAAACCGTCTTGCCCAGACCATAAGGCATGAAGCGGTCGGTTGCGTTTGTCGTTCTTCGAAGAAGTTCACCGCATTGGGTTTGGTGAAATGCGTTGGCCGTCAACGGAATAGGCGCCGGTGGGTGAGTGGCTGTTTAATTAAAGATCAATTCGACTCGGTTCTCTGAAGCCTGTATTTCGCCAAATGCGGGCAAAAACAGATCGTGGTCTTATGCAGCCAACCTTTCAAAGAATGTTGGAAAACTGAACCACTCTGCAGTGTATTTTCTTGTGTGTCGGCTAAATTACTCTGATTGACCAGTCAGGCGTGACTGAAACGCGACGCGCCATCCGAATAGGGTACCCTGAGATCATTCAGGTCGAAGTTCGTTTTGAGAATTTATTCACAAATGGCCTGGTTCCAAAATCTGAGTGACAAAAGGCAAGCATTCGAACCTCACGTTCAAGTTTAGAATGCCAAGGGAAGCGGCTGCACCGTGTCTCAAGTCGTCGATCATCCTTTGATCCGTCTCGCAATACATGCAGTACCGCGGTCCGCGTCAAACCCGGAACTTTCGGTGCAATAACTGACGCTGTGATGGCACCTGAATGCCAATGGCTTTCATTCGTTGAACCCGAGGTTCAAGCCATCGACGAAGGCGTGAAATAGTTGAGATTGAGTGCTGATCCCAAGCTTTGCATACGCATTTCGACGATGTGATTTCACGGTCGGCATCGCTATGCTCAGTGTCTTGCTGATCGAAAGACTTGAATGGCCTTTCAGGATCATCTGGACAACTTCAGCCTCTCGCGCGGTCAGAACGTCACGGCCAAAAGACTCCGTTGAAGGTGATGGCCGACCCGGCGCTTGCGTCTGCTCTCTGGACAGCCGTAGAAATGCCAGCCGGATCAATGGCAGGACGGATCGCAAAACTTCCAGATCCTGTTGAGGGATACCGTCCGGCGTGGCTTTGCGGGCCAGGCTTACCTCACCCATGATCCTCTGGGGCATGTCGACCAGGACTGAAACTTCCTGCAGACCGAAGGGCCAGCCGGGCGTCCTGAATTTGATCTCTTCGCTCTCATCTGAGATGACATCCGGCGTTGTCGCGACCCAGTTATCCGGTGCGAGATCGGCCATCCGGTATACCCCTGCGGCGATACCTGCCCGGATCGCATTGTGCACCGGGTTGAGCAGGTAGGTTCTGGAGACATACAGCTGAACCGCGGCCTTGGACGCTGGATTTGGGTAGCTATCCGCCAGATAAACCGGAGGCCCTGAGGGTCGGTTGAGCACTGCAAATGCCGCCTCGCACGGAAATAGGTATTCGACGGCCCGGATCAGGGCATCGCTTTTTGCCTGCCCGTCGATCACTTCAGAAATGGATTGGCTGAACTCCTTTAACTGCAAATCCGGCCTTCTTCCTACCGTTGTCTCATCCCTTGGGACGATGGTTTTACCATAATGTTGCTGATACCGAACTCCGCAAAGGAGTATCAATATGCCGAACCCGCCGATTGTCCTTGATAATACAACGGTTTCAGAACACCTGGGCAAGCTGGATGTGGTCCAAGCGATGCGCACGCTGTTCACCGATCTTGGTGAAGCCCGCGCGGTACAACCACCGCAGACCGTGACCGAGTTTCCGGGGGGCGGCGATTTCATAACCTATCTCGGTGCGCTTGAGGGGGCCGGTGTGTTCGGGGCGAAGTTGTCGCCTTACCTGCCGCGCGCCAATGGACCCATCATCACCGCCTGGACTGTTCTGATGTCCATCGAAGATGGTCGGCCATTGGCGTTGATCGACGCAGGCGTGCTGACCACCGAGCGCACGGCCGCCACGACCGCATTGGCGGTGGATGAGCTGGCTCCGACCGGCCGCCCGCTGACGCTGGCCATCATCGGAACAGGTCAGGTCGCACAGGCGCACATGCGCCATGTGGCCGGTCTGCGCGACTGGGCAGAGGTGCGCATCTACTCGCCGGGTTTGGGTGAAAACGCGGATACTCAGGCGACATGGAATACGCTGTGCCCTGACGCTAAGCTGGCCACGAGTTCCAGGCAGGCTATTGCGCAGGCCAATGTTGTCATGCTGTGCACGTCATCGGGTAGTCCGGTCATTTCCACGGAAGATATAGCGGTCGATGCGCTGGTGACATCGATCAGCACCAATGTTGCCCGCGCGCATGAAGTTGATCCGGCCTTTTTGGCATCCGCGCAGGTCTATTGCGACTACCGGGAAACAACCCCTGATGCGGCCGGCGAGATGCTGATTGCCGTGGAACGACACAACTGGAGCAAGACCGCGATCCTTGGCGATCTTGCGGAACTTTGCACCGGCAGATGCCAGCGACCTATTGCAGGAACTCCGGTCTTCTTCCGCTCTGTCGGGTTGGGGCTGGAGGACATCGCTGTGGCAAAAGCCGTTTTTGACCAGACTTCAGCCTGAGGAGAGCGCACATGTTCATCGAACCGTTCAAAGTCGAAATCTGGATGAATGAGTGGGAAACCCGCTGTACCTACAATCTTGCCGAAACCTGCGTGGCCAGCATCACGATCGATCAACTGTTGCAACTGTCCGGACTTAATCAAAACGACTTGTCCGAACTGCTGCCAATGAAAATGACCTACGGTGCGATCGAAGGGTCAATCCGCCTGCGTCAGGCTATTTCAAATCTCTATGACGATCGCAACGTCGAAGATATCACCATTACCCACGGCACGATTGCGGCCAATATGCTAGTGCATAAGGCAGTGGTTACGCGCGGGGACCGGGTGGTTTCGATTGTGCCGACCTATCAGCAACACTATTCGATCCCCGCCAGTATCGGAGCCGATGTTCAGATTCTGCCACTGCGCGCGGAAGACGCGTTCCTGCCTGATCTGGACCGGTTACGTGAACAGGTGACACCGGAAACCAGACTGATTGTCCTGACAAACCCCAACAATCCGACGGGTGCGCTGATCGAACGGCCGATGCTGCAGGGCATCGCCGAGATTGCCCGTTCTGTCGGCGCATATGTCCTGTGTGACGAAGTCTATCGCGGCACCGGGCAGGAGGGCGACGGCATGTCGCCTTCAATTGTGGACATCTACGAAAAGGGGATCAGTACGGCGAGTACATCGAAAGCGTTTTCGCTGGCCGGGTTGCGCGTCGGTTGGGTGGTGGCCCCGAAAGAGGTGACCGAACAGATCCTGATCCATCGTGATTTCGATACGATCTCGGTCGGTATGATCAACGATCATTTTGCTGCCATCGCATTGGAGAACCAGCATAAGGTTCTGGCCCGCAGTCACCGGATCACGCGGGGGAATCTTGCTGTGCTGGACGCTTGGATTGCCAAGCAGCCGCGCGTTGATTGGGTCAAACCCCGCGCCGGGACAACCGCGATGTTGAAACTCGACATACCGATCAGCTCACGCGAATTCTGTGTCGACTTGGTGCAGACAACCGGAGTGATGCTGACCCCGGGCGACGCCTTTGACATGGAAGGTTATGTCCGTATCGGTTTTGCCAATGACCCCGATGTGCTGCGGGAGGGTTTGGAAAAACTGTCAGAGTATTTGATAAGCCGCTTTGGTCGCGCCGATGGTGGTTTCGTCGCAGACGTCTGGGAAGAATAAAGCCGGGCTTGGTGGTGCTGGTTTGACTATTGTTGTCCGGATGCAGCCTTTCGCACGATTGGCAACGCACCGGGTCAAAACGCCGATCAGAAACGGCACGCCGCTTTTGCGGTTTATTCCGAGTAGCGCATCTCCATCTCGTCGTAATGTGCTTTCTGAACTGCGTTCTGACGGATTTCGAAACTTGCGACGGGCCCGCTTTCGTCCATGCGGCCGTTGGCCTGAAGCATCAACAGCGCGTCGTTCATGCCCTTCAGTGCGCCCTGCAACGCGACATTGGCATATAGGACCAGGCCAAACCCCATTTCGTCCAGATCAGAGAATTCGATGATTGGAGTTTTGCCGCCTACAACCAGATTGATCAGCTGTGGCGTGCCTGCAAGCCGCTTGGGAATGCTGCGAATATCGTCAAGGCTGCGCGGTGCCTCGATAAATGTGATGTCAGCCCCGTCTTCGATGAAGGCTTCCGCGCGTTCAATGGCGGCGTCGAACCCTTGGGTCGCACAGGCATCGGTGCGCGCGACAATAAGGAAGTTTGGGTCGTGGCGGGCGTCTGCTGCGGCCTTGATACGGCTGCGCGCCTCTGTCAGATCGACCACATCCTTGCCGGAGAAGTGACCGCAGCGTTTGGGATTAACCTGATCCTCAAGTTGAATGGCGCTGGCGCCGGCGCGTTCCAGCGTGCGCACGGTATGGTGGACGTTCAGGGCATTGCCGAAGCCGGTATCCGCATCAACCACAATGGGCAGTTCGGTGCTGTTGCGGATGGCCGATGTGTGCTGGGCGATCTCGGGCAGCGAGATGAAGCCCAGATCGGGCATGCCCAGATAGGTGTTGGTCAGCCCCGCGCCCGAGATATAGACGGCCTCAAACCCCAACTGGTCGATCACGCGTGCCGCAAGAGCATTGGCTGCGCCGGGCATCAGAACGGCTTTGCCCGTGTTCAGGCGTTCACGGAATGCTTTGTTGATCTCATGGTTCATCATCGGCGCGCCCTCCGGTTCAATGGTCTGCCTGCCTGCCTAGCGAAGCCTGCGGTACGAGGCAAGTTGCTGTGAGTTGCGTTCTGTCAGGCGAAACAGTGCCGTCAGCTCGTGGTCAGACTGCGCGCAAGACTCTCCAGCAGCGGGACCGTATTTGCCCGCGCCTCGGCATCGAACCTGTTGGCCAGACCGGACACTGTCAGGGCGCCGATGAGATCGCCGTTTGCATCAAAAACAGGGGTCGCGACAGAGGAGATGTTGGGATTTGTCTGACCGACTGAACTGACCGTGCCGTTTTTGTTGAACTTGGCCAGGTCACCGACATCCTCGCCCGAGAAATGCCTCAAGACCAGCCCGGAAGCCCCGGTGGACAATTGCAGGCGCATACCTTCCTCAACATGGAATCGCAGCAGGTTAGGGGAATTTTCCCTGTATAAACAGATACGTTCATTGCCCGAGCGGACATAGAACGAGGCGGTTTCCCCAGTTGCTTCAGCCAGGATTTTTAGCGATGGCGCGACGTGTTCGCGCTTGGTGAAATCGCGCCGGAATATCAACCCCAGCCGCCATACGCTGGGGCCGACACTGAACATACCGTCACTATCGCGCTGGATGAAGCCATAAATCATCATCGAGTTGGTCAGCCGTAGGATCGTGCTTTTGTGCAGGCCTGTCTCTTCGGCCAACTCTGCAAGAGACATGATTGGGCGCTGTGTCGAAAAGGCACTGAGGATGGACATGGCACGTTCGACGGCTTCGGTTCTGTTCGCGGGCATAGCATTCTGTCAGGTGAAATGGAGTCGGTTCGATCTTGCTGATATCCGGCGCCGGTGTCTAGCTTGTCAGCAAATCAGGAGGCAACCGTGACAATCGCAACCTACAAACCGATCGCCAACACATCTTTGCGGGCCGTGGACTATTGCGCCCTATTGGGCCCCGAATTTCGAAAGCTTCCATACTCTCTAAGGGTTCTGGCGGAAAATGCTGCGCGTCATTCCGAAGGAGGCGCGGCGGCGCTGGATGTGCTCCGGCGCTCTGGCGACGCTGTGCCGTTCCGTCCTGCACGGCTGTTGTTGCACGACATGCTGGGAATTCCGGCGCTGATCGACATCATGGCCATGCGCAACCGGCTGGAGGAGGTGGGCGGAAATCCGGACGTAGTTGATATGAGCCTGCCGGTCGACCTGGTGATCGACCATTCCATGTCGATCAACCATTGGGCGGACAAGTTTGCGCTGGCCAAGAACATGGACCGAGAGTTTGAGGTCAACCGCGAACGTTTCGCTTTTCTTAAAGCCTGTGAAGCACGGTTCCCACGGCTACGGGTCATTCCGCCGGGGGGTGGGATTTGCCATCAGGTCAATCTGGAATATCTCGGTCAGACTGTTTTGCCGTCCAACGAGAACCCTGATGTTCTGATCCCGGACTCCAGCCTTGGCACTGACAGCCACACGCCGATGATCAACGCGTTGGGGATCATGGGCTGGGGCATTGGGGGGCTAGAGGCCGAAGCGCTGCTGTTCGGTGAGACCACCCCGGTCAATGTGCCCCGCGTCATCGGGTTTGAGGTAACGGGCAACCCGTCCGACGATGTCACCGCCACTGACATTGCGCTGGTCATCGCCGAGAAACTGCGCGCCATCGGCGTGGTCGACACCTTTGTTGAGCTGTTTGGCACCGGTTATTCCGCGCTGAGCGTCGCCGACCGCGCCACCATTGCAAACATGGCGCCGGAATATGGTTCCACTATGGTGTTCTGCCCGGTTGACGAGCGCACCATCGGGTATCTGCGCCAGACCGGCCGCAGTGATAGTGCCACACTGGCCGAGAGCTACTGCAAGGCGCAAAACCTGTGGGTCGATGGTACGGATGCGGCCATTGAATACGAGCAGGTGATTGAATTGAACCTCGATAAGGTTGGCCGGTCCGTTTCGGGCCCGTCCCGGCCGGAACAGCGGATTGACCTGTCCGCCGCTGCTGAGCGTCTGACTTTTGAGGGCGAAACGGACCGTCGGGTTCCGGTCCCGAATGCCGATCACGACATCGGTGACGGCGATGTGATCATCGCTGCGATCACCAGCTGCACCAACACCGCCAACCCGCGCAACATGGTTCTAGCCGGGCTGGTGGCCCGAAACGCCGTGGCGCGCGGCCTGACTGTCAAGCCACATGTCAAAACTTCGCTGGCTCCGGGTTCGCGGGTCGTGGCTAAATACCTGGCGGAAAGCGGCCTGCAGGCGCCCTTGGACGCCCTCGGGTTCGAAGTTGCGGCATTTTCCTGTTCGACCTGCAACGGCATGTCGGGACCTCTGCATCCAGATCACGAAAAGGCGATCAAGGACAATGATGTCAAAGGGATCGCGGTCCTTTCCGGGAACCGGAACTTTGCCGGGCGCATTCACCCGCTGGCTTCGCGCAACATGATTGCCTCGCCGCCGCTGGTCGTGGCCTATGCGCTGATGGGTACGATCCATAAGGACATTACGACCGAGCCCCTGGGGGTGGACCGGGACGGCAAGCCGGTGATGCTGAATGATCTGTGGCCCTCGGCGGATGAGGTGGCGCGGATTGTCGAGACTTATGTCACACCTGACGAGTTTCGCGACAACTACGCTGCAATCGGAGATGTGAATTACCAGTGGAACGCGATGGAGGTTGGCACCGGAACATATGAATGGGTGCCTTCGACCTATGTCTCATTTCCACCCTTTGTGAAAGGCATTCGCCCCGAGAACGCCGGGATCGAACCGCTGCGCGGCCTGCGTCCGCTGGCCATTCTGGGCGACAGTGTCACGACCGACCATATATCGCCGTCTGGTATCATCACCACCGATTCTGAGGCCGGGCAGTTCCTTCAGGCAAAGGGTGTCACCCAACGCGACTTCAACTCGTTCGGGACCCGCCGGGGATGTTCGGATGTGGTTATTCGTTCGACCTTTGCAAATTACCGTCTGCGCAACGAGATGACCCCGGACAAAGAAGGCTCGTGGACCCGGATCGAGCCTGAAGGTGAGGTTACATCGGTCTTCAAGGCGATTGAGACCTATCTGGACCGGGATCAGAAACTGGTGGTGATCGGCGGCAAAGAATATGGCTGCGGTTCTTCCCGGGACACGGCGGCAAAGGCCCCCTGGCTTGCCGGAATACGCGCCGTGATCTGTGAGAGCTTTGAGCGGATCCACCGCTCGAATCTTGTAAACATGGGGATTGCGCCGCTGTGTTTCCCGGAGGGCGTGAACCGCAGGACGCTGCAACTTGACGGGTCCGAGACTTTTGACATCGACTTCAGCGATGATCTGACCGAGGCCAAGCTGACCATCCACAGAAAGGATGGTCGCACGGATACCACGCCGCTGGATTTGCGTCTGTACAATGACGGTGAGCGTGCGACCTTTGCCGAGGGCGGTCTGCTGCCGCGTGCGTTCCGCGGATTTCTGGCGGGGGCGGCGTGATGGCGGAACGTTTACGGGCCGCGTTTTATCGCGGCGGTACATCCAAGGCTGTAGTGTTCAACGGTGCAGATCTGCCCAGGGACCGGGCCGCGCGCGATCGCATTTTCCTGCATGTCCTGGGAAGCCCCGACCCCAACGGGCGCCAGCTGAACGGGATGGGCGGCGGGTTGTCGTCCTTGTCCAAGGTGGTCATCGTCGAGCCTTCGGATCGTGACGATGCGGACGTGGATTATACCTTCGTGCAGATCGCCGTGGACGAACCGGTCGCCGATTACGGCTCGGCCTGCGGAAACATGTCCTCCTGCGTCGGCCCTTTCGCGGTTGAGGAAGGCATGGTGCAGGTTGCAGCGGATCAAAGTGAGGCGCTGGTCCGCATATTCAGCACCAATACCAATGGCGTTTATCACGCGCGCTTTCCGGTGCGGGACGGTCAGCCCGTCGAACAGGGCACGCTTGAAATTCCCGGTGTGGCGGGAACCGGGGCGAAAGTGACGATAGATTTCCTTGCACCCGGTGGGGCCGGAACCGGCAAGCTGCTGCCGACGGGCAATGCGCTGGATACGCTACAGATCCGTGGGGTCGGAGCGCTGGAGGTCTCACTGATCGACGCGGCCAATCCGGTGGTGTTTTTCCGCGCTGCTGATCTGCAAAAAACCGCCACCGAACGCCCCCAGGATCTGGATGGTGATCCGGACTTTATGGCTCTGGTCGAAGAAATTCGCGTTGCTGGTGCTGTTGCAATGGGAATGGCTCCGTCGCGCAAGGGCGTAAAACGATCCAGCCCTAAAGTGGCGATGCTCGGTGCGCCCGCTGAGTTCACGGCGCTGGATGGCAGCCTGCACAAAAAGGACAGCCATGACATCAATGTTCGGCTCGTGTCGATGGGCAACTTTCATCGCGCGATTACTCTGACGGGGGCCATGTGCACCGCCGTTGCAGCCCAGATACCGGGCAGCCTGGTGCAAAGGATCGCGCAACCTGAGGGTCAGGAATTACGCATTGGAAACCCATCGGGTGACTTGCCAACCATCGCGGATGTCCGGCCAGGCCCGTCGGGACCCGAGGCAATATCGGCCGGTACTTTCCGCACGCAGAGGCGAATTATGGAAGGGGCCGTCCTTTACCCATCCGAATTGATGGAGGAAGCGCATTGACCAGTTTCCAGACCAGCCGACCTACGACGGATCTGAGTGATGCCCATCCGGACAAGGTGCGCCCTGTACTGCAACGGTTCAACGATTACGGTGCAAAACGCAGCTTTTCGGGGCGTATTCATACTGCTGTGACAGCGGAAGATACCCGTCTGATTCAAGAGAAACTCTTTACTTTACAGGGAAATGGCGGTGTCATCGTAGTTGATGGCGGTGGGTCACTCCGAACAGCTATGTTGGGGGACATGATGGCGGAGAGGTTGATCGCCAACGGGTGGGCCGGGATCGTCATCAATGGTGCTGTCCGAGACAGCAAGCGTCTGGCGCAGCTCGACCTTGGCATCAAAGCGCTGGGCGTAACTCCGGTTCGGTCCGCCAAGACAGGGATCGGCGCAATAGACGTTCCGGTTGCCTTTGGCAGCGTGCTCTTCGAGCCCGGAAGTTACATCTACTGCGATGAAGACGGTATCCTGATTGCGAAGGAACCACTTTAAACAAAACAAGGAAATGCCAGCCAATGGGAGGAAATCATGGCAAAATTCAATCTAACCCGCAGGACATTTGCGGCTGCCGCCGTGGCGGCGGTTTCACTTGGCGCGCCAACGCTGGCGCACGCGGAACAAGTCGTTGAAAGTATCCACTTTCTGATCCCCGGCGGTGCCGGCGGCGGTTGGGATGGCACCGCGCGTGGTACTGGCGAGGCACTGACGGAATCTGGGCTGGTCGGATCGGCCAGCTACGAGAACATGTCAGGCGGCGGCGGTGGCAAGGCCATCGGTTATCTGATCGAAAACGCCGACAGCAACCACGGCACGCTTATGGTCAACTCGACCCCAATCGTGATTCGGTCGTTAACGGGCATCTTCCCGCAGAACTTCCGCGATCTGACCCTTGTGGCCGGGACCATCGGGGATTACGCGGCGCTTGTGGTCGCGGCAGATGGCCCGATTCAGGACCTGAACGGGTTGATCGAGGCCTTCAACGCCGACCCGAACGGCGTTGCCGTGGGTGGTGGTTCGGTACCTGGCGGTATGGATCATCTGGTCGCCGCCATGGTTTTTCAGGCGGCCGGTGCTGACCCAGTGGCCATGAAATACGTCCCCTATGACGGCGGCGGTGCAACCATGGCCGGTTTGCTGTCGGGTGAGGTACAGGCCGTTTCGACGGGCTTCTCGGAAGCGGTGGAGTTGGCCAAGGCCGGTGAGGTGCGCATAATCGGCGTGACCTCTGACGAGCGTGTGGACGCTTATCCCGATGCTCCGACCATGAAAGAGCAGGGCAATGACACCACGTTCGTCAACTGGCGCGGGTTCTTTGCCGCACCCGGACTGCCGGAAGACAAGCTGGCGATGTATCAGGATGCGTTGACCAAAATGTACGACACGCCGGAATGGGTGGAAGTCCGAGATCGTAACGGTTGGGTCGATATCCACAACAACGGTGATGATTTCCGTACGTTCCTGGAGCAGCAGGAACAGGAAATCGGCGACCTGATGAAGAAGCTGGGCTTCCTCTGACGCGGTCTGCGATATCCTGAAAAACGGGTGCCCGGCTGTGTGCCGGACACCTCAAACAAAAAAAGGGGAGGGGATGGAAATGGCACTGGATCGCTGGATTGCACTTGTCATTCTTCTGATCTGTCTGGCCTATGGCTATACCGCCTATTTCACCATGGACGACCTGTTGCCGCCAATCATGCGGCGCAGCCCAATCTGGCCGTCGAGCTTTCCCAAGGTGTTGGCCATAGGTGCTATTCTGATGTCGGTGTCCATTATTCTGGGGTTGGAAAAAGCACCTGAGAAACAAGATGCGGCGGACATCAATCTGGCGAAGCTGCATGAATACAAGTTGGGTCAGGCGTTGCTGCTGGTGGCCTTGATGGTCGGTTATGCGCTGCTGCTGCGTCCGCTGGGATTTCTGGTCTCGACCTTCCTCTTTCTCACGGTGGGAAGCTTCAGTCTCGGCGAGCGCCGGTACGTGCTGATGGTCATTGTCAGTGCCATTGCCGCCGGGGTGGTCTGGTATCTGGTGGAAGTGATACTTGGCATTTTCCTCAGCCCGTTTCCCGGATTTCTGAACGCGATGGCAAACGGAGGCTGACATGCTTGAAGGACTCATGATGGGCCTCGCGACGGCCTTTACGTTCACAAACATTCTTATGGTGATCGGCGGTTGTCTGATCGGTACCTTCATTGGCATGCTGCCGGGTCTGGGGCCGATGTCGATCATTGCGATCATGATCCCGATCGCGATTACCATCGGCGACCCGTCGGCCGCATTGATCCTGCTGGCTGGCGTCTACTACGGTGCTGTCTTCGGAGGATCGACATCATCGATCCTGATCAACGCGCCAGGGGTGGCCTCGACAGTTGCAACCAGTTTCGACGGCTACCCGCTGGCCCGTTCAGGGCAGGCTGGCAAGGCGCTGACCGTGGCCGCAATCTCGTCCTTTGCCGGGGGCACGATCGGGGCGGTGCTGCTGATGGTTTTTGCGCCGGCTCTGGCCTCGGTGGCACTGCTGTTTCATTCCTCGGAGTATTTCGCGCTGATGGTCGTCGGTCTTTCGGCCATTGCCGCCTTTGCCGGAACGGGGCAGGTCAGCAAAGCGCTGTTGATGACCTTCCTGGGTCTGATCATGGCGACAGTGGGCGAAGGTGTGTTGTTCAACGCGCCGCGCTTCACCATGGGCATCATGGACCTGCAGTCGGGCTTTGGTTTCATCACGCTGGCCATGGCAATGTTTGCTTTGCCGGAAGCGATCTACCTTGTTCTGGACCCCAACCGGTCGAAAACCGGGGATGGCGATAGTGGTGAAATCACGAACCTGAGAATTGACCGCAGCGAGGCGAGAAAGATAGCCCCGGTCATCGGACGCCAGTCCATTCAAGGGTTCTTCATCGGCGTTCTCCCGGGGGCGGGGGCGACGATTGCCTCTTTCCTTGGCTATGCGGTGGAACGCAACATCGCGCCGAAGGAAGAACAGGAGCGTTTTGGCAAAGGCGAGATCAAGGGTATCGCCGCGCCGGAAAGCGCAAACAACGCCGCCTGTACCGGGTCGTTTGTACCGCTTCTGACGCTGGGCATTCCCGGGTCGGGTACCACAGCGATCCTTCTTGGGGCACTGATCGCGCTGAATGTCAGCCCCGGACCGCGCCTGATGATCGATGAGCCGCAGATTTTCTGGGCCGTCATTATTTCGATGTATCTTGGAAATCTGGTGCTGCTGATCCTGAACCTGCCGCTGATCCCTTATATCGCCAAGGTACTGGCCGTTCCGCGCAACTTCCTGATCCCGTTCATTTTGTTCTTCACGCTCATGGGGGCATATATCGGGCAGAACAATGCGACCGAATTGCTGATCCTGGTCGGCTTTGGAGTTTGCGCGACGATCCTGCGCTTTGCCGATTATCCTCTGGCACCTCTGTTGATCGGGTTCATTCTTGGACCCTTGCTTGAGAACAACTTTTCGCGCGCGATGCAACTTTATGATGGCATGAGTTTTATCTGGCAGCGGCCGATGACTTTGGGTCTTCTGGTTCTTGCCGTGCTTCTGGTGTTGCTGCCTAGCTTCCGCCGCCGCCGCGCGCGTGCCCGGGCCGAAGGGGTCGCGGATGGTGACTGAGTTTCAAGCGTTAGTTTGGCCCGCGGGCCAAACAATCCGTCGTTTCTAGTTTGGATCACCGGCAGTGGACGACCGCATCTGGATGGTTTGATTGAAGCGTTGCCGCGCCCGTGCGATCAGGACCAGGCCCGTGTCAGCATCTCGACTGTAGTATTGCCACTGCGTCATCAAAGGTTTGCAGGCTTTCCTCGGCCCGCGCGGCCAGATGGGCGCCTTCCAGCAAGGCCAATGCGGCACGCGCTTCCGCCCCTGGTTCACCAACGCCCGAGATCGACCCATCTGCCTTGCCCAACGTAAAGACCCCTTCGATCCACGAAACCATCATGATGCGGAATTCACGAATTTTATCAGTGACTTCATGTGAAAGGCTTTCCCGGCTGCTGATCAACGAGACACACAGGCACAGGGTTTTTCCGCCATTCAATGCTGTGCGATAGAGCGCGATCAACGCGCTTATCCGCTCGCCCGCCGTGTCATACAGCCGTTCAATCTCGGCACAGCGGCCGGACAGGTCGCTGTGGTAGCGGACCATCAACGAAATCGTCAGCGCGTCTTTGGTAGGGAAATGGTAATGGACCGAGGCTTTGCGGATGCCCACCTCTTTGGCAAGGTCAGCGTAGCTGAACCCGTCAAACCCTTTGCTGCGGGCGGCACGCTCGGCAGAATTCAGCAGAGCCGTCTTTGTATCTGATTCCATGGCGTCTAAACCCTTTCCCTACGCACCAAAGCCGCTGCGGTTTCTGCCGCTTCCAGCGCGCCTTCAAGATATCCCCCGAATTGCGCGGCTGTTTCCGTGCCGCTGAAAATGATTCGATCCCTCCAGACGCCCCGCATGGCTTGCGGCAATCCGTATCGCGGATGCGTGTACAGAGGTTGCAAGTCCAGGTCGGTAGAGGTGAAGGGGTCGAATGCCCAATCTTTGATGTAAAGCGCATTTGGATTTGCCGCCGTTGAGCCAAACAGGCGCACCAGTTGTGCAAGAACCTGCTGGCGCAACGTCTGTTCATCCGCGCGCATGTGTGGTGGAACGCCAATAAAACCAAACAGCGCATAAATACGGCCTCCGGCGGGCGAAGCGTCGTGGATTTCCACCATCGGCCCGCGCCTGCTCATGGCGTCGCCCGACAGTCCCGCCTCGCGCCAAAAGGGTGTGTCGTACACGGCAATCGCCTTTGCCTGTCCAGCCATCCAGGTCGCGACCTCGCGCATGGCGGAGCGAGTTTGCTTGGGTAAAGGTGGATAATAAGTCAGCTCAACCGCGACGCGCGGGGGCAACGCAAGAACCGCACGCTGTGCGCTGATCTGCTGACCCGATTGCGTGGTGGCCAGCACTCCGTTTTCGGTTTGCGTCAGCGCGGTGATCCGGGTGGACAGGTGGATCAGTCCGGCAGGCACTCGGGCTGCCAGTGCATCGATCAAGGCGGCAAGGCCGCCTTTCAGGCGAAATGACCCTTCCATCGATGAAAATCCCCGGCCGCGCTCGACACGGCCGTGCTCATCCTCGAAACTCAGCGCGCCGGTGCTGAACTGTTCGAACCGATCCAATCCAAGCTGGTCGATCAGCGCGGCAATCCGGGGCTGACCCGGCCAGAACCAGGACGGGCCCAGGTCGAAATAACCGTCGCCCTGCGCTTCGGTCAGGATGCGCCCGCCCAGACGGGCGCGTGCCTCGGCCACCAGAACGTCCTGCCCCTGATCCATCAGTTGCGTCGCCAGGCTGAGACCCGAAAGCCCTGCACCAATGATAAGCGTATCCGTGCGCATGCCTCAGAACGCCTCACTCAAGGGGCGCAGGTCCAGCTCATGGGTCCAGGTCGAACGCGGCTGCTGCGCCAGTTGCCAATAGGCCTGCGCGATGTCTTCAGGCTTCATCATCTTGGTAGGATCCAGACTGTGGCGATCGCGCGACCGGGCTGTATCAATGATGCCGTCCAGAAGGACATGCGCGACGTGAACACCCGCCGGCTGGTATTCGCGCGCCAGCGATTGTGTCAGTCCGCGCAGGGCAAACTTGGCCGAGGCAAAGGCCGAAAAACGGGCCCCGCCGCGCCGCGAGGCGGTTGCCCCCGATACGATCAGGGCACCGCCGCCACCACGGACCATCGGCTGCATCACCGATTGCGCCACCACGACCAGGGTTTGTACCATCGAGGTCCATGTGCGCTGAAAGTCATCCAGAGACGTTTCTGTGAAAGGCGCGACTACAAGCTCTGCGGTGTTGTGCACGACAATCTTTGGCGGCCCGTGTTCCGCGATCAGGTCTGCAATGATTGGTGCGGTCAGGTCCGGGTCGGACAGATCGACCTCGTGAAACGCGCCGACGGGGTTTTCCGGACGGCTACGGCCAAGACCAACCGCCTCCATGCCTTCGGCCTGAAAACGCGACACCAGAGATTGGCCAAGGCCAGCTCCCGCTCCGGCGACAAGTGCCAAGGGTTTTTGCCGGGTCATCGGTTACACCGCTGGTGGCCGGGCAAACGGCAGATGACCGGTCTTCATCCAGATTTTGGCACCACTAGGCCCTGCAACGGCTGACAGGCTTTGACCTTCGGGCAGGCGCAGCCAGTCGTTCCTGACCAGTTCATCCCCGCTTTCTGTGACCGAGCCGTCGATGATCAGAACCTCGATGCCTCCTGTGGCATCCGAGGTCAGCGTCGCGCCCGCATCCAGATGGCTATAAGTGACAACCTCGCGCTTGTCTTTGTGCAGGACCGCCGTGGCGACGCCGTTTTCCGGCGCGGCCAGCTCATCCGCCATTGTCTTGCGGAACTGGTTGCGGTCCTCCATGTCGAATTGCCAGAGTTTGACAAAGATGGTGCACCCGGGCTCCGACCCCGGCGTATGTTGCGTGGTCGGGGGGTTGCGAACGTAGGTGCCTTCGGGAAAGTCGCCGTGTTCGTCCTGAAACACGCCATCAAGAACGATGAACTCCTCGCCCCCTGTATGAGTGTGGGCGGAAAAATGACTGCCCGGCGCATAGCGCACGATTGTGGTGGCGCGTGCCACCTCGTCTCCGATCCGGTCCAGCATCCTGCGCTCTACACCCTTCATGGGCGAGGCTTGCCACGCAAGCTGGTCGGAGTGAACTACAACGCGATCTGAGAAGTCCGAGTTTATTTCCATTGGTCCGATTCCTTCTGCGATGTGTGATGCCGACGACCCGGGGATTAACCCGCTACAGGTGGGCAGTTCGAAAGTTTGGCGCGCCAAGACTGCAGGTTTTCAATCTTTCGGAAATGTCAACCTTTGCAAAATCGGCCAAGGCCGCGCCGATAAATTCGGTGATCGCATGGCATTGCGAGATGTATGTGCCACCCGCCAGTTCCGGGCAGGGTACCACGGCCTCGGGGTTCCTGGCCTTGAACGCCTTCGTGTAATGCTCGCCGCCCATCATATCCACGGGGACGAATTCAACCCTGTCCTTGGCCCGTTTATCAGCAAGCGCGATACAGGCACAGGCAGGATTTGGGAAACCTTCAACGTCATAGAATTTCATGAGGCATGTCCCTTTGGGCGGATCAATCAACAAGCAACTACCTATCAGTAGGTAGAGAGAAGTCAAGGCACGACCTCACGCAGGCAGCTGTTACCGAGGAGACGGAGCAGGCTTCGAGATTAAACAAAGGGCGACCCATCGGCCGCCCTTGAGATTGAACTTTTGCGCATCAAAGCTTGATACGGAACGCTGCGAAACCGTCGGCACCGTCGCCGGCGTCTTCAATGCTTACACCTTTGACATCGTTCATATAATCACGAGCCTTGGGCCCGGTTTCGAACAGGACGGTGGTCCCCTCAAGCGGGGCAAACGACCAGTTGGCGTCCGCCTTGGGGTCGATTGTTCCCTGCTCGACGATATAGCGAACGATCACATCGCGGTTTGTATCAGGGGCCTCGAAAACAACCGTGTCCCCCAAGGCGCCCGGGAAGGATCCACCGCCCGAGGCGCGGTAGTTGTTGGTGGCGATGACGAACTCCATGTCGTCTGTCACTGGCTCGCCGTTGAACTGAAGGTTCACAATCCGCGCAGCGTCGGGATTGACCTCTTCCCCCTTGGGGCCAAAGCGTGAGGGTTGAGACAGGTCGATCTGATACGTCACACCGTCCATGACGTCGAAGTTGTAGGACGGGAAGCTTGGGTCCAGCAGGATCGCGTCCTTGGAACCGGGCACGATCTGATTGAACATGCCTGCCGACCGTTCCAGCCAACCGCGCACCTGCGCCCCGTTGACCCGCACGGCCCGCACGGTGTTGGGGTACAGATACAGGTCTGCCACGTTCTTGATTGCGACATCACCAACCGGGACATCGGTGTAGTAATCTGGTCCACCCCGACCCCCGGCCTTGAAAGGTGCCGCTGCCGACAGGATCGGCAGCCCTTCGTGCTCGGTCCCCCTCAACATCTGATCAATATACCATTTCTGCGCGATCGAGACGATCTGGACCGAAGGGTCATCCGCCACAAGCGCAAAATAACTGTGCAGCGGAGCTGAGGTTTTGCCCACCGCGCGGCGGACATAGGCCAGCGTCTCTTCATGTTCTACGGCAACCGAATCCAGCACTTTCTGATCGTCACCGACAAGAGCCGTAATCGAGCGGTCTTCGTTCCGCTTCGAGATCGGGCGCGCTTCGGAGGTGGTGGTGACGACACGCCATTCGGATCCGTCGCGTTCCAGCAGCAGGTCCAAAATGCCCAGATGCGAGCCCCAAAATCCGCCCATGACGGCTGGTTTCCCCATCAGCGTCCCTTTCTCGACATCGATACCGGGGCGATCCGCAAAGGTCGGTGACGGGAAGACCAGGTGATTGTGCCCGGTCACAAGTGCGTCGATCCCGTCAACCCCTGCGAGTGCGACCGAGGCGTTTTCCATACCGTCTGTATGGTCGGCTTCGCCAATCCCCGAATGCGATAGGGCGATAATCAGATCGCAGCCCTGTTCCTGCATTTCGGGGACGTAGGCTTTGGCGGTTTCAACGATGTCGCGCGTCTCGACATTGCCATCCAGATGCTTGCGGTCCCAGTTCATGATCTGCGGCGGGGTAAAGCCGATGACGCCGATCTTGATCGGGTGTTTGGTGCCGTCGCCCATCTCAATCTCGCGGTCGAGGATGGTGTACGGCTGAACCAACGTCTTGTCCCCGAGCGGGCCGGCACCCTTTTCCTTGGCCACGTTGGCCAGAACAACCGGGAATTCCGCGCCTGCAAGTGCTTTCTCTAAAAAGCTCAAGCCGTAGTTGAATTCGTGGTTGCCTAAGGTGGCCGCGTCATAGCCGACGGTGTTGAACGCCGTTATGATCGGATGGCTGTCGCCCTCGTTCATTCCACGCTCATAGGCGATGTAGTCGCCCATGGGGTTGCCTTGGAGAAAATCGCCGTTGTCGACCAGGAGGGAGTTCGTGGCTTCTGACCGAATCTGATTGATGATCGAAGCGGTGCGCGACAGACCCACCGTGTCGCGGGGCTTATCGGCATAGTAATCATATGGGAACACGTGGACGTGAATATCCGTGGTTTCCATAATCCGCAGGTGCGCCTGATTTCCACTTGCCGCTGCCGAGTAGGGATGCAGCACGACAAGCGCTGCGCCAGCCGTGGTCGTGGCAAGAAACTGACGGCGAGAAAGGGCCGTTGTGTTTTTCATAGTCATGGGACACCTGTTGGGTTCGTGTTTCGAAGGTCTTCTGCAAGGTATTGGCTACAGTCTTGTGACAGCGGCCCGGGTCAGTCGAAAATAGTCAGAGCTAAAGGCCGGAGACCTCCAGACAGCTTAATGCAAAAAATTACGCTTGTGTGATGTAGAATCGACTGCCACCGATCCGTGCTCAACTTTTTCTCTTCGGCAATCTGACCTGGACCCAGAAACTCCGATGCGAACGCACCATGCGACGTGTTGCCTGTTGATTTTCGTTGAGAGGGAGAACTGGCAAGTCAGCCGTGAGAACCATCCGTCCGTTTCCCGAGCGAAGTCGCGCCTGAGGTTTCAAAGACGGGCGCGGTAGCAGAACTGAAGTCGCCCCAATGGTTAGGCTTCTGGAGCGCATTTCTGTGTGCTACGACGATCTCGAAATATGGTGCATGCCGTCAAAGTTCCCTGAGACAGAAAACCAGTTTCTGCTGAAAAAACTCCAACTCATCAGTTCTGGATCGAGGAACCTTCGAATTCGACCAGATACCCTCGCGCGGTCGAGACATGCCGGGCATCATCCCATTTGATCCCTGGTTGGTCTGAAAACTGGCGAAACCTTCCGAAATGCTCGTTTCCGTCATAGTTGTCGGGCTGGTGCCAGAACCAGTTTGTAAAGGCAATGGGTTCTCGGTAACTCAGTTGGGACATTGCCTTTCGCGGCTGATTGCACTGCACCCAGGCATTAGGCGACAGTCTTGATTGCTGCACTTCTGCAAAAGCGGAGGGAGCGCATGTTGACGGTCAGAGCTTTGAAACAGTTCCGCTGCATCACGAGTTATAGCGGCGGTTTCTCTGCAAGGATGCTGACACGGGCGGAGCCACCGTTGTTTGCATAGAAACCGTCAAAGGGCCAGATGATCGCGTCGTTCACGTACAGAAACAGCGGTCCGCTTCTCTCTGCCCGGATACGCGCCGTCATCGCCTTGGGTGCATCAATCGGATCGCATTTGTGTCCGTCTTCGGCGGCCATGTCATCAAAGCACGAAATGAACGCCGTGGTTTTGTCTGTGTAGTCAAAAAGCGGTAAAATCGATTGGCCCTTCGCCCCGATTTGCGCGACCGGTTGAAACCAGTTTGCGCTCGAACGTCGTATCAGGCTGCCCAGTACATACACCCGTTTGTTGGTCTGGAACCCGGTCATCGGAACGCGTGCGCCTCTGTCGGTGAATGGCTCTGTTTCCTCGAGCCTGATCCAGTATGTTTGCCCTTCGACAAGATCGACACCAGTCGGCCAGCAAACAGATTGGGTCGAGAACTCATCTTGCAGAACAAAAGTGCTTCCCGGTTCGATCACATGTCCGGGGTCAGTGTCTGGGCACAGACTGCCGCTGACGGTGGTGAACATCAGGCTGACGACATGCAAAAGCTTGAACACGCCGAGCAAGATCAACACAGCCAAGACGCCCTGCACCAGCTTGGTACCCAGAAATGCATAAGCCGCATTCAACGTTCGGCTGGATTGCAGCAAATTGCCCGTTCGAACCAGAAACCGGTCTGCCGGTTTTTGCAAATTGGTTTTGCGATCCGAGGTCCAGGCCTGACGGGCGGTATCCTTTATCCGGTCCCGAAGCGCCGCGCCGGACAGAAACAGCGCCACAATTGCCACGATGAGCGGTATCGAAAGCACTGGATGCTTCCACAGAGACTGTATCCAGGGCTGAACGATGCCGGGTGCGACGGACGATATAGCGTCGGGCAGCACGACGCCATCTGACCCGACCGGCGGTCGGCCGGGCTGCAACATGGCCCGGACGGGCTCGCCCGCCCATGGCAGGACCAATGCGAACAAAAGCAGGCTGATGAACGAGATATTTGCGATCCTGCGCCACAAGACCAGTGCCTTGACCTGCTCGGCAACTTCCGCGTTGTGGTGCAGTGAAACCTGTTGTGGTTGATCGTGCGGCTGGAAATCGTCGTTCATCATCACTGGCGCATAGCCATCGCGGCCAGTCAGGATTTTTTGGACGACCGAGCTGTGCACGACAGGCTTGCCACCAAATGCCTCACCACTTTCAACGGGTCGGGGCGTGTAGCGGTAGGCCGATTTCAATCCGCTGCGTGAATCGTGAATCAACGCATTTTTCGAGCGCCGGCTGTCAAGTTCGTGGACCTTTTCGTCAATGAAGATCAGGCCATCCTTTCTGGCTTCCTCAATCATCCAGATCAGCGGCTCAAGCGAAGCTTCATCGTCGGGATATCCGCCACCAATGTCGGCGTGGACACCGGCAAACCAAACCTCCTGGATCCTTGGCCCGTCCTTCTGATTGCCTGAGCCCTTGAGATCGAGTTGTGGAGTCTGATCAAATCGCAGCGGGTGATAGGTGCGTCTCTCATCATCAAGGGACAGGGCGTGGCAGACATGTTCTACAACCTGGCTGCAGACGCGGTTGCGAAAACTGATGGGCCATATCCAGAAATCGAACACCGCGCGCAGCTCTTCCAGCGGCACTCCATAAGCTTCGACCGTATCAAACAGGCCCAGGAACCTGATTTTGATCTGGCCGGCGCAACGTTCTGGTTGCTTGCTTTGCAGAATCTCTGTCACCTGGACATGTTTCTTCTGTCTGCTGATGGTCCGTTTTGCCCATACGCAAGCATCCCGGATGAAGCGCCCGATCGAGACGGTCGGGCTCATGCGAACCTTGCCTGTGCGCGGGTCGCGAAATGGCGCGGTCTGCCGTCTGTAGGCACGCCACGCGCCTTTCGAGTTTCGATGCATTTCCGCGACGGAAACGGTGGTCCCGTCGACTTCCCGGGGCATCAACCCTTGGGAGCTGATAAGTCCAGCCAGCGTACGCACAGTAAAGGCTCCACGGCTGAAGCCGAACATCCAGATTTCGTCACCGGGTTCCCAGTTCCAGCACAGGAATCGATACAGCTTTTGCACGTTGCCCGGCACGCCCAGCCCCGTGGCACCGTCAAACAAGCGCACCAGTCCAATCGATGACGTTCCGACACCCGGGATATAACGCGCCAGTTGCGGGCTGGACTTCAGGGGACTAAGCCCGCGTTTGTCGATGGCTTCATAAAGTCGCCAGATGTTCGATGCCTGACCACCGAATGCGTTGCCTGTACCGTCAGCGAACACAATGAGCCGCTTGTTCGGTCGTGTGCGCGGTTTGCGCCCTTCAGGAAGGCCCGCTGCCGTCTTTGTGTCTTTATGGTCATCCATAACGCACCTTCGGACTAATCAATTCCCTCGCGCACCGGTGGCCAGAAGGAGGCAGTAGGCTCATCGGTGAAAAACTATCATGTCATTACGACTTTGAAATAAAACAATAAAAGCCTCATCCGGTTTACTGGTCAGACGACCGGAGCACACCGTCATACGGTCCCACAAACTGGTCGCCAAAACGCGTCAGCCGCAAAAACCAACCCTTTGATCCAGGCGCAAATACCCGGCTTTCCCTTCATGGTTGCAATAAATTCGATTCGGACCAACACTGATATGACAGTACCAACTGAGAGGTTGATGCCAATTTCTAGCTGAAGATTGGAGTTTGCCTGATGTTTTGTCGCATTATTTCGCTGACTTTTCCGGTCGCACTTCTGCCCGTTGCCGCCCTGGCGCAGCTTTTTTCAGGCCCGCTTGACGAGGCAATGCTGGTCGGGCGAGACGAAACGACTTTTCCACCCGCGGACGAGGACTATTTCGCCAAGATCGACAACGGCATTCCGCTTGGCCCGGATGAAATCAAGGGTCGCAACATGTGGATGGTCTGGACCGGCGGCAACGATTTGCTTTGGGATCGCCTGACGCGCGACACGTTCGGTCAATTTGATCTTCTCAAGACCCTGTCTTCGCATCCTGATCTGCCAGCGCAACGCGCCAATCGGTTCGAATATCTGGGTCTGATAAACGAACCGTGTTTCGATCAGGCGACTGGCCCGGATCCCGAACGCTATGGGCTCTGGCTGGACAAACGGCGTGACGATTGCGCCGCCGACCCATTTGACAACGCCGAAAAATATCCGGGCGTTGAAATCGGTGCGCGGGGCCGCAACATGCCTGTCGGCTCATATTACGGTGAACCAACCGGCGTTCTGGGTCTTCGGTTATTCCCCAACCCGGATTTCGACGAACGCGCTGAGCGGCGTTGGGATCCCGAGCGTTTCTACAACGACCCCGATTACTATTTCGACAAGGATCTGGTCCGGCCTTATCGCGTTGGCATGTCTTGCGCTTTCTGCCATGTCGGTCCAAGCCCGATCGACCCGCCGGAGGACCCCGAAAACCCCGAGATGCGCAATCTCAATGCGACGGTGGGCGCCCAGTATTTCTGGTTCGACAGGGTGTTCGCGTGGAAGCCGGACGACCGGCAATACATGGTCCAGTTGATTCACACAGCGCGGCCCGGATCGCTTGATACGTCGCTGGTGTCGCCTGACTACATCAACAACCCGCGCACAATGAACGCGATCTATCTGCTGGAGGAACGTCTGCGCATAGCCGAAAGGTTGGGCGAGGAACGCCTGACCGGGGGCGAGCGCGACAACATGCAGTTTCAGGATTTCGTGGATCAGGGTCCGCTGACCCAGCTTTTTGAGCCGCCCGATATCAGCTTCAGCCCGCGCGTCCTGAAGGACGGCGCGGATTCGGTTGGCGCGCTTGGGGCGCTAAACCGGGTTTATCTCAATATCGGTCTTTTCAGTGAAGAATGGACGCGGCACTTCAACCCGATTGTCGGAGGCCGCACGATCACGCCCATCGAGATTGAAACCGCGCAGAAGAATTCGGCCTATTGGCGCGCGACGGAACTGCAGTCCCCGCTGACTGCGCTCTATTTCCTCAAGGCCGGACGTCCGGATTACTTGGCTGACGCGCCGGGCGGGGCAGAGCACCTGACCGAAGATGACGAGACGGTGAACCGGGGCAAGATGCTGTTTGCCGAAAACTGCGCCCGCTGCCATTCCTCCAAGTTGCCCGAAACGGCCTTTGCGGCCATGCCAGGCGGATGTTCGGGGCCGGGATACCTGCAGTGCTGGTCGAACTACTGGGAGCTGACCAAGACGGATCAATTCAAGGCAGAGATAACCGAAATCGTCAACGCCGACGATTTTCTGGAAAATAACTATCTGTCGAATGAGATGCGGATTCCGGTCACGCTACTTGAGACAAACGCCTGCAGCCCGCTGGCGACAAACGCCATCGAGGGTAACATCTGGGACAATTTTTCGTCCTCGACTTACAAGGCGCTGCCGTCGGTCGGCGAGATCGAGGTGCACCATCCGGTGACCGGCGAACCCTTCAAGTACGAAATGCCTGCAGGCGGTCGTGGTTACACGCGTGTACCTTCGCTGATCAGTCTCTGGTCGACGGCGCCGTATCTGTTGAACAACACGGTGGGCTATTATGAACCCGACCCGTCGGTCGCAGCCAGGATGCGCACCTTCGACGATGGTATTCGCAAGATGCTGTGGCCAGAACGCCGGCTGCGTGACAGCGAACTGGGCGACAAGGTGCCCGGACTAATCGATCGCACGACCGAGCAAAGCTACCTGATGATCCCGCGTGGTTTCCAGCCCGACTTCCTGGTGCGCCTGTTCGAACCCTTCCGGGACGAACTGCCCTGGCTTTTCAGCGAAAACGGCGACATCGAACTGGGCCCGATCCCCGCGGGGACACCGATCAACCTGCTTGCCAATCTCAACATACGGCTCGACAACGCCGACTTGTTGGAACGGATCGAGCACGATTTCAGGCTCGCCCGGCTTGTCATCATGATCAAGCGGAACCTGAAGGATTTGCCCGACAATGCCAGCAATACTCAAGTGCGGGCCATGTTCGCTGATCTGGTCGAACCGCTTCTCGAACTCAGCAAATGCCCCGACTTCGTCGTCAATCGTGGTCATTATTTCGGAACCCGGCTGACGGATCCGCAGAAGGAGGATCTGATCGCCTACCTCAAACGTTTCTGAGGTATGAGCGTGGACGCGCCCATTTATGACTATGTCGTCGTCGGCTCGGGCGCGGGCGGCGGCACGGTTGCGGCCCGACTGGCCGAAGCGGGAATGCGCGTGCTGCTTCTGGAGGCCGGTAGCGATCCCCGTTCGGCGCAAGGTGGAGTACGAGGAATGAGCGCGGAAAACCGGTTGCCCGATGACTACGACGTGCCGGCATTTCATCCCTTCGCCACCGAGAATGAAGCACTGCGCTGGGACTTTCATGTCAGCCACTATGCCGACCCGGCCCTGCAGGCGCGCGATCCAAAGGCGGGGCCGGATGGCGTACTGTACCCACGGGCGGGTACGCTGGGTGGCTGCACGGCACACAACGCAATGATATTCGTATACCCGCATCACGAAGACTGGCGCCACATCGAGAAGATTACCGGCGACGCCGGTTGGTCGCCGAAGGCGATGCATCAGATTTTCCGCCGGATCGAAAACTGCCGCCATCGCCCGATGCAAAAGGCGCTGAATGCAATTGGCATCGACCGGACCGGCCACGGCTATCGCGGTTGGCTTTCGACGGAAAAGGCGATCCCGCGGGCGGCCTTTCGCGACGACGACCTCATGGACATGGTGCGCACGTCCGTTCGCGAAATGCTGGGTGATGCAGGCGAGGTGCGACGGCGCCTGCGCTGGCAGCTCAAGAGTGCCGCAGATCCAAATGACCTTGACCGGATCGACGACAATGCCGAGGGCCTGGTTTACACGCCGCTTACCACGCAAAACGGACGGCGTATCGGCACACGAGAGCGGGTGCTCGAAACCGCACGGCGTTATCCGGATTGTCTGACGGTCGAGCTGGACGCACTGGCGACCCGGGTTCTGTTTGATGATCAGAACCGCGCGACCGGGGTCGAATACCTCAAGGGAGAGCGGCTTTATCGTGCGCATGCAACCCCAAGCGACAGTCAGGGAATTCGACGGCGCGTGCAGGCTAAACACGAAGTTATTCTTGCGGGTGGCGCCTTCAACACTCCGCAATTGCTGATGCTGTCGGGAATTGGTCCGGCCGACGAACTGGCTCGGGCGGGTATTCCGCAACGCATCGCGCTGGACGGCGTTGGTCGCAACCTGCAGGATCGCTACGAAGTTGCCGTCGTAAACCGCATGGCGGTGGATTGCTGGGAAAGCTTGACCGACTGCCGTTATGAATCCGGCGATCCGCTATGGCGGGAATGGCAGGACACCGGTAAGGGTCTGTATTCAACCAACGGCGCAGCGCTGGGCGTTATTCGGCGTTCGAGCCCGGACAAGAAGCTGCCTGATTTGTTTTGCATGGCATTGTTAGGGCGGTTCGCTGGCTACTACCCCGGCTATGCTGCTGATCTGGCGCGCAGCCGCAACCATCTGAGCTGGGCCGTCCTGAAGGCCCATACAGCAAATGCGACGGGGCGCGTGCGGCTGGCCTCGGCTGATCCGCGCGACCGGCCCCTCATCGAGTTCAACTACTTTAAGCAAGGCGGCGACGACGACCTGCAAGCGGTTGTCGAAGGGGTGAAATTTGTTCGCAACCTGACCGAGCCGCTGCGCCGCAACGGCCAGATCGAGGCCGAGGAAATTCCCGGCCCGGATGTCAAAACGGATACGGAAATCGCCCAGTTTGTAAGTGACGAGTGTTGGGGGCATCACGCGTCGTGCAGTTGCGCCATCGGGCCGCCCGACAGCGGCGTGTTGGACAGCCGCCTGCGCGTACACAGTACAAAGGGGCTACGGGTAGCCGACGCCTCGGTCTTTCCGCGAATTCCGGGATTTTTCATCGCATCCTCTGTTTACATGGTCGGCGAAAAAGCCGCCCAGGACATTCTGGAGGATGCAAAACACGTCACTGTCTAGAAAGGGGGCCATTATGGCACATAGCATCGAGTCGCTCATGGATATGAGTCAGGAAGAACTGGACGAACTGTTTTCCAGCGTACCGGCCGGGGACATTCCCGACGGCGAAGCCGAAGGAACCGCCATCGTGGCCCCGGGCACGAAATTCACACCGCTGATCTCGCGCTTTATCAACAGTTTTGCCTGGCAGGGCAAAGTCTTCGACCAGTCGAAAGGGGTGCTGCGCAATCGTATCTTGCCGTTTGGGCTTAACGCCATTCTGGCCAAGGTTTACAAGGACAAGAGCTGGCTCGATGGAAAGGAATGCATCGTGCTGGACTATTCCGACACATCGCTTCTCGCACAATGGATCCGCGACGAAATCCGGGCCATCGGTCCTGGCCTCTATCTGGGCAAGGTCTATTGGGACGACAATCGCCTGATCGACTTCGCGCTGGATTTCAATGCTGACGCGATATCGTCCTAAATCTGGTAGACTGGCCCCGCCATGACACAGCAGAGCACCTTTCTGATTTTGGCCCCCATTGCGGAGGGACGCATCGAGGATTTGCGCGCGCTGCTGTCCGAGATGGTGCTTAAACCGGGGCTTGCGGATCCCAAGAACCCGATCGTGCCCTTCGCTGATTTCGATCGTTTGCACGTCGCGCGGTTATTTCTTCCGCAAGTCGACACATGGCGGGACATTGAAGCTTATGGCGTCGAAGCGCGCGCCTTCCCGCCGCATCTGGCGTTTCTGGGCGATATGGACGGAGACCGGGACAGCTTTCTGGTTGAGATGGCAAATCACGCGGGCGAAGGGTTGCGTCGCATCTTTTCGCATTGCGAGGACTTCCGTGAAGGTACGGACCTGCGTGATTGGATGGCCCGGCACAATGTGGTCGAGGCCGCCAATTACGTAAACAGGCGCGGTCGCACGGTGCAGCAGATTCACGAGGAAGCCGCGCTTGCGCACGCTCTGAAATTGGAATTGCACGCGCTTATTGAGGCCCACGGGGCAAAAGATGCCATCCTGCTGCACGAGCGGTTGCAGGAATTTGTCTCGGCCGAACGGCGCGAAGGACGCCTGCGCCTGACGCCGAGGCGGTCACCTTCGTTACGGCGGGTTTTCATCGACTGGACCGAAAAATTCGGTGTGCCGTTGGTGCTCTTGGCGATATCGCCGCTCGTTCTGCTGGCCTCGCCGCTATTGATCTGGCGCCTGCGCCGACTTGAGCGTTCGGATCCCGAAATCCTGCCGCGCCCGGATGACACGCATATCGCTGCGATGGGCACTTATGAAGACCATGACGTCACCAACCCCTTTTCGGCGGTTGGCGATCTCAAGCCCGGTGGATTCCGGCGCGCGGTGACGACGGTTGCGCTGTATCTGTTGAATTACGCAGCAAGGCACATCTTCTCGCGTGGCTACCTCACCCGCGTTCAGACAATCCATTTCGCGCGTTGGGTCTATTTCGATGACAAGCGCCGTGTGATGTTCTGCAGCAATTACGATGGTGCATTGGAAAGCTACATGGACGATTTCGTCAACAAAGTTGCCTGGGGGCTCAACCTCGTGTTTTCGAACGGCGTGGGTTATCCCAGTACGCGGTTTCTGATCAAGGATGGGGCCGAGCAGGAGCACAAGTTCAAACGCTTCCTGCGGAACCGCCAGCAAGCCACCCTTGTCTGGTACAAGGCCTACCCCGGTCTTACTGCGGTCGATCTCTACAGGCACTCGCAAATACGCGCCGGGCTGGAACGGCGGCCGCCCGGGCTTCGCGCGCTGCGCAAATGGCTGGCCAAGATATGAGCAAAAACAGGGATATCCAGACCACACCGGTCGATTTCGCGGACATGCAGGGCTTGATCCGGTTTGGTTATGGCAAGCTGCCCGAGGCCGAGTTTCTGCTGCTGACCGTTTCGGATGCTCGGACCGCTCGGGATTGGCTGGCATCCGCACCCATAACGTCGGCCGAGTGGTTGGATACCCCGCCCGAGGTCGCGCTTCAGGTTGCGTTCACGGCTGGCGGATTGCGCACACTTGGTTTGCCGGACGAGATTCTGGCGCAGTTTTCGCAACCATTTCTGGCCGGAATGGCGGGCGAAGACAGCCGCATCCGAAGGCTTGGTGATTCCGGTGGAAACGCGCCGGAAAACTGGATGTGGGAAGGCGGTAAAGTCCATGTGCTGCTGATGCTCTATGCGCGCGAGCGCGGGCTCGGCCCTTTCAAGTCGACAATTCTTGAACGCGCATTTCACGATGCATTCGACATCATCCAAGAACTGCCGACGCGCCTGAATGACGGCATCGAGCCTTTCGGTTTTGCCGATGGTATCAGCGAGCCGAAAGTGGATTGGGACCGAAAAAGCCCCCCACCCAAGCATGGTCGAGAGACGTATTCCAATCTTATCGCACCCGGCGAGGTCGTTCTGGGCCATGTCAATGAATACAAGGAAGTCTCCTCCGGTCCGCTGATCACCGCCGAAGATGGATCAACGGCGCATGCCGGCGCGGCCTCGGGGGACAACGGCTTTGGGCACAATGGCAGCTATCTGGTCATGCGCCAGCTTGAACAGGACGTGCCGGGGTTCTGGCGACATCTCGACTCGGTGGCGCATGGCGACGCCGCGCACCGCGAAGCGCTGGCAACGGCGATGGTGGGTCGCGCGCGGGACGGCACACCGCTGATAAAGGGCAGGCGCGAGATCGAGGGCGGGCGTGAGGGAAACAATTTCACCTACGAGGATGACATCGATGGCGTGGTCTGCCCGGTCGGCGCCCATATCAGGCGGGCCAATCCGAGAACCGGTGATCAGCCACCCGGTGTCACCAGTCGATTGGCCTGGATCACCAGCACGCTTGGGTTCCGCCGCAGGCGGGACAAGCTGCCGGGACGGCATGATCTGGTTGCGTCGACCCGCTTTCACCGGCTTGTCCGTCGCGGGCGCGCCTACGGGCCGCCACTGTCGCCTGAACAGGCGCTGTCAGACGAAGGGGTCGATCAAGAGGCAAGGGGGCTGCATTTTGTCTGCCTTTGCGCCGATATCACGCGCCAGTTCGAATTTGTGCAGAACGCCTGGATGTCTTCGCCTTCCTTCGATGGTTTGCACGGTGAGGCGGATCCGATCGTCGGAAGCCGCGAGCCCGTCGGCGGCGTGGCATCAGACAGTTTCAGTATCCAGCGTGCGACCGGTATCGCCGAGCGGTTGGACCACCTGCCGCAATTCGTGACCGTCAGGGGCGGCGGCTATTTCTTCCTGCCCGGCTTGCGCGCGTTACGCTTGCTCGCAGAACAGAAGGAATAGGAGATCCTCATGCGCGCTATCCTTCTTTTCATCCGCCGTTTTCTGCATTCACTGCTTCAGATCGGGCTGCACTTCGAACGCAGGTTGGAGCCATTTTACCGCCCGCAGCTAAACCGCCTGGTGCGTGCACCTGCGGCGCGCTTTCTTCAGCGTCTCAAGAACCGCAAGCGTCCGAACCTTGGGCTTGGCCTGGCCGAGGAGAAGATATTCGACTGGGAAGAGGAGGCGCTGCAGACAATCATCGATGAGATGCGTGAGCAGATGAACCTGCATTTTCAACCCGGTGCCTACGAACGCGGTGGCAATACCAAAACACACGGGCTGGTACGCGCAACCTTTTCGGTGAATCCCGATTTGCCCGAAAACCTGCGTAAAGGCGTATTTGCAACCGAACGAAGCTATCCGGCCTATATTCGCTTTGCCGGGCCCGGCCCGGATGTGCCTGAAGACATTCGGGATGTCGGGTTCGGGTCGATGTCCGTCAAGCTGATGGACGTGCCGGGGCCGAAGCTGATGGAGGAGGAGAAATTCACTCAGGACTGGCCCGCCGTCGTCACGCCGACATTCGTGACGCCGGACGTGCGCGAGAATGCCAAGCTGCAATACTGGAGCACAATTGACGAGCCGATCTGGTATTTCCTGAACCCAAAGGATTCACACCTGATCGACTTCCTCATGCAGGGTCTGTGGAACGAGACCCAGTACAATCCGCTGGGCCAGCGCTACTTCAGTTGCGTGCCGTACCTTTTGGGCGAAGGGCAGGCAATGCTGTACTCTTACAAACCATTGACCGATGTGCCGATGACCATCCCCGGCGTTCCGTTCGGGCGCGTGCCGCCGAACTACTTACGGGACAACATGTCCCGCGCGCTGCGCGCGGGCCCGGCCGAATTTGAGATGCTGGTGCAGGTCCAGACCGACCCGCACCTGATGCCGGTCGAGGATGCTTCGGTGCTGTGGCCCGAGGACAAATCGCCCTGGATACCCGTCGCGCGTATTCATATCCCGCAGCAGGAATTTGATACTCCGGCCCAGATGTCTTTTGCGCGGAACTTGCGGATCAATCCCTGGCATTCGCTGGCCGACCACCGCCCGCTAGGCAACCAGAGCCGGGCGCGGCGGCGAATGTATCAGGAACTGGCAGTCTTTCGTCAGCAAATGAACAAGGCCGCTCACATCGAACCGGACGGATCGGAGACGTTTGAATGAAGGTCGTCTGTTAGCGGCACTGTCGATGAGCGCCTAATCGAACAAGCTTTGGCCGGGTGT
Source organism: Ruegeria sp. AB8 (assembly GCF_056542605.1). Taxonomy (NCBI): domain Bacteria; kingdom Pseudomonadati; phylum Pseudomonadota; class Alphaproteobacteria; order Rhodobacterales; family Roseobacteraceae; genus Ruegeria; species Ruegeria sp. AB8. Next base: position 67,855 of record NZ_JBQGAB010000013.1, read on the forward strand.
TTGCCTTGGAGACCAGGTTGGTTGGAACCCTGATGTCGGACGAGGAATGCGTTCTTTGCTTTCCTTACTCAGGCGGTCCGAGCCGTGACCACCTTCCGAAAGGTCATCATTTCCGCAACCTGACCATGTCGTCGCCAATTGCAGCATGATCTAGGCTGAGTTTGCCTTCTGGCGGGCGAGGTCCAGGAAGATCTTTGCAACCGCCGACAAAGGCTCGTTTTTGGACCAGAACAGGATGGCCTGAAAGCTAAGCGGCGCCGCAAAGGGCAGGGCAATGCACCCGGGCATCGATTTTAGGTAATCTCTGGACGATCCGACAATGGATACGCCCAGGCCGCGCGCGACCAGACGGCAGATCCCGTCCGTTGTCCGGGCTTCGTATTTCATTCGTCGCGTAACAGAATTAGCCTCAAAAAACCGATCCACTTCAAAGCGAAAGCGGGACAGGCCCATGTATGAGATAAAGCTTTCGTCCTGCAGATCGCGGGCTTTGATGATTTCCTTGGCCGCAAGCGGATGACCTTTGGGCAGCACGCAATAGGCATCGTCGTCATACAGCTTCAGGCTTTCAAAGGACGGGTTTGATGGCGGGCTTGTCTTGATGCCGAAATCATAGTTCTGCGACACCAGCCACTCGACAGTGTCGTCATTGGCTTCGAATTCCATGCGCGCCATCGCTTCGGGGCAGGTTTCCGAAAATTCCTTGATAAGATCCGGTGCCAATTGTGACGCAAATGACGGGGTGGTAACCAGGCTGAGGCGTGCGTGGCCGAAATGACGGATCGCCGTCGCAGATTGCTTGATATGTTCCATGCCGCTAACGGCCTGGCGGACTTCGTTTACCAGTAGCCGCGCCTCTTCCGTCGGAACAAGCGCCCTGCCAGAGCGCTGAAAAAGGCTAAATCCAACTTCGGATTCCAGATCCGAGACAAGCCGGCTGACCGCAGGCTGCGAAATCCCCAACACCTCGGCGGCTTCGGTCACAGTTCCGGTTGAAATCACTGTCCGGAACGCATCGATTTGTTTGAACGTTATTTTCATATCCTACGTGTGCCACCATCAGATCTGTTTTCGCAAGGATATTCAAAACGATGATATCGACGTTGCGATGACGCAGGTTCCGCAATCGAACATCGCCCGCGAAACACGAGTAACGCAAACGGGATTTGTGCGGTCTGGCAAGGTTTTGATCCGCACCTATTGGTGGGGGCAGGCCTGACGCAGATTGGACAGCGGATAGTCGTTGAACATCGCCGGAGCCATCCAGGTCAGAAAAGTGTCATCGTCAATCAGATCGGCAAATGCGGCCGTCATGACGCCAAGCTGCCTGACAAAGCCCGCTTCACGCTCGGGGTTGGCCTCGCCATGGGCGAAATCGCCCGGGTTCTCGATCAACCGGTTCGCCATCGACCGGATGCGTTCCGCTGAAACCGGATGGGTGTTTTCGCGCCTTCCACGGTCACTGGCCGGGTCGTGCCACCATGCGGCCTGATAGTACCAGAATATTCCCATGGGGTTTCCACCCAACCGTGCGAAATGATCCAGTGCGAAACTGTCGGCTTCGGCTTCCTGTTGACGGCTTTCTGCGCCTTCAACACCGGCCTGATGATCCAGCAGAACATGCCCCAGTTCATGAACCAGAATGAACTGAATTGCCGAAGAATAAATTTTGCCGCTCAGGTCATAGGTGTAGTTGTCGGCAAAGAGCCGGTCACGATCCAGACCAAAAGCGACAAACGGGGCCGGCAGATCCTCGCCCGCCCGTAGAAGTCCTGCGAGGTAGGTCTGAATGTATTCCGTCGGGCAGTCCTGGGATTCAAACCAGGCATGAAGAGTCGTGATATCATCGAAAAACCGTAACGAGGTCAATGGCATGTAGATTTCGCCATTTGCGGGTGACGCATAGAATGACATGGGCCCCGGACCGCGTTCCGGGAAAAACAGCTGCACGTCACTGGCGCGGTCTCGAAACGGATCAGGCAGGCGTGGCACGATGTCCTGCCACATGACGGATTGAATCGTGGGAATTGCGCGGTCTCGAACGCGCTGAAGATCGGCGGGACTGTAGACGACTTCGGCCGCAAGACTGCCGGTCATCAGGACGTAGATGAGAATAACCAGCCTCAACATCCCGTGTGCCTGCCTTCAAATACCTCAAGCGCCGAATCGGAAGGGCGAACGCCTTCTGATGGATTTTGCGCCCAGCGTTCGAATTGCACCGGATTGCCCCAATCGTCCTGCCAGACCTGTTTCATCAACGCCAGCTTGATGCTGATCAGGTCGCTCTGTGCCGAAGGGCGAACGGTTGTCGAATCCGCAAGGCAGTTCAGGGTCCAGATCTGATGGCGGGCCTGCTGGCGCGCATAGGCGTCGATCTCGGACGCCGCGACTTGATGGGACTGCTGGCTCAGAGATCCTGTGAAACTGCTGGGGGCGCTGCCTGATGCTTCGGCAACTTGTTCTTCCGCAGCGCTCTGCGGTGCCGCGTCGGAATAGGAAATGGGATGCGAAAGACTGACCCACGCATACAGTATCACCGCCAACAGCGCGAAAACCGGGGTGGACAGGGCCATTGACCCGGCAACACCCAGCGGGCCACTGTCAGTCACCGTAATTTTTTGAACGGTTTTCCAGAATCCGACAAGAACAACCAGAGCGACGACAATGACTATTGCGGTCAGCAGCAATCGTTCGGACATTCGGAAGGCAATTATGGGGTTTAAACCTTCAAACATGTCTAAATCCTTTGTCTTATTGTGAAATCATACCACAGCTCCCGCCCTTCTCAAAAACGCTCATGTTCCCCGGCTACTGCGAACCGTGCCGAAACACAGGTCGAACATCAGCGAACGCAGTTTCTGGCGCTAAGATCTGCAGATCGGAATGGAACCAAGCATCTTGACGACGCATGTGCGATTGCCCGCTTCTTGTGTTCGAGCACTCGATTTAGAATACTCGGGAGGTCAAGCCTCCTAACCGACTTCTCTGAATTTTGACCCGAAAACGAAAAACAATGTCGCGGAATGACATGTGTTGGTCTTAGATTCGATGAGTATGGCCAAGCGGAACGCCAGACGGCGTTCCAAACGAGAACGAGGCAAAGCATGCGATATTCCGGCTTTCGGGTCATCAAAGAGGCTCTGACCGGGCACAAGGGCTGGGAACCGGCGTGGCGCGACCCTGAACCTCAGGGCCAATACGATATTGTTGTCGTAGGCGGCGGCGGCCACGGTCTGGCCACAGCCTACTATCTGGCTAAAGAGTTCGGCGAGGCGCGGATTGCAGTTCTGGAAAAGGGCTGGATCGGCGGTGGAAATGTCGGGCGGAACACGACGATCATTCGTTCGAACTACCTGCTGGACGGGAACGAGCCGTTCTACGAGTTTTCCCTGAAGCTTTGGGAAGGGCTGGAGCAGGATTTCAATTTCAACGCCATGGTCAGCCAGCGCGGCATTCTTAATCTTGTGCATACGGATGCGCAGCGCGATGCGGCACGGCGCCGGGGCAACGCGATGATTCTGAACGGCTCGGACGCTGAACTGCTGGATACAGCGGGTGTCAGGGCGATGTATCCATTTCTGAACTTCGACAACGGCCGCTTTCCGATCAAGGGCGGCCTTCTGCACCGGCGCGGCGGCACGGTGCGCCACGACGCGGTGGCCTGGGGCTATGCGCGTGGCGCGGATCAGCGTGGCGTGGACATCATCCAGAACTGCGAGGTCACTGGCTTTCGCATCGAGAACGGCAAGGTTCTGGGGGTCGAGACCTCGCGTGGGTTCATCGGGGCCAAGAAAGTTGGCGTGGCTGTGGCCGGGTCTTCAGGCCGCGTGATGGAAAAGGCGGGGATGCGCCTGCCAATCGAAAGCCATGTGTTGCAGGCGTTTGTGTCCGAAGGGCTGAAGCCGGTGATTGACGGTGTGATCACCTTTGGCGCGGGCCACTTCTATTGCAGCCAGTCCGACAAAGGTGGACTGGTCTTTGGTGGCGATATCGACATGTACAACACTTATGCCCAGCGGGGGAACCTGCCGGTGATCGAGGATGTTGTGGAAAGCGGCGTGGCGCTGATACCGGCGCTAGGCCGGGTGCGTCTGCTGCGCGCCTGGGGCGGTGTTATGGACATGTCGATGGATGGGTCTCCGTTCATCGACCGGACACATATTGATGGGCTCTATTTCAACGGCGGCTGGTGTTACGGCGGGTTCAAGGCGACCCCGGCCTCGGGCTGGTGCTTTGCGCATCTGCTGTCCACAGACCGGCCGCATGATGTCGCGACCGCCTATCGCCTGGACCGGTTCCGCACCGGCCACATGATCGATGAGAAGGGGGTGGGCGCGCAGCCCAACCTGCACTGAAGAAGACATGAGCATTTTCTGCAAAACCGGTAACCGGTTCCGCGGTTCGAAAATGCGACAGGAGCCAATGCCTTGATTATCAACCATCCGCTTCTTGGGCCCCGCGATGCGCAGGAGTTTGTCTATCTCGGCGACGCTGCCCTGATCGACCGCCCCGACTGGCAGGCCGAAAATGCTGCTGACGCCTTTCACGACTATCTCTATCTGCGCGACAACCCGGCCGGAGAGCATCGTGAGTTGTGGTATCACGAGCAAGGCGACCGGTCCTGGTTGGTGGTGACGCGCAACACCTTGACGCATGAGATCACATCCGTCGAACTGGCCCGTGATGTGGCCCGGGCAAGGGGGCGCAGCAAATGAGTGTACAGACCAACCGGTTGAATGGTGGGCTTGTCGATCAGACCCAACCCCTGAGCTTCAGCTTTGACGGTAAAAGATATCAGGGTCACCCTGGCGACACACTGGCCTCGGCCCTGCTGGCCAATGGCGTGCAGCTGATGAGTCGGTCGTTCAAGTATCACCGTCCACGCGGGCCGTTGACGTCCGGATCAGAAGAGCCCAACGCGCTGGTCGAACTCCGCTCGGGCGCGCGGCAGGAGCCCAACACCCGTGCCACCGTGGCCGAGCTTTTTGACGGGCTCGAGGCAAAATCGCAAAACCGCTGGCCGTCGCTGAAGCGGGATGTGTTGTCGGTCAATGACATGTTCAGCAACTTCCTGACCGCAGGCTTTTATTACAAGACATTCATGTGGCCGAAGGCGTTCTGGGAAAAGCTCTATGAACCGGCGATCCGGCGCGCGGCCGGTTTGGGCAGCGTGTCCGGACAGGACGACCCTGATTTATACGACAAGGGCTTTCTGCATTGCGATCTGCTGGTGATCGGGGCCGGTCCGGCGGGCCTGATGGCCGCGCTGACAGCTGGCCGAGCAGGTGCTCGGGTCATTCTGGCGGACGAGGATTTTGTTCTGGGCGGGCGCCTTAACGCCGAAAGTTACGAGGTCGGCCGAATGGCCGGATCGGACTGGGCAGCGCAGGCCGTGGCAGAGTTGTCGGCAATGGACAATGTACGCCTGCTGTCGCGCACCACCGTGATCGGGGCTTTCGATCATGGCACCTATGGCGCTGTCGAGCGGGTGGCCGATCACGTACTGACGCCCGGTGTCGGGCAGCCCCGGCAGATCATGTGGCGGATTTATTCGAAACGGGCGCTGTTATGTGCCGGCGCAACCGAGCGGCCCATCGCATTTGCCAACAATGATCGCCCCGGCGTGATGCTGGCCGGGGCAACCCGGGCCTATGCCAATCGCTGGGCAGTGACACCGCACGAACACATGGCGGTGTTTACCAACAACGATGACGGTCATCGCACGGCTGCCGACCTGATATCCAAAGGTGTACATGTCACCGCCGTGATCGACACGCGGGCCGACGCACCCGCCATCGAAGGGACGGAACTGTTCGCCGGTGCGCAGGTGATCAACAGCAAGGGCAGACTGGGTCTGGGGTCGGTGACGGTCCGTACAGCGAAAGGGTTCACCCGCGATATCATATGCGGCGGTCTGGCTGTCTCAGGCGGTTGGAACCCCAATGTGCACCTGACATGCCATCAGCGCGGGCGCCCGCAATGGAACGAGGGTCTTGCAGCGTTTGTTCCGGGTGACGTGTTACCGGTCGGAATGTCGGTCGCCGGGGCCGCGGCTGGCTTGATGTCGACCCACGGCGCGCTGAAATCCGGCGCAGAAGGGGCGGCGGCAGCACTGTCGGGCCTCGGGATTGCGGCGCAGGTCGGGGATATACCGCAGGCCGAGGACGCACCGGTGAACCTGCAACCCTTCTGGTATGTGAAAGAGGGCAAGGGCCGCGCCTGGATCGACCAGCAGAACGACGTGACCGTCAAGGATGTCAAACTGGCGCATCAGGAGAACTATGTCTCGGTCGAACATCTGAAACGCTATACCACGCTGGGTATGGCCACCGACCAGGGCAAGACGTCGAATATGGGTGGCCTGGCGGTGATGGCCGAGATGACAGGCAAGTCGATCCCGGAAACCGGCACCACCATCTTCCGCCCGCCCTATACGCCGGTTGCCATGGGTGCTCTGGCTGGCCGGTCGGTCGGCAAACATTTCCATCCGACCCGAGAGACGCCCAGCCACAAATGGGCAACGGAACAGGGCGCGGTGTTCACCGAAGTCGGCGATTGGCTGCGGGCACAATGGTTCCCGCAAAAGGGTGAGACGCACTGGCGGCAATCGGTGGATCGCGAGGTTCTGCAGACCCGCAAATCGGTTGGTGTCTGCGATGTTACCACCCTGGGCAAGATCGACGTGCAGGGAACGGACGCGGCGGGGTTCCTGAACAGAATCTATGCCAACGGGTTCGCAAAACTGCCGGTTGGCAAGGTACGCTATGGCCTGATGCTGCGTGAAGACGGCATCGCCTATGACGACGGCACCGCTGCGCGACTGGCCGACGACCACTTAGTGGTCACGACAACCACCGCCAACGCCGTTCTGGTTTACCGCCAGATGGAGTTTGCGCGGCAATGTCTGTGGCCCGATCTGGACGTGCAGTTGATCTCGACCACCGAGGCCTGGGCCCAGTATGCAGTGGCCGGACCGAATTCCCGCAAGTTGCTGGAAAAGATTGTCGATCCGGGTTTCGATCTATCGAACAAAGCGTTCCCGTTCATGGCCTGCGCCGAGGTCACCGTTTGCGGCGGTTGCCGGGCGCGTTTGTTCCGTATCTCTTTCAGCGGCGAGCTGGCCTATGAAATCGCCGTGCCCACACGCTATGGCGATGCGATGATCCGCGCGCTGATGGAGGCGGGAGAGGAATTCGGTGTGGTTCCCTATGGCACAGAAGCCTTGGGCGTCATGCGGATCGAAAAGGGGCATGCCACCGGCAATGAGCTGAACGGCACTACCACGGCGCTGAACCTTGGTATGGGCCGGATGGTCAGTAAAAAGAAGGACTGCATCGGCAACACCCTGAGCGAGCGCGCTGGGCTGAACGAGGAAGACGCTCTGCGTCTGGTGGGCTTCAAACCGGTGGATGCCGACGACCCCGTGGTCGCAGGGGGCCATTTGATGACCAGTGATGGTCCGGTCGATGCGGCCCACGACCAGGGCTATGTCACTTCGGCCGCCTATTCACCGGTCCTGCACAGTTCGATCGGCATCGGGTTCCTGAAGAACGGTGCAGATCGGATGGGCGAGGTTCTGCGTCTGGTCAACCCGCTGGAGGGCAGCGAAGTGAAGGTCGAGGTGGTCAGCGCCCATTTTGTCGATCCCGATGGAGGACGTCAGCGTGCATAAACTGAAACCGCTCACACCGCTTGGAGGTGCCGAGCCCCGATCAGACGGCTTTCCCGGCTTGACGATCACGGAAAACACCTCGCGGGCGCTGGCGTCACTGACCGCACGTCAAGGGCATGAGGCAGCGTGTGTCACCAAGGCAAATGAGTTGATCGGTGCGGCTCTGCCTGCGCCCGGCCAATCGGTGGCGACATCGGCCTTTTCGGCATTCTGGATTGGTCCGGACAGTTGGATGATCGATGCCGATCACGCAAGCCAAGAGATGCTGGCAGCTGAGGTCAAGGCCGCTGTCGGAAACACTGCTTCCGTTGTCGAACAAACCGACGGCTGGTGCCGGTTTGACATTACCGGCCCGGCCGCCTGCGATCTGTTCGAACGGCTTTGCAATGTTGATATCCGAACCATGCAATCCGGTGCCGCAACCCGATGCTCGATCCACCACATCGGTTGCTACCTGTGGTGCCACGAGACCGGAACGTCCTTCTCGGCCCTTGGCCCTCGGTCCTCGGCCAAATCACTCCATCATGCCATTACTGAAATAGCTCAGGCCGTGTGCCGGGGCTGAGGCGATTTCGTTGTCCGTGTTGGCGCGTGTCAGCACGCGCAACCTAATACCTTTCCTACTGTCCCTGTCGGAATAAGAAGGGTTTTGCACGGCCCCCGGCCAATGGGGCTGCGGCTTGAGTCAGTAGAAGTGCGGCAGGTTTTTGGCCCGCGCAGCGCGTACCCAGTTCGGTACAAACGGGACGATCTTGTCCTGCGACGGAACCATGATTTCGATGAAGTTCGCTCCGGGGTTGGCGATCGCCTCAGACAGAACAGCCTCTATTTCTGACTCACTTGTGATTTTCGCGGTACGGAAACCAAACCCCTCGGCAACCTTGCAGTAATCCACACGGCCGAAGTCGGTGGACCACGGTTCATCTATTTCGTCCAGAAGGATAGCTTCGCCCCGGATCCAGCCGAATGTGTCGTTGCGGGTCAGGATGATCGTAACGTTTTTGCCGGAACGCTTGATCGACTCCATGTCGCCAATGACAAATCCGAACGACCCGTCACCGGTAAAGGAAATCACCGGACCGTCATTGGCATAGGACGCCCCCAGACAGGCAGGCACCGAATATCCCAGCGCCCCCATGGAGTAGTTGGTGATGTAACGGCGGCCCGGCTTTTTGAACGTCAGAAGGGCAGACGGGTAGATCGCGCTGACGCCCGGCTCCGACGTGATCACGGCGTCGTCCGGCATGATTTTGTCCAGCGCTTGGCTGAGCTTGACCGGCGAGATCGTCCCTTCGGGCATCGGGATGTTCGAGTTGAAGACATTGTCGAGCGCGGTTTTCTTCACCGGGTTCAGATCGATCCTGTCGCGCTTCAGGTTCGGGTGCTCGGCCCTGATGATCTCGACCATGTATTCAATGCTGGCCCGTGCGTCGCCGACCATGCCCACTTTGACGGGAAAGTTGTTGCCGACATGCGCCTCGGCAATATCCAGATGCAGAAAGGTCTTGGATTTCGGGTCCCCGTACAGCTTCCAGTGGTCGGTCGCAGCGCTGTCGGTGTTTGACCCGACAAAGAAGATCGTGTCAGCTTCGAACACGTACTGGTTGGAATATTCCATTCCGCCGCGCCCCCCGATGACGCGCAGCGCCAGTGGGTGATCTTCTGGAATGGTGCCTTTGCCGGGCGTTGTTGTGCCGACGGGGATTTGCAGAAGTTCCGCCAGTTCCAGAATTGCGTCAGAGGCCTTTGAGATCAGCCCGCCCTGACCGCAGACAATGGCCGGTTTTTTGGCAGCCAGAAGAATGTCGATTGCAGAGCGAATTTTGCCGTGGTCGGCAACTGGCCGGTGCGCCGGGTATTGGCTGTATTCCGCCTCGGCATAGAGATCGTCAATCTCCGCCTCTTCTCCGAAGATGTTGATCGGCACCCGGATATGCACCGGTGCCGGGCGACCGGAGGTTGCGACACGAAAGGCCCGGCGAAGCAGGAACGGGATTTCCCTTGCGTTGGTCAGCACAAAGCTTTCCTTGCAGATACTGTCGTAGAGTTTGGTCTGATCGATCCCGGTCAGGCCGTGTTTTTTGTCCTGATTGATCGGAATGTCCGAACTGAAAAAGATCACCGGAACCGAGCTGAGGAATGCTTCGGTGATGCCGGGCGAACAATGGGTGACACCGGGGCTGGGCGCTTCGAGAACGCATGGGCGCCCAGTGATCTTCGCATAGGCCTCGGCGGCGTAGGATGCGGTTCGTTCATCGCGGGTCAGGACGAACTCGATATTGCTGTGTTCACGCCATTCCTTGTACCAGCCGATGGTGGTTTCCCCCGGCAGGCCGAAAACATGGCGGACGCCGAGCAATTCGAGCATCTTCAGGATGATCTGGGCGCCGTTCATGCGCTTTGTGTCTTGGTGTTCCATGGGTAGGTTCCCTTTCCCGATCAACCACCGCACACAGTGCTGTATGCAGCCGATCCGAAGTTTTTGAGATTACGTCAAAGGTTCTGCGACAGCGTATTTTGTCAGCATGTCAGGATTGACCTGAACGCCCAGACCCGGCCCGGTCGGAACGTGTACCCGCCCGTTTTTGACAGGGAAGGGTTCGGTCAGAATGTCTTCCGCGGCGTAGTAGGTCGCCATGTAGAATTCGCATTGCAGGACCAGGTCCGGTACGGCGGCCATCAGATGGGCACCGGCGGCATGGGCCAGTCCCGTTTCGAACATGCAGCCGCCATAGATCTCGATTCCGGCAGCACGGGCGATTGCCGCCACCTCCAGCGCCCGCCGAATACCACCGGATTTCATGATCTTGAGCGAGAAAATGTCCGCGATCCGGATCTGCGCCCCGTAAAGCGCGCCTTTGGGGTCAAACACGCTTTCGTCCGCCATGATCGGGGTATCGATTACATGCGCAATGTGGGCCAGGGCTTCACGTTCGTGCATCTTGACGGGCTGTTCGACAAATGTCGGGCGAAACGCCTCGAGATCCCGGATGCAGCGCACGGCGTCATAGGCCGGAAGACCCTGATTGTAGTCAATGCGGATGTCCGCCTCGTCGCCATAGATATCACGCAGTTTTTCACAGCGCATAAGGTCGAACCTATGGTCGGCAAAACCGGTCTTGAACTTGAAGATGCGCACGCCGTCTTCCCACATCGCGGCGATGTCATCGAGGTCAGCGTCGAAATCTGGGTTGGCGACCGAAAAGCTCATCCCCATGCTGTCACGCATTTTACCGCCGACCAGTTCGCAGACCGAAAGGCCGGTGATCTGGCCGGTGATGTCCAGCAGCGCCATTTCCAGCGCGGCCTTGGCCTCGGGGTGGCCGATCAGCACCTTCTCCGCCATGTTCATGTGCTTTTCGACCTGGACCGGGTCCTGACCGATCAGATGCGGGCGCAGGTGCACGTGCAAGGCGGCGGCGTTCGCCTCGGCGGTTCCGGTGAAGACAGGCCAGGGTGAGGCTTCGCCCCAGCCTGTAAGGCCGGTATCCGTTACCATTTCCAATATCGCAACGTTAATACCTGCTACGTCGCCGCTGCCATGCGAATGGACAGCTTTGGCGGGGATCGAAATGCGATGAACGCGCAGAGTTTCGATTTTATGGTCGCTCACGTATGTCTCCGAAAGTGAGAGTTGGCAGATGGTCAGTTCGGCCGCACGACCAGCACGCTGCAACGGGCGTATCGCGACACCCGGGCAGCGTTTGGTCCGATCAGAAAATCCCGGACCGATGGTTTGCTGGCACCGATCACGACGAAACTTGCTGACTGATCGTCGGCGTGGTTGATCAATTGCTCGTAAACGACACCGCGCAGCACCCTGGTTTTGTGTGCGACGCCGTGCCAATTGAAGTCGGCGCAATACGCGGCCAGATCATTCTCTGCCTCGATCAGTACCTGCTGGTGCATTTCTGCCGGGATGTAACCCTGAACATAGCTGAGCTCCTGATCCGGTATGACAAAGATCACCTCGACCGTGCTGTCATGGGATCGGGCCAGCGAAATTGCTTCGTGAACGACGTGGGCGTCGCTGTCTTTGTGCACAAGGTCAACGGCTGCGAGTATTTTGGATCGGGTCATGACGTGGGTCCCCCCCCCCTGCTGTGACAGGTGAATATAAAGTGTGGAAGGGGCCGGCCGATTACCGGCCTGCCGAGTTCCGCATATTGTCAGGCAGCCAGGTGGCCAGTTCCGGGAAAGCGATCATCACGAAGACCATCACCACCATGATCAGGAACAGCGGCAGGGCGGTCTTTGCGATATATCCCATCTCGTGCCGAGTGATCCCCTGCATGACAAACAGGTTGAAACCGATCGGGGGTGTAATCTGCGCCATTTCCACAACCACCACGATGAAGATTCCGAACCAGATAAGATCTATGCCCGCGCCCTCGACCATCGGTTGTACAATCGCCATGGTCAGGACGACCGACGAGATGCCGTCAAGAAACATGCCGAGAATGATATAGAACAGCATCAGCGCCAGCAGCAGAGAGAAGCGCGACAGTTGCAACCCTTCGATATATTCCGCCAGCGCGCGCGGCAGTCCGGTAAAGCCCATCGCCAGTGTCAGGGCGATGGCACCCATGAGGATAAAGGCGATCATGGCCGAGGTTCGGGTGGCACCCAAAAGGCTTTCTATGAAGGCCTCCTTCGTCAGCGATCCCTGCATGGCCGCCAGTATGAACGATCCGATGACCCCAATGGCGGCAGCCTCTGTTGCCGTGGCAAAGCCGCCATACATCGAGCCGATGACCACCAGGATCAGCAGGATGATCGGGATGAGAAACCGGCTTTCGTTCAGTTTCTGCCCAAAGGTCATACGGTCGGAGATTTCCGGTACTTCATCACGGCGCAGAAAGGACCAGCCAGCGACATAGGCCATGAACATGCTGGCCAGCACGATACCGGGCAGGATGCCTGCCATGAACAGTTTCGAAATCGATTGCTCGACGGCGACCCCGTACACAATCAGGGTCAGAGATGGCGGAATCATCAGGCCCAGCGTCGCCGCGCCGGTCAGGGTCCCGATGATCATATATTCAGGGTATTCCCGTTTGCGCAGTTCCGGGATCGACATTTTGCCGACGGTGGTGAGCGTAGCCGCTGAAGAACCGGACACGGCAGCAAATATTGTGCAGCCGACGATATTCACATGGACCAGGCCACCCGGCAAACGCTGCATCCACGGGCTCAGACCCCGAAACATGTCCTGCGATAATCGACTTCGGAACAGGATTTCGCCCATCCAGATGAACAGCGGCAGCGCCGTCAGTGTCCAGCTTGAGGATCCGGTCCAGATACGGGTCAGCATCGCGTCGCCAGCCGGGCGTGATGTGAACATCTCAAGTCCAAGGTAAGCCACGCCAAACAGCGCGAGGGCGACCCAGACGCCTGTGCCCAAAAGCACAAACAGCGCGAACAGAAAGATGGAGACGAGGTAGAATTGTTCCACTGGGCTTACTCCGCGTGCACATCGACCCCGGCGGATCGAATGTTGTCCTTACCCGTGAACAGGGTACTGATCAGGTTGTCGAAGGCGCAGATCGCCAGCAGGACCGTGCCGATGACCATCGACATCTGCGGGATCCAGATGGGCCACGCGTCCTGCCCCTGGCTGATGTCGTTGAAACGATAGCTTTCATAGGTCAGCTTGATGGCGTAGCGCGCGAACAGATATGTCAGGTAACTGGCAACTGCCCAGCACCAGATTTCCCCAAATCGCCGGAACCGTCCAAGCGCGTTCAAAAGCAGGTTTACCCGAATATGGCTGCCGCTGTTCAGCGCATAGGGCAGCGCCAGAAACGACGCGGCGGCCATGCAATAGCCGGTGAAATCTGGTCCGCCCACGACAACCTCACCCACCCATCGAGAGATCATCTGCATCGAGACGAAACACAGGATCAGGATCAGAAAGACAGCGGCGACATATCCGGCCCAACGGTACAGAGCATCCAGAACAACGCGCAACAGACTGAACAGCGCCACGGCAATTCTCCTCTTGTGCGCCCCGACGCCGGATCGGCATCGGGACATGTTTCAGTCAAGGATTATTGGGCAGCCTTGAAGGCATCGACGATTTGCTGACCTTGTTCGCCGGCAGCTTCCAGCCATTCGGCGGTCATGGTCTCGCCGATGGCGCGCAGTTCAGCGGCCAGTTCATCGCTTGCGGGGCCGGTGGTCATGCCGTTCTTGCCCAGCTCGTTCACGGTGAACTCGGTGTACTGGATCGAACGCCAGTCGCCTGCATATTCCGCGGCAAGGGCGCAGCCGTTCACAACGTTCTTGGTCGCGTCATCCAGGCCGTTCCAGGCATCCATGTTCACCAGAACATAGTTGCGCGGCATCCAGGCATCCACGCCGTAGTAATGCGACAGGCTTTCCCAGACTTTGCGGTCGTAACCGGTGGACCCGGACGAGACCATGCCCTGTGCCACACCCGTCGCAAATGCCTGGCTGATTTCTGCGGCTTCGATCTGCACCGGCAGCATCCCGGCAAGCTCGGCCATGCGGGCCGAGGCAGAGTTATAGGCGCGGAACTTCAGACCTTCGGCATCGGCCAGTTTGTTGACCTCGCGGTCGAAATACAGACCCTGACCCGGCCACGGCACCGAATAGAGCAGATGAAGGTTCTGTTCCGCCAGCAGTTCGGACAGCGGGCCCTTGGCCACATCCCACAGCTTTTCGGAATCCTCGAACGAGGTCGCAAGGAATGGAACAGAGTCAAAGCCGAACAGCGCGTTTTCGTTCTGGTGACCGGACAACAGACGCTCACCGATGTTGACCTGCCCGGTCTGGATTGCGCGTTTTATTTCCGCACCCGCATAGAGCGAGCCGCCCGGATGGGTTTGAATGGTCAACTCACCCGCCGTTCCCGTGGTCACGCATTCAGCAAACATCGCACCGGTGGCCGAGTGGAAGTTGGTGGCCGAATAGGCCATCGGCATATCCCAGGTTTCAGCATTGGCCGATACCGCTGATACGGTGGCTACCGCGACACCAGCGGCAATTTTGGTGATTGTATTTGGCATTTCAAACTCCCTTGTTGCCTATTTTCGGCCCCTGATTTCCGGGGCGTTTATGGTCGTTTCTTCAGAACCGCTGCGGATCGTAGACGGTCAGATCAATATTGCTGCGCTCTCCCGTCACCAGCCCAGCCAGAATGCGTCCGGTTTTGGGCCCGGCGGTCAGGCCAACATGATGATGCCCGAACCCGGCCAGTACGCCGCTATGGCCAATCTCTCCGATCAACGGCAGGCTGTCGGTCGGGGCAGGGCGATGGCCCAGCCAACTGTTCATGTTTTCGAACCTGAGGTGCGGAAAGCTTTCCTCGACCTTGCGCCTGAGCAAATCAAGCGGCGCCTTTGAAGGCCCGGCTTTCAGCCCGCCAAATTCGACGACACCGGCACAGCGTAGCCCATTTGCCATCGGGGTGGCGACAAATTTGCCGGTGGTGATCATCAATGGGGTCGATGGCCCGTTTTCCGCCCCCGCGAATTCAATGTGATAACCGCGCTCGGTTTCGAGCGGCACGGACAGTCCAAGCTTTTTCGCCAACGGTCCGGACCAGACACCGGTCGCCAGAACAACATTGGAGCAGGGCAGCGTGCCGCTGTCCGTTATCACGGCCGTTGCCTTACCTTCAGTGAACTCGAAATCTGTAACCTCGGCCCGACGGATCGAAGCCCCCAGTTTTTCGGCTTCGGTTGCAAGCGCGGCCACGTATGATCCGGGGCTGCGTGAAAATCCGTGATCATGCATCACGGCCAGAAGTTTCAGATTTCCCGTCAGGTTCGGCTCGAACTCGCGAACGGCGTCCCCTTCCAAAACCTCGGGTTCAAAGCCTGCGGTTTGACGCAGCATCCACGTGTAGCTGTCCGCTTCGAAGGTGGCGCGGTCGGGATAGGCGAAACTGTAGTCCGAGGTTTGGACCCATTGCGCGGCATCTGTTCCCTTAGTCAGGGCAAAGTGCTGCTCGACCGAGTCCGAGGTCAGCGGAGCAAGCCCGGCAGCAATTCTACGGGTGTCCTTGTCGTTGGCATGTGACAGGTATTTTGTCAGCCATGGCACAAGCCGTGGCAAATAGGACCAGCGCAGAAAAAGCGGGAAGTTCGGGTCCAAGGCCATTCGGGGACCTTTGAGAACCAGTCCCGGCGCCGTGACAGGGGCGACTGAGCATGCCGCCAGCACCCCGGCATTGCCATATGACGTCGCCCTGTCATCCCCTGGCGCGTTGCGGTCCACAATGGTGACGTCGACGCCCTTGCGACGCAACCAGATAGCGGTCGAGACACCGACGATTCCGGCGCCAATTACGACGACTTGTTGAGCCTCAGACGTCATATCATCCCATTGTGGCGAGAATCATCGCCCCTTGCATCGTATTCCAGCCTGTATACAGTACTGTCGCAATCTGTGAAGACAAATGTTTCTTTTCCCGTGCGCTTTGATAGAACGGGCAAAATCCGAACTGTTGGGTATGAGATGTCCAAATCCGAAGGAAGCGTAGAACGCGCCTACGAGGCGTTACGCAAGAAGGCGATCAGTTTCGAGTTCATGCCCGGTGAGCGCCTGAATGAGACCGCGTTGACAAAAACCCTTGATGTCAGCCGCACCCCACTGCGCGAGGCATTGAACCGGCTTGCCGCCGAAGGGTTCCTGACTTTCGAACTTGGCAAAGGGTTTTTTTGCCGCCCACTCAGCCCCGACAAGATTCTGGAACTTTACCAGCTACGATGCGCGCTTGAGACCGAGGCGCTGATCCGTACCATTGAAGGAGCGGATGACAACGCAATCGCCGAGGTTGTCGCCTATCTGGACGAGGCCGAGAAATCCTATTCTGTTTGCAGCGATCTGAATGTTCTTTTGCGCATGGACGAAGAGTTTCATGTCAAGCTCGCGACACTGTCGGGCAACAATGAACTGGTCCGGCTGCTGTACAACGTGAACGAACGCATCCGGTATGTAAGGATGATAAACTTGCGGCTGCTGCGTGATCGCCGGGATACGCCTGACTATGATCACTCTTCCTTGTCACAGCATCGCATCATCCTGAATGCGGTAAAGGCACGGGACAAAGACGCCGCGATCGTAGCTTTACGGCGTCACATTGAACGCCGCAGTGAACAGACGGTCGAATTGGTGCGCGTGGCGTTTTCCCAACTCTACGTTCCGGGGAACTTGTAGACCCACAGTCCTGCCCAACTGTGTCACGCAGCTGGGTCAGGATGTGCGATGTCTACCTCGCCAACCCCAGCAGTGGATCATCCAGTTCCGGGGAAAACCGATCCGGTACAAGCGATTCATGAAACCATTTCAGGAAAGTGTAGATCGAGAACACTGGCAGTCCGGTCAGTTTGCGGACGTCCGCCGCGTAAGGCGTCATATTGGTGCATTCCAGCAAGATTGCGCCGACATCCGGATGTTCTGTCACCAGTTGCCGCGCCGCATCAAGCATATCCAGCCGGCATGCCGCAAAATCGATTTCGGGGGCATCTCCCAGTATATCACGGGTAAACGCCCGACCACCCTCGGTGCCCACGACCGGAGTATCAGCCGGTACATTCGCGGCAGCCAGATGGGCCGGCGTCAGCGTTTCTTTCGAGATCGTCAGAATGCCCACGCGTTTTTCGGGGGGAAGCATTGCCTGAATCATGGGGGCCTGCATCAGAGAGGATGTGGCAACAGGAACCCGTACCGCCTCGGCCAGCCTGTCCTGAACAATCGACAGAAAACCGCAATTTGTCGTGATACCGTCGCAGCCTGAGGCAACCAGGTCTTTTGCGGCTTCGATGAAAAGGTCAACCAGTTCCCGTGCATCATTGCGCACCACCAACTCGGGCGTGGCGCTGCGCACGACGCGGTACTGTACCGGGAAAGGCCAGGTAAGCGCATTTCCGATGTCGCCGGGAATGCGCGGAAACTGCGTTTCAAGCATAAGAATGCCAAGGTTGGCTCCGTATACCGTTTTTCCACCGTAACAGGTCTGCATGGCGTGGCCCCACTGGATGCAATTGTACGCATAGCTGTATACAATTTTGGGAAAGTCAATCCCGATCTTTCCCGTTCGATGGAAATCAAACGGGATGGAACCGGGGTTCTCTCTTTTCCAGAAACGCGTTCATGCCTTCCTGTTGCGCCGGCAATCCATAAAGGGCGTGGTACATCTGCCGCTCATAGCGAAGACCGGAATCCAGCGTGCGATGTTCGGCCATGTTTACACAGGCACGAGCCATTTCTGCGATGTCAGGTGCATAGCCGGAAATGGTTCGTCCTACATCCTGTGCGGTTTGTTCAAGTTCTTCGGACGGTACTACGCGACTGATCAGACCCATCTGAAGCGCCTCCTGCGCATCCACCATGCGACCGGTCAGGATCATGTCCATCGCCCTGGCCCGTCCAACCAGCCGGGTAAGGCGCTGCGTGCCGCCGATACCGGGAATACAGCCGATCTTGATTTCAGGCTGGCCAAATTTTGCGGTGTCCGACGCCAGGATGACGTCGCACATCAGGGCAATCTCGCACCCGCCGCCCAACGCGTAGCCGCCAACAGCTGCAATCTTTGGCAGTTTCAGTGCGGCGAACCGGTCCCAGCCGCCAAAGAAGTCACTGGCCTGCATGCTGGCATAGGTCTGAACCGCCAACTCGCTGATGTCAGCCCCGGCCGCAAAGGCGCGCTCGTTTCCGGTCAGGATCAGGCAGCCGATTGCCGGATCGGCCTCAAAGTTGGTTGCCGCGTCCAGCGCCTCATGCATGACCCGCGAATTCAGGGCGTTCAGTCGATCCGGCCGGTTGAAGCGGATTGTGGCGACACGCCCGTGAGTTTCCGTCTGAATTGTCTCATACATGATCAACTGTCCCAGATTGCGCCATAGGCGGGGATGCCCAGGCTTTCCATGTCGTGCACGACTTTTCGCGTAAGCTTCTGGTTCGAAATCACGATGACAGCCTCGGCGTCGCTGTCACGAACCGACTGCAAAGCCAATGCGGAAAGGTTCGGTTTACCCCGTTTATCAGTGTCCCAGATCAGAGGGGTATCAGTATGCGCTTCGATCTCGTCAACCAACGCGTTCCCATAGGTCTTTCGGGGGCTTCGGGTCGACCAAATCAGCCTGTTCGGCACGTCACCGGCCAGAAGATGAGGCAGGATCGGACCAATTCCGGACCCGGTGCCGATATAAACGACCTTTTTGAACAAAACCTCAATTCGGGCCACGCCAGATGTCGTGATGCCTTTGACCCAGACCCTGTCAGGCGGGTTGTCGATGAATCGTTCTGTCCAGTCTCCGGCCCGGCTGATTGCCAGCCGGTAGCTTTTCTGGTTCGGGGCCGGGATATTGGCGAAAGAGTGATACTCTCCAAACGGTGTGTGACTGATGGCGTTGGAACTGCCGGGGAACGGCGTGTCGCCGTATTCGAACCGGGCAATCACCGCATGGTTCGACGGTTTGACAATATCAACCTTCACCCGTTTCAGCGTCAGCCACGGAGACAGGATCGACAGCGTGATCAGGCAAAGCATCCAGAACGCAGCGCTGCGCAACAATGCATCGCCAGTGTCAGAACTTATTGATACCGTCTGTGCCCAGAACAGCGCCAGGACGGTCCATCCGATGAAGCGATGGATTTTCTCGAACATATTATGGAAGCGGGCTCGGATCGGTCCCAGCGCCGAAACCACCATGACGGTCATCAACACGACCATGGCGGCGCTTAGCGTCAGTGTCAGGCCCGAGGGCGAAGCCGCCCCTGCACCCCTGTTCGCGATCATTCCAAACAGCAAGAACCCGAACCAGATCGTGCCCGCAACGGTACATCCTGAATGCAGTCCGCCAAAATGAAAGACCTTGCCGGCACCCCAGCGAATCCACAAAGGCCAGGATGTCGGAACCCGGGTCGCCAGCCAGAACAATGCGTTGACCACCCTTTGCTGCCGGATCAGGATACCGATGCTCAGGTTGATCAACGCCATGTCCGCGATGAGGTGCAGCGCGTACTCACCATCATGAAACCACCTGCCCTGGTGCAGCCCCTTCACGAAAACACCCAGATTGACGACGGCAACCAGCGCCGCCAGTCGCCAGTATTCCATCAACGCCGGGTGCCGTGTGACCCGCCGCCAGTTCAGGCCCCGGGATTGCAGATTTGTGGTTTGAGTTGTCATCACTTCAGCTCCGTCCCGGTTTGCGCGATGTGGTCACGGGCGAGTTGCTTCAGCATGCGCTTGTCCAGTTTGCCGCGTGGTGTCCGTGGCAGCGCGTCCATCGGCGTCACCACAGCCGGACAGCAATAATAGGGCAGACGGTCCGCAACCGATCGCGCCGCACGCTTGGGGCAGGCGGAAGCAGGCGAGATGAAACTTACCAGATTTCGGCTGTCATATTGCAGCGTCACGGCCTGTTGGCAGCAGGGCGACTGTTCAAGCGCGCCTGAGACGCTGTCCAGTTCCACCCGAAAGCCGCGTACCTTGACCAGATCATCAACGCGGCCGAAATGTTCGAGCTCTCCATCGGCCCAGATCGCGGGTGCGAAACATCATATGGCCAGGGCGAAACGGATCAGGGCGGTAACGCTCATCCGTCAGCTCAGGGTTGGCGAGGTATCCGGTTGTCACGCAATCCCCACCGGCCCACATCTCACCCTTCTGGCCGATTGGGAGGGCGCGCAGGTTTTCG
This sequence comes from Ruegeria sp. AB8, assembly GCF_056542605.1. Lineage (NCBI taxonomy): Bacteria > Pseudomonadati > Pseudomonadota > Alphaproteobacteria > Rhodobacterales > Roseobacteraceae > Ruegeria > Ruegeria sp. AB8. The sequence continues at coordinate 88,201 of NZ_JBQGAB010000013.1, forward strand.
TCCAGAATGTAGACCGTGTTGTTGGGTGTCGGACGACCGATGGACAGGATCTGTTTGTCGGGGTGATGCGGCTCGGCCGTGTTGATGATTGTCGTCTCTGTCGGACCACAGGAATTGTAGAATGTGCAGAATGCCGACCACCTGTCGGCAAGGGGGCGAGGGCAGGGTTCTCCGGCCACGGCGGCGACTTTGACCTGTTGGCATAGTGTATGATCTAGCGCGTTCAGGATTGACGGCGTGGCGATCAGAACATCCACTTGTTCAGCCGTTTCCTGAATGGACTTGCCACGAATGACCAGAGTTGCCCCATTTGACAGCGCCCCCAGTGTTTCCCAGGCGGCCATGTCGAAAGCGATGGATAGAACCTGTCCAACCTTCATGCCCGGGCGCATTCCCAGATCACCGGGCGCGGTCAGCAGGATATTCGCCAGATTGGCATGGCTGACCTGAACGCCGTTGGGCACACCTGTCGTACCTGATGTAAACAGGATCATCGCAAGATCTTCCGGTCGCGCCCGGTATCGGGTATCCGGGGCTGGAGGTGAAAGCGCTTGGGATAATTCCGGGGCCTGGGCGCCATATGAACTGATACACACAAATTACACACGGCCTTTGCCGCCCGGCAGTGGGTTCTTCCTTTCAAGCTCCAACGGCTTGGCGTCAGGAAACACCTTTGCCGAAGCCGCCTGCCACGCCTTGTGCGAAGTCATTGAACGCGACGCCATAGCGCTATGGTCGCAATTGCCCTGGACAGATCGTGACGCGCGACGCATCGACCAAGATACGATTTGCGGCGGCTCACTTCTTGCGATTCTAAAAAAATTCCAAGACGCGGATATTGATGTGGCGATCTGGGACGTCACTTCCGACATTGGTGTGCCTGCATATCTGGTCTGGACATGCGAGAAAGGAAACCTGCCGGTTTTGCTGCCGCGGCCCTCGGTCGGTGCGGGGTGTCACCCTTGCCGCGAAATCGCATTGTCCCGCGCGCTGACAGAAGCCGCACAGGAACGGCTGACGCTGATCACCGGTTCCCGCGATGACTTGTCCAGGGAGTTCTATCGCGAAATGGAATTTCACGAGACAATCGCAAGGCCCGGAAAGCTTGAGTTCGGGTCAAGAAAATCGCAGGACACAGCAACCCCGGATGATGATCTGGATCAGATATTAGCGGGCTTGCAGAATGCTGGACTTCACGACGCATACATCATCGACATAACCGCGGACTATGTGGCCAAACATATTTCGGTGGTCCGTGTGCTTGTTCCGGGACTGGAAGGTCCAAGCGACGACCCGCGCTACGCAATGGGGGTGCGGGCGCAAAGACAGCTGGAACCGGCCCAATGACCATATTCGTATTTTGCGGCCCCACGATCCGGAAAAGTGAAGCATTGAGTATTCTTGACGCTGAATACCTGCCACCTGCTGCACAGGGGGATGTGATGGCCGTGATAGCGCGCAACCCCCATGCCATCGGTATCATTGACGGGTACTTTCAGCTGACACCTTCGGTCTTGCACAAGGAAATACTTTGGGCGCTTGACCAAGGCGTTCACGTCTTCGGCAGCGCCAGCATGGGAGCGCTAAGAGCCGCCGAGCTTTGCGATTTCGGCATGAAGGGGATCGGGCGCGTTTTCTAGGATTACCGCACTGGCCGGATTACACGGGACGACGAAGTCGCCCTGAACCACGGACCCGCCGAACTGGGTTATCCCGCATTGTCTGAACCATTGGTGAACATCAAGGCCACGCTGGCGGCTGCGTTGGAAAACGGGGTCATTTCACAAGAAACCGCAGCAGCTTTTGAAGCGCATATGAGCCGGACATATTTCTCACACCGTTCCTATTGCAACATGATCGTATACGGTCGTCAAAAAGGGTTTGATCTAAAGGAACTCGCCCGTTTTGAAGACTGGCTGGACCATGGCAAAGTCGATGTAAAGAAAGCTGATGCGGTCGAAATGCTAACCTTCATGAAGGACTTCCTGAAGCAGAATCCGGGCAGGTTTTCGTCGCAGTTTTATCTGGAACGCACTTCGGTTTTCAACCAGGTCGGCCAATGAGCGCCATGCTTCGTCAGTTTCAAGGGAGCGCGCGCGGGATAATCTTGTTTGCGCTGGGCGTGTTTTTCATGTCCGCGCTGGATGCGGTCGCAAAAATGCTGGCCCAGACATATTCTGAGCTTCAGGTCATATTCTTCGAAAGCGTGTTCGGGCTGCTGTTTTTCTTCGGGATCATCGCCCCGTCGACCTGGCGTTCGATGGTGTCGCCACGGTGGCCGCTGATGATTGGCCGAGGCTTGCTGACCTTGGGAACGATGTATTTTTCATCGCAGGTCTGAAGGTACTGCCTCTGGCCGAAGTGACGATCATTTTCATGGTTTCCCCGATCATTTCAATGTGTCTGTCTTCCCTGTTCTTTCGGGAACACGCGAGCGTCCTGCAGGTCTTAGCGGTGGTTGCCGGAGCTTTGGGTGCATGTCTCATTATCCGCCCGCCGGGCGTCGGCATGAACATGGCCGCTTTGCTTCCGCTGGCCGCGGCTTTTTGCAGTGCCTTCGGCCTTGCGGCGGCGCGCGCCCTGTCCCGCCGCGACACGCCAGAAGCAATCACGGGCTATGAATATCTGACGATTTTTCTGGTCGCTGTCCTTCTGGTTCCGACGGGGGATCACCTGCCCGAGACGCCGGATTTGTGGCTTGTTGTTCTACTTGGGCTGTTCGGCGCCTTATGCGTGTATTGTCGAACGACAGCCTGTTCGGTTTCGCCGCTCAGCTTGATGGCACCGGTAGAGTACTCCGGGATGATCTGGGCCATCATCTTTGGCTATGCGATCTGGAACAACCTGCCGGATTTCTGGGGATGGGTCGGGGCAGGGCTGATCGCAATTGGCGGCTTGCTGCCAGCGCTTCCAATTGGTCAGTCCGCCAGGAAGGAGAACCGACTCTGATGCAAAACTTGTCGCCTGTCTTTCCGGTTCGGACGGGTATCGGTTTTTCGGTTTTGGTCGCTCAGCAACCTCGAAAGTTCAGTATGAAGTTCCGGCGTCGCGGCGGAAGTTACTCCGCCGTCTGAAGCCAGTATCGGCGCTTGGCCGTTCCCTTCTGTTGTTACGTTACCGGTACCACAAGGTCTTAACCTTCCGGTATCGTCGCTTTTATGCTTTGACACGTTCCATTTTCGGATCGTACAGCGGCTGCAAAGTGACTTCGCAGGGAACGCGTTGGGTAGCGACCTCCAGCTCGTACCTGCCGGATGTTACAAATCCCGGGTCGACCCCCTCGGGGTTGCGGACATAGCCGTAACCGATGGATTTGCCCACGGTGAAGCCATGGCCACCCGAGGTCAGCCAGCCGACGCGCTTGCCGTCGCGATAGATCGTCTCGCGGCCCAGCAGAATAACATCCGGGTCGACGGTGAAACAGGCCAGCATCTTTTTGACGCCTTCGGCCCTTTGTTTTTCCGACGCAGACCGGCCTTTGAAGTCGACGTTCTTGCGCAGCTTCACCGCCCAGCCCAGCCCGCTTTCGAATGGCGTGTGGTCAGGGCCGATTTCCGCACCCCAGGCGCGATACCCTTTTTCGAGCCGCAGCGATTCAATCGCCCGATAGCCTGCGTTCACCAGACCGTGCGGCTGGCCCGCAGCCATCAGGGCGGAATAAACCGTCTGGGCATATTCCACCGGCAGGTGCAGTTCCCAGCCAAGCTCGCCTACATAGGTCACGCGCAGTGCCTTGACCGGGCACCCGGCGATGCCGATTGTGCGGATCGTGCCGAACTTGAAGCGGTCGTTCGAAACGTCATCGCGCGTGACCTTCGCCAGAATATCGCGCGCTTTCGGGCCCATCAGCGACAGCACGGCATTGGATGAGGTGATATCAAAAAGCTGACAGTTGAGACCTTCGGGGATATTGCGGCTGATCCAGTCGAAATCATGGGTGGCAAAGCCGGTGCCGGTGACGATGTAAAACTCATCATGCGCGACGCGGCCCACGGTCAGGTCGCACTCGATCCCGCCCTTGTCGTTCAACATCTGCGTATAGGTCAGCGCGCCCACGGGCTTGTCCACGTCATTGGCGCAGATCCAGTTCATAGCGACCAGCGCATCCGGACCCTTAAGGGCGAATTTGGCGAAAGAGGTCTGGTCGAACAGCACTGCCGCCTCGCGCGCGGCTTTGTGTTCGCGGCCCACGGCACTGAACCAGTTCTGACGGCCGAAGCTGTACTCATCTTTGGCTGTTTCACCCAGCGAGGCATCGGCGTACCAGTTCGGGCGTTCCCAGCCCAGTTTCTCACCAAAGCACGCGCCCTGATCTTTTAGCGTTTCATAGAGCGGAGATTTGCGGCAGGGCCGCCCCGAGTCGTGTTCTTCATGCGGCCAGCCCATCGTGTAGTGCTTGCCGTATGCCTCGACCGTGCGGGTGCGCACCCAGTCGGTGTCGAAATGCGGGCGGCCAAAGCGGCGGATGTCGGCGGACCACAAATCGAAAGGCGGCTCGCCCTTGTGGACCCATTCGGCCAGCGCCATGCCCGCCCCACCACCAGCTGCGATGCCGAAGGCGTTGAAACCCGCACCGACGAAGAAGTTGCGCAACTCTGGCGCTTCACCGATGATGAAATTGCCGTCGGGCGTGAAGCTTTCAGGCCCGTTGGTCAGCGTTTTGACACCCGCATTCTCCAAAGCGGGAACACGGCCAAGGGCCAGCTCCATCAGTTGTTCGAAATGATCGAAGTTGCTGTCGAGCAGCGTGTAGTGGAAGCCCTGCGGGATGCCTTTGGTTGCCCAGGGGATCGGGTTTGGCTCGTACCCTCCCATGACCAGCCCGCCGACCTCTTCCTTGTAGTATGTCAGTCGGTCCGGGTCGCGCAGGGTCGGCAGGTTGGAAGGCACGTCAAAGGGTTCCGTCACCATATATTGATGCTCCATCGGCACCAGGGGCACGTTGACGCCAAAACGTCCCGAAAATGTACGGGTCCACTGACCGGCACAGCAGATCACCTTTTCGCATTCGATCCGGCCATGTTCGGTGATCACCGCGCGGATCTTGCCATCTTCGAATTCGATATCGGTGACCTTGGTGTCCTCGAATATCTTCGCTCCGGCCATGCGTGCGCCCTTGGCCAGCGCCTGAGTGATGTCTGACGGGTTCGCCTGACCATCCGTCGGCAGATACGCCGCGCCGATCACGTCAGAGACGTCCATCAGCGGCCACAGGTCCTGCGCTTCGGAAGGAGTCAAAAGCTGCATGTCCAGACCGAAGGAATGCGCCGTTGTGGCCTGGCGTTTAACCTCGGTCCAACGTTCTTCGTTACAGGCCAGCCGCAGGCCACCGTTCATCTTCCAACCGGTGCCGAGCCCGGTTTCCTCTTCGATCTTGTTGTACAGATCGACCGAGTAGCCCAGCAACTGCGTGATATTGGCGTTCGATCGAAGCTGGCCCACCAATCCCGCCGCGTGAAATGTCGTACCCGAGGTCAGTTTCTTGCGCTCCAGCAGTACCGTATCTGTCCAGCCCAGCTTGGCCAGGTGATACGCGGTCGAGCAGCCGATGATCCCGCCGCCGATGATGACGGCTTTGGCTGTTTTCGGAAAGTCGGTCATGTCTGTCCTCAGGTGTTTTTGAAGTCTGTCAGGGCCGCGCGGAACCGCGCGAGGTTTTCGGCTGTGTAGGCTGCGTAGTCGAAGTCGATATCCGAAGTGATTTCGGACACCATGCTCCACATCGTTTCGCGCAGCAGCGAGGCGCATTTCATGGCCGTGTAGCGATGGCGCAGATCGCCAGTGACGGGGGTTTCAAAATATGTCTCCAGCACCCAGTCTTCCTTTTCGGGCGAAAGGCCGTTGTTCGAAGCCAGCCCGCCCAAGTCAAAGAGCGGCGAGTTAAACCCGGCATAGTCGAAATCGATCAACCAGAGGCGGGCACTGTCGTCCAGAAAATTGCCGCAGAGCAGATCGTTGTGGCCAAAAACCATGTCATATGGTCCCGCCTCGGCTTCGAGCCCGTCACTGATTTCCACCAGATCAGGGAGCAAAGCCGAATGGGTGCTTCCGCGTTCCTTGAGTGTAGCTGCGTAGTCACGGATGACGTGGAAGACCCAGAACACCAGCGACGGGCCGCGCAGATGCTTGGGGACCTCGATATGGCAGGCTTTCACCAGGTCCAGAACACGCGGCAGCGTGTCGGGGTGGCGAATGTCCTCTTCGGACAAGGTACGGCTTTCGACGAACTCCAATACCGTCAGATCGCCCGAGGCGTGAACCACGGCAGGCGAAAGCCCAGCCGCATGGGCCGCCCTGTTGGCCGCCAGTTCATTGAAGCGCATCACCTGATGCAGGGGGATATCGTCTCCGACACGCACCACGTAGGAGCCGCTATCGTCGGTGATCTTGTAGTTTATGTTGGTGATGCCGCCGGTCAGAGGCGTTGCCTCAATATTTCCTTGCCAGATCGGCAGATCGCGGATGCGGGTCATCAGATCGGAATGGCTCATGTTAGCTCTCCAGTCCAAAGCGGATACGGGCCTGCCGGGCACCTGCATTGATCAGCCTGTCCGCAATGATGGCGATGAAGGCAATCGACAGACCAGCCACCAGACCCCGACCGGTGTCGGCCTTGGTCAGTGCGATATAGACCTCTTGCCCCAGATCGCGGGTGCCGACGAGCGCGGTGATGACCAGCATCGACAGAGCCAGCATGATCGTCTGGTTGATGCCCAGCAGGATTTCGGGCAGGGCCATCGGCAGGCGGATATGGCGCAGCAGTTGCGTGCGGGTACAGCCAGAAACCAGCCCGGCCTCGATCAGGTCTTCGCTGACTGAACGCACACCGTGCGCGGCATAGCGCACTGCTGGGGCCAATGCGTAAAGCACGATGGCGATCAGTGCGGTGAAGTCGCCGACCCGAAACAGCATGACCACCGGGATCAGATAGACAAAGCTGGGCAGAGTTTGCAGCGTGTCGATCAGCAGATTGATCACCGTTCCGGCGCGTTTGTTCAGGGCCGCCAGCACGCCCAGAGGCACTCCGATCAGGGTTGCCAGAATGACCGATGCCCCGCAGAGGTATACCGTCACCATTGCCTTCGACCACAGGCCCGACACAAGGATCAGCGACGCCATACCGCCGCACAGCAGCGCCAATCTCCAGCCGCCTGCGTGCCAGCCCAGCAACGTCAGCATGGCAATGGCCCAGGGCCATGGGATGCCCAGCAGAACCGTCTTGATCGGGATCATGAACCAGGTCAGGAAAAAGACCTTGATCGCCTCGAACGTGTCGAAATAGTTGACGTTCAGGTATTCGACAGTGTTGTCCCAGAAGGCACCCGTGGTGATCGTCTGGCTTTCGGGATATTCCAGCAGCAGGGGTGAAAACTGGCCCAGAACCCATGTAACGACCAGCAGGATCAGCACGAGAACTGTCCGCCGATGGCGGGCGACCCACGAGCCCGGCGCCTCATGATGCACCTGCCCCATCCGTTCGGCAAAAGCCTGGCTCAGCCGGTCCACCGCGATGGCCAAAACAACGATGGCGATGCCAGCTTCGAACCCTGCGCCTATGTCCAGACGGCGCAGCGCGGCGAGGACGTCGAACCCCAGCCCTCCGGCCCCGATCATCGAGGCGATGATGACCATGTTCAGCGTCAGCATGATCACCTGATTGACACCCACCATCAGGCTGTGACTGGCCGAGGGCACCAGAACGCGCCACATCAGTTGCCGCTGTGTCGTGCCTGCCATGCGGCCAAAGTCCTGAATCTCGGGGTCAACGGCTTTCAGTGCCAGCGTCGTGATCCGAACCATCGGAGGCGTGGCGTAGATGATCGTCGCGACCAGAGCCGAGATCGGACCAAAGCCGAACATGAACAGGATCGGCACCAGATAGGCGAAGATCGGGATTGTCTGCATCAGATCGAGAATGGGTGAGATGATGCGTTCGAAGGTCGGGTTGCGATAGGCGATGATGCCGGTCAGCAGCCCCCCGCCCGCGCCGATCGGAACTGCAATCAGAACCGAAGCCAAAGTGACCATTGCGCTGTCCCATTGGCCAAAGACCGCAAGGTAGATGAAACAGCTACCAACTAACGCGGCCAGTGCCCAGTCGCGGCAATACTGGCCCAACGCGATCACTGCGGTGATCACCACGATCCAGCTGATGGCGGGCAGAATGACCTGAGCGTCATTGCCCAAACCGCTGACGAACCCATTGGCGAGTAGCGCCAGAACAAAGTTGTAAGGCTGTTCAATCAGCCAGGCGATGGCACGTGTGATATCGGTGAACGAAACCGGCCCGATGGCTGCGTCCTCGATCAGCCAGGTCATGGCCGAGGAAATATAGGTTTTGAACGGGATCACCCAGGCCGAGGGGAACTTGGTCAGCCAGCGGGCATCCATCACCTTGCCCAGATCGCGTCCGAACCAACCCAGCAGGATCGTTACCAGAACAAGCGTCAGGATGACAATCTGGCTGCGGTTCAGGCGGATCATGCCGCATCTCCGCCGCCGAACAGCACACGCGCCACGGCCTTGCGATCTATCGCGCCAACAATCTGGCCGTTTTCATCCGAAATCGGGATTGGGGTGTCCGATGCAATGATCCGTTCTGCCACGTCTGACACACGGGTTGATTGCGGTATGGGATCGCCATCGCCACTGGCCCCCGCGCGCATGACGCCGCCGACGGTCAGCACTTTTGAGCGGGGAATATGGCGGGTGAATTCGGCCACGTAGTCGGTGGCGGGATGCATCACCAGCTCTTCCGGGGTGGCGATCTGGATCACTTGGCCATCTTTCATGATGGCGATGCGGTCGGCCAGACGCACGGCCTCTTCGAAGTCGTGGGTAATGAAGACGATGGTTTTATGCAGCCGCTCCTGCAGGCGCAGAAACTCATCCTGCATCTCGCGCCGGATCAGCGGATCGAGGGCCGAGAACGGCTCGTCCAGAAACCACAGGTCCGGTTCCGTCACCAGCGAGCGGGCGATTCCGACGCGCTGTTGCTGTCCGCCAGAAAGTTCGCGCGGGTAGTAATCCTCGCGTCCTTTCAGACCTACCAGCTCCACCACGTCGCGCGCCTTGGCCTCTGCCTCGGCTTTTGGTTTAGCCTGAATGGTCAATGGGAACATGACGTTTTGCAGAACGGTCAGATGCGGCAATAGGGCAAAGTGCTGGAATACCATGCCCATCTTGTGGCGGCGGATTTCTATCAGCTCTTTCTCGTTGGCGCGCAGCAGATCGGTGTCATCGAACAGAACTTCTCCGCCCGTTGGTTCGATCAGCCGTGACAGGCAACGCACCAAAGTCGACTTGCCCGATCCGGACAGGCCCATGATGACGAAAATCTCTCCCTCGGTGATTTCGATGTTGGCGTTGCGCACCGCCCCGATGACGCCTGCGTTGCGAATCTCATCCGCCGATGGGTTCGGGTGTTGCCGCAGCAGCGATTCCGCATTTGGACCGTACAGTTTCCATACATTACGGCAGGACAATTTTGTCTTGGGGGTCATCTGGTGTGTCCAGTCAGAGAATGGAAAAGGCCGGAACGGGTGGGGAGAGGGAGCTTGCCCGCTCCGGCAAAAGGCGGATTACTTGGAGATCCAGCCGGACCAGCGGTCCTTGTTGGCGCCCATCCAATCCGCAACAACCGTATCGATTTCCACGCCTTCCAGATCGGCCTTTCCGACCATCGCGCTCATTTCATCGTTGTTGATATTGTAGGCCTCGATGATGTCATAAGCCCCGGGCCATTTTTCCTGCAAACCGGACCAGGCCGCTTTCCAGATCGGACCACGCGGCTTGCCGCAGTCGTAGGCCAGGTTCGGGTTCACACCGACCGACGGATCGCTGTAGCATTCGGCCGAGAAAGGCGGAAACTCCACGAACTCGCCGTCATATTTCGCGGGCGCCCAATGGGGTACGTAAACCCACAGCATGATCGGGTCTTCCCGCTGATAGGCGGATTCCAATTCTGCAAACAGGGCTGCATCGGTTCCCGCGTGGACAACTTCGAACTCCAGTTCCAGCGCCTCGACACGCTCTTCGTCAAATCCGCCCCAGGTTACAGGGCCGCCAACGTAGCGCCCGTTTGGTGAAGTCTCGGCAGTTGCGAATTCTTCGGCACAGTCTTTCAGCGCTTCCCAGTTGGGCAGACCCGGGCAGCGGTCTTTCATGTAGGACGGATACCACCATTCCTCGATCGCCATCAGGCCGGTTTCACCGACATTGACGACATTGCCGGTGGCGGTCGCCTCGTCCAGAGCCTCGCGTCCGGTGGTTTCCCAGATTTCCATCGCCAGATGCAGGTCGCCCGTCTTCAGGCCTGCGAATTGCGCGATATAGTCCGCCTGAACGTATTCGACGTTGTATCCAGCCTCTTGCAGGATCGAGCCCATGATCTTGGTGTTGATCAGCTGACCGGACCAGTCGTGCAGTGTCAGTTTGATCGGGTCGGTCGACTCTGCGGCCCATGTTGCCGAGGTCACACCGGCAGCTGCCAAGGCAAGTGCACAGAGTCCCAGATTGCGTTTCATCATACCATCTCCCTGTCGTGGTTTTTTCTGGTGAATCGGTGGTATTCCCTCCAGACGACCATAACGTGGGGTTTTGTGTCAATAAAAACCACGTAAAGCCACATAAATACTCAAATCACGACGCTCAAACCGTTGATTTTTCGTGTGGCGTTGCTTTCTGTGGGTGTTGTGATATGCCTGAATGCCACTTCAAGATCGATATCCAATGCCCGAGAACATGAACCTAAAGACGACCAATCAACGCGAAGAAGAGATCCTGCGAGAGCTGTTTCAGGCCGGCGGATCGTGCCGGGTAAGCTTTCTGGCCAATCAACTGGGCGTCACGTTGGAAACCATCAGACGCAATGTTCGCAATCTGGAAGAGCGCAGTATCGTGCGAAAGGTCCATGGCGGTGTTCATCTGGTCGAAGACATCCTGGAACCAACGCTGGAAAGCCGTCTGGACAAAAAGGTCGACGCCAAGGAAAAACTGGCCAAGGCCGTTGCGAAGATCATCAGCGATGGGGATTCCGTGTTTCTTGATATCGGATCGACCACGGCCTATGTCGCAAGGGCTCTCAGGGATCATAAGGGTCTGTTTATAGTCACCAATTCCGTTTTCGTCGCCAATGAACTGGCCTCAAGAAACAACAACAGGGTTTTCATGGCCGGTGGCGAGCTGCGCCCCCACGATGGCGGCGCATTTGGTGTGGAGGCTCAGGACCTGATCAAGCGGCTGAACGTCAGGTTTGCCGTTCTGTCGGCAGGCGCGGTCAACGCGGATCTGGGTTTCATGCTGCACGATCTGCAAGAGGCCAACCTGGCCCGTATTGCGATTGACCGGGCACAAGTTCGCGTGGTGGTGGCAGATGGCGAGAAACTGGGCAAACGCGCACCGGTCACTTTGGAAGCATCGGGCAAAATCGATCTGTTCTTCACGGACACCCAGCCGTCACAGGAGATTCGTTCAATGCTCGCGCTGAACGAAATTGATCTTGTCGTTCCCGATTAAGCTTGTGCCCGTGACGCAGCCCTACCTGGCTTCCTTCAGGCCCTCGATCTGCAGATCGAAACCGGCCTGAATATGCGCTGTGAATGTCTCGAGCGCTTCGGTTGCATCGCCCGTTGCGATGGCATCGACAAGCGTCAGATGGTCCCCCAGCGATTTCGAAATGTCCACGTTTTCAATCGCAGAAAACAGGTGAAATGCCATCGCCTTGCCCCAGATCATGTCGAACATATCCAGCAGGAATTTGTTGCCCGCTTCAATCATGAAGGCACGGTGAATGCGCCGGTTTGCAATGAAGTAGTCCCGGGTCGAGCCGTTGATCAAATCCTCTTCGCGTCGAATCAAGTCTCGCAGCCGGTCCAGCACTTCGGGTTCTGCGTGAACCGCCAGAATGCGCGCTGCTTGCCCTTCGATGGCTGCACGCGCCTGATACAACTGCCTGACCTCGGCCTGATCCATGCGCGCCAGACGGAAGCCGCCGCTGGCGGCAACTTCCAATACCCCTTCGGTTTCCAGCCGCATCAATGCTTCACGGACCGGTGTACGGCTGATATTCAGTTCGGCCGCCAGCTTTTCCTGCACCAGCCGGTCTTCTGCTGAAATCTCGCGGCTCATGATGGCCTCGACCAGCTGATCGTAAACCTCGTCAGCCAGTCTTCTGCGTTGAGTTTTAATTTCTTTCAGAGCCACTCGGAGCCTCTCTTTCCGCATTTTGTGAATTCTGTATTCAAAAAAGCAACCGGTGCCAAGGCGATTGGGCTTGCTATTGTTCGTGTACTGTATACAGTATACAGACGCGAATGAACAGGGAGCTCTTCATGTGTGGAATCGCTGGAAGGATTCTGGCCGCGCCCGGTAAGGTCGGGGCGGACCTGGTAGACCTGATGGACGCGCAGGAACATCGCGGCGCGGACAGCACCGGGTTTGCAATCTATGGGCCACCACGGGAAGCAGGATACGTTCTGCGGGGCATGGGGTTCAAAAAATCCCGGCAAAGCTCGGATCTGGATGCGTTTGAGGCGGTATTGAAAGAACACGGCTCAGAGTTCCTGTCCGACCCAAAAATTTTGACGGATGAAAATCAGCACTATTGCTTTCGGATGGAAATCTCGGACCCTGCGGATTTGCAGGCATGGGTCCGTGATGCGGATGAATTGACCGACCGGATCGAAATTCAGTCCTGCGGACGCAGCCTCGAGATCATCAAGGATATCGGCGGAGCAGAGGCCGTGTCCGAGAAACACGGTGTGCGCGACATGGTTGGGACCCATGGTCTGGGGCATGCGCGGCTGGCCACCGAAAGCTCGGTTCTGCCAAACGCTTCGCACCCGTTCTGGGCGCGGCCTTTCTCGGATGTGGCGATTGTCCACAACGGGCAGATCACGGACTATTTCACGTGGCGTGACAGACTTACCCGGATGGGCTATCGCTTTCTGACCGAAAATGACAGCGAACTGATTGCGGTCTGGGTCAGTGACCAGATGAAGGCAGGCCTGACGATGGAGCAGGCGCTGAAGAAGTCGATCACCTCGATCGACGGGGTTTTCACATACATGATCGCAACGCCGAACGGGATTGGCTTTGCCAAGGATCGCTTCGCCATGAAGCCGCTGGTCGTCGTCAATCGCAACGGCGATCTTGCCGCCGCGACGGAGGAGCAGGCGGTGCGTCGGGTGATGACCGAGGAATGCGACGTGATCAATTACGACGGCCCGTCGCTGACAGGTATCTGGGGTGTCGGAAACCGGAGCCTGGCGGCATGAGCGAGGTAGCAAGGCAGATGGATGAGATCGTCATCGAAGTCGGGAAACGGCATATTCGCGAAGTGAATCAGGACATCATGGCAGCGTGTGCCACAGGGCGTCCCATCCGGGTGGTCGATACGTTGTCGCGGCATAATCTGGGTGTGGGGTTGCCGGACAATGTGGACATCACGTTCGAAGGGTCCGTTGGCTACTACTGCGGCGGGTTGAACACCGGAGCAAACATCACGATCGAACGCAACTGCGGCTGGGCCGTGGGCGAGGGAATGGCCAAGGGCCACATAACCGTTGGCGGCTATGCGGGCATGTCCTGTGGGGCCGCAATGATCGGCGGCACGATCCATGTCAAAGGGGACGCCGGGCCCCGCGTCGGCGTTGCCATGAAGGGCGGAAATATCGTGGTGGAAGGCAAGATCGGGTATCAATCCGGTTTCATGGCGCATTCCGGGCGGATCATTGCCTTGGGCGGAGCGGGCGAGTCCTGTGCCGATGCCCTGTGGCAAGGAGAGGTTTGGGTGGCGGGCGAGGTCGACAGCCTTGGCGTCGATGTCGATGTACTTGAACCGACGGCCGAGGAAGTCGCCGAGGTCGACGCCATTCTTGACCCACTCGGGCTTGTCGACAGTTCACGGAACTGGAGAAAAATGGTGTCCGGTCAACGTCTTTGGTATTTTGAAAGCAGGGATGCAAGCGCATGGCTCATGATCTGAGTAAACCCTATGACTATCCGTTCGATGTAGCCCCGGAAGAGGAAATCCGGTTTCGCGACGCGGGCGCAATCGAAGGTCGCCCGGCCGGGGTGCCGTCCTCGTATGACGAAGGTGGATCGACGCGATGGACGCCCGAGGCGATTTCCGAGGTGCACGCGCTGGCGCAGTTGGGACGCTATCAGGTTCGCGGCTACAACACGTTCAACAAGCAGATGCCAACCTTTGACGATTTGACATTTGTTCCGGCGACCATGACCCGTCTGCCGTTGGAGGGGTATCGTGAAAGCTGCGACACCACGACCGTTCTGGGTGGTGGCCGCGGCCTTGTCGAGCGCCCGCTGGAACTCAAGATTCCCATCTACATCGCATCCATGTCGTTCGGCGCGTTGTCGGCGTCAGCCAAGGCATCGCTGGGCTATGGGGCCTCGAAAGTGGGCACCATGACCTGCACGGGCGAAGGCGGCATGCTGGAGGAGGAGCGCGAAGCCTCCCAACGCCTTCTCTACCAGATGTCGCCCGCCCGCTATGGTGTGGATCTGGATCACCTGCGCCGCGCGGATGCGCTGGAAATCGTCGTGGGGCAGGGGGCCAAGCCGGGAACCGGCGGCCTGCTGCTGGGCATGAAGGTCAGCCCGCGGGTCAGCCAGATGCGAACACTGCCCGAAGGGGTGGATCAGCGTTCGACTATCCGCCACCCGGATTTCCTCGGAGCTGACGATCTGGCGGTGAAGATCGAGGAATTGCGGATCGCGACCAATTATCAGGTGCCGATTTTCATCAAAATGGGCGCGACACGTCCCAGGTTCGACGTGGCGGTTGCGGCCAAGGCAGGCGCCGATGTCGTGGTTGTTGACGGGGCAGAGGGCGGTACCGGGGCATCCCCCGAACTGCTGCTGAATCACACCGGCATTCCGACCATGAGCGCCATTCGCGCCGCGCGCGAGGCTTTGGACGATTGCGGTATGACCGGCAAGGTCTCACTTGTGGCAGCCGGGGGTATCCGCTCGGGAGTGGATGCAGCCAAATGTCTGGCATTGGGTGCCGATGCGGTGATGATTGGCAACGCAGCGATGGTCGCGCTTGGGTGCAACAGCCCCAGGTATCTCGACGACTACACCGCTTTGGGGACATCGCCCGGTGCATGCCACCATTGCCATACAGGCCGTTGTCCGGTTGGCGTCGCAACGCAGGACCCTGAACTTGAGGCGCGCATGAACCCCCATGCCGGTGCGGAACGTATCGCCCGGTATCTGACGGCCATGACGATGGAGATCACGGCGCTGGCCAAGGCTTGCGGCAAATCCTCGGTCCACAATCTGGAAACCGAAGACCTGCGCGCACTCAGCTTTCAGGCGTCGGCCTTCACCGGGGTCAAGATGGCGGGCATAGACCGGGCTTTCGACTGGTGAGGATCGCTCTGCTTGAGATGACCAGCCACCCGCTGCCGTTGCTGGAGGGTTTGCCGCGAACCGCGCAGCAGATCCGCGAGTGGATCGAACCGCATTTGCCGGAAGCAGAGTTCTTTGTGGCGAATGTCGTGGATGGTGCCGCTCTTCCGGCGTTGTCCGATTTTGAAGGGGTCATTGTCGGAGGTTCCGAGTTCGGCGTTTACGACGACACGGAGTGGATGCAGCCCCTACGCTTGTTCCTGCAAGACTGTCGGGACCAGAGCAAACCTGTCTTCGGAATTTGCTTCGGCCATCAGATCATGGCCGATGTCTATGGCGGAAAGGCGGAAAAGGCGCTGATCGGCAACATTGTTGGTTGTCGCGCCTTTGACTACGAAGGCGGTAATCCGGACGCTTATGTTTGGCATCAGGATCAGGTGACCAAGGTGCCTCCGACGGCTCGGGTTACGGGTTCGGCTGATCACTGTCCTGTCGGGGCGCTTGATTACGAGTTTCCTGCCCGGTCGGTTCAGTTTCATCCCGAATACACGGCGGAACATTTGCGCGACCTGTTCATTCGGGGTCGCGACATCATTGTGACGCCAGAGGATGCGGATGCCGGCCTGGCAGCGCTCAGGACAGCGAATGTTCCGGGCGATCTGGCCGCGTCGCAGGCTGCAGCTTTGTTTCGGGGAACATATCGGACTCAGCAGCGCGAATAGCCGGCAGCACCATTTGATCCTGATCAATTCTCCGGCGAGCTTGTCATGTATACTGAATACAAGGCAGGGCAAAGGAGGTGTCAGATGTCCGGTTACTCAGGTTTCTTTCAGTCCATTGCGCGGATCGTTGGCGCGCCCCGCACGGAACATGTGGACGATCGCGAGTTGTCAGATCTGGGGCTTTCCCGCGCGGATTTGGCGATGCTGCGCTCGGGTGCGCCACAGGCACGCGAGCGCATCCTTGCGATGGCTCGGCAGTTCGGGTTGACGGAAGATGACCTGAACGCGCACGCCAACCTTGGCCTGGAGCTTGCCGAAAAATGCGGCCATTGCCTGCAGGCGGAAACATGCCGCGACGCCATTCGGGCCGGAGCCCGGCTGCCGCAGGAAAAATGTCCCAATGCTGGCTTGTACCGCGCCTTGTCCGAAGTTTAGCGGCCGCTTGGGCTTTCTTTTGGGCTGAGTTTTCTGCGTCCGGCGACCCTGAACCGGTCAGCCGTGCCAAAATCTTTCATGCCGACACCTGCAGCGAATTCAGCAAACACAGGAGCATGCTTGAACAGATGCCCTGAGCATCCCCCGGCAAATAACACGTTGTCATGTTCCGGGTGCCAGTCGACGATAAAATGAGTGTCCGGTGTCAGGATGATCTGGTTGAACTTCGAATCTACGACACGCTCGCCTTCCAGGCCCGGCAAACGGTGGCGAATATAGCTGCGTGTGCGACCCAGCGTTTCCTGACGGATCAGGCGTTCGTCGTTGTCCAGGTCGATCTTGTCGGGGATCACAACAGCCGCCTTGACACCAGACCCCTCGGACGAGGGCAGGCCAAATGACCCCTGACCATGATCGATCCAGCAGGGCATTCGGCTCATATCGAAGTCCTCGGACCCATCTGGCGTCGAGGTGTAAAGGACATTGACGCCAACCACCGTTGAAATCGGCTTGATTGTTTTGGGGAACATGTCCGCCATCCAGGGGCCTGTCGCAATGACGATCAGATCAGCCTCAAGCGGTTTGCCGTCCAGCATCGGACGCTCATAGCCGTCCGTGGTGACACGTCCCCGCTGCACGATTCCCCCAGCGCGCCGGAACAGATCCAGTCCGGTCAACACGCAGCGATGCGCCATCAGCATTCCGGCTTCGGGCTCGAACAGTGCATATTCGATATCGGACACCCGAAACTGGGGGAACCGCGATTCGATCTCGTGCTGATCGAACTTGTAGTAAGGCACGCCAACCTTGTCGAAAGTCTGCGCGGTTGCGTCTTCCCAGTCACAATGGCCGCCGGTGGCCAGAATCAGGGCGCCGCATTCATACATCAGGTTCTGTCCGCTTTCGGCCTGAAGCTCGAGCCAGCGCAGGCGGCTTTCGCGCGCCCATCGGGTATAGAACTCATCCCGTCCCGATATGGCGCGGATCACCCGGTTGTAATCCGTTGAAGATGCACGGGAATGACCGGGTTCCCACCTGTCGATCAATGTCACCGCCTCGCCCCTTCGTTGCAGTGTGAGCGCCGTCATGACGCCGACGATGCCGCCCCCGACAACGATGACCGAGCTTTTGGACATGACGCAGATTTTCCTTGTTTCTGGATTGTCTTTGTGAATACTGTATACAGAATACAGCATTTATAAAGCTAAAAAACAGGGAGAGCGCATCAATGAGTTCGGGGTTTGATCTGCCCGAGGGCACGCATACCGTCATTCTTGGCGTCGGCGATCTGAACGGCATCATGCGGGGCAAGCGCATTCCGGCCAGCCATTGGGATCATGTGTGCAACAGCGGCAATGCGCTCTCGATTGCTTTGATGGCAATCGATATGACCTGCGATGTCTGGGACACGCCCTATGTCAATTTCGACAACGGCTATCCCGACATGCATGTTTTCCCGATGACCAAACCGGTCGCTGTTCCGTGGGAGCCGGGCGTGGCGGTCTGCTTTGGCCGCGCCGAAGGTATGGACCACAAGCCGGTGCCCATCGATCCGCGCCAGGCTCTGGTGCGTCAGGTCGAGCGCGCGCGCGACATGGGCTTCGAGGTCAATGTCGGCACCGAGCTGGAATTCTATCTGCTGGACCCTGAAACCGGGCAGCCGCGTGACAGCGGAATTCAGGTCTATGGATTGGGTCGGGCGGCAAGAATGGAGCATATCGTTGGGCCCATTCGTCAGCAGATCAATGAATGCGGCATTCCGATCGAACAGTCGAACCCGGAATATGCCGCCGGCCAGATCGAAGTGAACATTCGCTATGGCGAAGCGCTGGCTGCTGCAGATCGCGTTGTTCTATTCAAGTCGCTGATCCGCCAGTTGGGCATCGCCCACGGGTATCTGGCGACCTTCATGCCCAAGCCGTTCTTTGACCAGTCCGGCAACGGCTTTCACACACATTATTCGCTGTGGAAGGACGGAAAGAACGTTTTTGCCGAAAATGGCAAGATCAACGACACAGGTAAGTCTTTCATCGCCGGGCTGCAGAAGCGGATGTGCGAAAGTGCGATCTGCGGTAGCGGAACAGTCAATGGTTACCGTCGCCGCCAACCGTATACCTTCTGTCCGATCAACGCGAGCTGGGGATACGACAACCGCACTGTCGGTATCCGTATCATCGAAGGATCCGACAGCGCTGTGCGTGTCGAAAAACGCGATGCCGGTGCGGATGCCAATCCCTATCTGCTGCTCGCCGCCGAAATCGCCGCAGGTCTGGACGGGATCGAGCAGGGCCTGACCCCAACCGACCCCACAACCGGCAATGCATACGAGGATGGCATTGGTGATCCCATTCCGACCGATCTGCCAACCGCCATCGAACTGGCGCGTGGGTCCGAGTGGCTGCGCGACGCAATGGGCGAGATGCTGTGGGAGTTGCTCTTGCAGCAGGCCGAACGCGAGCTGGAGTTTTTCAACCAACAGGTCACTCAGGTCGAGCTTGACCGCTATCTGAGGACATTCTGATGCACCTCGGCAAGGTTGCGGGAACGGTTACGGCAACGGCAAAGGACGCCAGATTGGTCGGTCTGAAACTGCTGGTGACAGACCTGATCGACAGCGACGGCAATCTGATCGATCCGGCGCGCGTTGCAGCGGATACATGCGGCGCGGGCGTGGGTGACACGGTGCTGATCGCGACAGGCTCGGCCGCACGAATGGCGGCGGGGTTGTCCACCGCTCCGGTGGATCTGGCGATTATCGCGGTGGTCGATCGCGTTTCAACGAACTGAAACACAACACACAAATCAATAGCCTTCGGAGGATAGGAAAAATGGCGAAACCAGTGGCAGGGCAGATGGCCCTGGGCATGATCGAAACCCGCGGTCTTGTTGGGGCGATCGAAGCAGCGGACGCAATGGTCAAGGCGGCCAGCGTGGCGATTGTCGGCCAGACCAAAGCTGGCGGCGGTCTGGTGACAACCCTTGTGCGCGGCGAAGTCGGCGCCGTCAAAGCCGCAACAGATGCGGGCGCAACTGCAGCCAACAAAGTTGGTGAAGTGGTGTCGGTCCACGTGATTGCGCGCCCGCATGATGAGCTTGAAGCCATTATCGACGGGCTCGGAGCCGGATCTTCGGCCTGATCCATCGCCGCTAAGGAGACATTATGTCAGCCGGATTTGAGGATTTCACCCGTGCGGTGACGCGGGGCGCCACCCGCGACGCCCCTGCCGCGCGCAGCATTGAGCGTTTTGCAGTGCTGGGCGGCGGACCGGATGCCCGCCTTTTGGCAGCGCTATGTCTGGCTGAAGGGGCCGATGTCACACTTTTTTCGGCCTATGGAGCCGAGCTTTCGCTGCTGACCCAATCTTCGGGCATTGGTATCCGGGGTGACGGTCCTGTGGGCACCTATCAGGTGAACCGGGACGGGCCATCGGTGCAAACAACAGCGGAACTGGATGCCGCTGTTCGGGACGCACAAGTGATCTTTCTGACCGGACCCGTTCACAAGCAGCGTACCTATGCCATGGTTCTGGCTGATCACCTGAGTGACGGCCAGGTTTTGGTACTGGCCCCCGGGCGGTCTCTGGGCGCTGTCGAAGCCGCCTGGATGCTGCGCATCGGGGGGTGTCGGGCGGATGTAACGCTGGTTGAAATTCTGGGTTTGCCCTACTGGTTCAGCGCCGAAGGTGCTGGGCTGACCCTGTCCACAGCCGCACCAATGGCGGCGGCAACGCTGCCACGCGGCCGCAACAACATCCTTGAAGCCTTGAACAACATTCTGCCGAACCTTCACCCGGTGGATTCTGTCCTGGCTTCCGGATTTCGTGACCTGTCCGCGGCCGTGGAAATACCTGCCCTGACCCTTGGCGGGCAGGGGATGGGCAACGGCGGCCCCGATGTTCCGATGGGGGGCGTTTCGCTGGAGGCAAACCAGACTTTTGCCTCGCTCATCGGCGCCGATCAGATCGCCGTCATCGAAGGATTGGCCGAGGAACGGAGACAGGTCGCGGCTGCGTTTGGAGTCCGAAACCTGCCGGAAACGTCGGACTGGATCGCCACCTTTGCCGGGGCTGAAAGGGGGTCGGGTTCCCGGCCTGTGCCGGATCGACAGGCCGCACGCCACCTGATGCGTGACGGTGTGCTTGGCTCGCTGGTCCCGCTGGTGTCTGCTGCAAGGTTGGCCGGTCAGCCCGTTCCTTTGACAGAGAGTCTGATCACCATGACAGACCGTATTCTTGGCGCTGACGTCGCGGCGGCAGGGCGCAGGCTTGAAACCATCGGAATAACCGCAGGCGATGTCGATCAGGCGCGTCGTATCTTTGACACTATTGCCACTGGAGCCTCGTGATGGACGCAGATCTGAAATCCATCGCCGCCGCGCGGCGCGCTGCTGAAACGGCGTTCGAGGCGTACCGGGCCTTTCTCGGGACCGATCCGGCACAGGTGGATGCCATCGTGGACGCCATGGCCCGCGCCATTGAACCCGAGGCTGAACGGCTGGGGCGGCTGGCGGTCGAGGAAACCGGATACGGCAATGTCCCGGACAAACGGGTCAAGAACCTTTTCAATGCCTTGTCAGTTGCGGATTATTTGCGGGATGTAACGACATTGGGCCTGTTGTGGCGGGATGATGCCACAAAGGTCGCGGCCTTTGGGGAACCGATGGGCGTGGTGGCCGCCCTTATTCCGGTCACCAACCCGACCTCAACCATCATCTACAAAGTGCTGTCAGCAGTGAAAGCGGGCAACGCGATTGTCTGCGCGCCCCATCCGCGAGGCGTGGGGTGCGGAATCGAAACCGTCCACATCATGGCGCGGGTGGCCGAACAGATGGGTGCACCCAACGGGCTGATCCAATGCCTGGATGCAGTGACCATTCAGGGCACGGCCGAGTTGATGAAGCACCGCCGTACGTCGGTTGTTATGGCGACAGGTGGCCCGGCTATGGTCAAGGCCGCCTATTCCAGCGGCAAGCCGACATTGGCGGTCGGGGCGGGCAACGTGCCGTGTTATGTGCACAAATCGAAGGCGCGCGATCTGGCGGAAGTGGCCGAGATGATCGTCACATCGAAAAGCTTCGACTACGGCACCGCCTGTGTCAGCGAGCAGGCCGTGGTGGCCGACCCGGAAATATCCCGTGACCTGCGGCATGAACTCAAGCTGAAGGGAGCTTATTTCTGCACCCCGGCCGAGGCGGATCGACTGGCGAAAGTGATTTTCAAGGGTGTGCGGGCAATGGACCCCGATAGGGTCGGGCAAAGCCCGCAGGCCCTGGCCGATGCCGCCGGTTTCTCGATTCCGCCGCGCACCCGTTGTCTGGTCTCTGAAGAAAGCGAAGTGGGTTGGCAACGCCCGCTATCGGCGGAAAAACTGAACCCGGTGCTGGCTTTCTACGAGGCGAAATCCACTGACCACGGCATCGAACTGGCGCAGTCCATCGCGCGGTTCGAAGGTTGGGGACACTCTTCGGTCATCCATTCGGACGACCCCGAGGTTGTCGCCCGCTTTGCCACCGTACCCACGGGACGCGTGCTGGTGAACACGCCGGGGATCATGGGTGGCATGGGCTATTCCACAGATCTGGAGCCGTCTTTCATGCTGGGCACTGGCACGTGGTCGGGGTCGATCACGTCGGACAACGTGACGGCCCTGCATCTCATCAACATCAAGCGGGTCGCTTATGAAAGCAGACCCTGGCGCGACATTTATGAGGAGTATGGCGCATGAGCGAGATCACGATCCGGGCGCTGATGCAGATCGACAACCTGCAACCGAAATTCGCGGCCTACAACGGCGCGACGGTGCAGGGCTCGGTGCCTTTGTCCGGGGACACAGTGCTGATCGGAGAGTTTGCGCCGGGCAATGGGGTGTTTTCGCTGATCGATCGCGCGCTCAAGGCGTCTTCGGTAGAGGCAACAACGCAGATGGTGGAACGAGAGTTCGGGTTTTTTATCCTGCGCTCACCTTCAAATGCCGAGGTGTCTGCGGCCCGAGATGCGATGCTGGCCGAACTTGGGGCTTCGATGTCGGACCGTCTGAAGCCCGCAATCAGTTCGACTCAGATCATCACAAGCGTTGAACCTTATCAGGCGCAATTGCTGAACAAGTGGCGCAAGGGCGCTCTCATCGTTCCCGGACAAACACTGGGGATCGTCGAATGCGCACCAGCCGCCTACATCTCTATCGCCGCGAACGAGGCGGAAAAGGCAGCCGAGATAGACATCGTCGAAGTCCGCGCGGTGGGCCGGTTTGGCCGCCTGTTCATCTCGGGGTCGGAAAACTCGGTCAAAACCGCCGTCGAAGCGGCAACCCGCGCCATCGAGGCGGTGGACGGGCAGGCAGGCTGATGGCTGCTTCGCGGGTCATAGGCTCGGACGCGGTCGAGGACGCGCGCCGCCGTGGCAGGATCGTGTTCGAAGTTCTGCCCGGCGACATCGTCACGGCGCTGGCCCGGGAAACGGCGGAGCGCATCGGCATCACCCTGGTGGACGGACCGCTGGAGCGACCACAGGCGCCGCGCACAGATGGCGTCGTTTCGATGCGCCGCGTGCTTTATCGCCGCTCACCCAAGTGGGTTGCGCCTGCGCGGGCACCGCGCAAGGCCCGCAGGCTGGGCAAGCTGGCGCTGATCGGTGTAGGTGGCGTTGGTGGCAATATCGCACATCTGGCAGCGATGGCGGATATCGCGGATGAAATCGCCCTGATCGACATTGCTCCGGGTCTGGCAGCTTCGACAGCGCTGGACCTCAATCACACGTCCGGCATCACTGGTGCCCGTGTCCGATGCGTCGGAGGGGAATCTCTGGATCTGGTGGCAGGTGCCGAGGTGGTCGTCGTAACCGCCGGGCGCGCACGCCGCCCGGGCATGACCCGTGCTGACCTGATCGATGTGAACGCGCGTGTGATCCGCCAGTCGGCAGAAGCGATCCGTTCAGCCGCACCAAACGCCATCGTGATTGTCGTAACAAACCCTCTGGATGAAATGACGTTCGAGATGTTGCGGGCCACTGGCTTCGCGCGGGAACAGGTTCTGGGCATGGCGGGAACGCTGGACAGCAGCCGGTTCCGCAACGCACTTGCCATGGCCGCGGGGGTCTCTCCCGCTGATGTCGAGGCCTTTACCCTTGGCAGTCACGGCGACGAAATGGCGCCGATCCCCAGTCGCGCCCGGATCAAGGGACGGGCGCTTGAGGTCTTTCTGTCACCGGATCAAATTGAAGCATGCGTACAGGACGCGATCACAGGCGGCGGGCAGGTCGTCGCGCTCAAGAAATCCGGTTCGGCGACGATTGCCCCGGCCCATGCCTCGATTGAACTGATCGATCACATCAGGGGCGCTCGGTCCGGTCCGGTTCCGGTGTCTGTGATGTTGCAGGGCGAATACGGAATTGATGGCGTGGTGCTGGGCGTGCCCGCACATCTTGGCGCCGGTGGACTGGTCGAGGTTGAGGAACTGCGCCTGACGGACCAGGAACAGGCAGGGCTGCAAGAAGCAGCTGATGCGATCCGGTTGAGGCTGGGTCTGTGACCCTTCGGTCGTGGAAGTCCGGCGGGCGGTTTGAAGAGGTCGCATCGTATTCCCGCGCCAAGCGGATCGGACCATTTGTCTGGGTCGCCGGGACGACTGCGATTGAACCAACAGGGCGTATTTATGCGCCGGGCGATGTGGGCGCGCAAACACGTTATGTCCTGTCCCGTACCGAAGACGCGCTAAAGGCTGTCGGGGCAGAGTTGCGCCATGTGGGCCGGGTGCGCGCATACCTGACCGATCTGTCAAAAGCGGGCGAATTCACGCGTGTGCACGGAGAGTTTTTCAAGGGTATCGATCCGGTTCTGACCGCTGTTCAGGCAGGCCTGACCCAACCCGGTCTGATGGTGGAGATCGATGTGGACGCCGTGATCCACGATGAAAGCGGTAAAATCGGCGGATTCTGAACATGAGTTTTCAAGAAAGGATTTGATCGATCCATCTTCTTGTGTACTGTATACAGAATACAAGAACGGCATAATGAGACACAGGGAGCAAAACTGATGATCAAGACAGCGCTACTTAGCGGAACATGCATCGCGCTCATGGCCTCGACGGCCGGAGCAGAAATTAAGGTTGGGTTTATTGGGTCGCTTTCCTCGGACACCGGGCTGTCGACCCTTCGCGGGGCAGAAGTCGCGATTGAGGAGCTTAACGCCAATGGCGGCGTGATGGGCGAGCAGATCATACTGGTCTCTGCCGATACCGGGCAGGATCCGACCGAAGGCGTACGCGCTTATGAATACCTGGCCGAGACCGAAGAGGTTGATTTCATCATATCGGGCTCGATCGACGATGTGTCGCTTGGCTGGCTGCCCCGGATGCAGGAATACCGCATTCCGACGCTGGACACCTGGACATCCTATATCGGCATCATCGACATGGTGGTCGAAGATCCCGAGGGCATGGCGCCCTATTTCATGAACATCGCCTCGGACGAGGCGTTGGCCACGCTTTACATCAATTTCGGCGCGGATGTCCTGAAGGAAAAGATGGGCTGGGATTCCGTTGTCATTCTGGCCGAGGACACCGCCTTTGGCGAAGCGATCACCGGACTTGTGACCGAAGCGCTTGCACCGGTCGCCGGGATCGAGGTCAAGGATATCATTACGTATGACGTGGCCACCGTCGATTTCGCGCCGATCTTCAGCCGTGCGCAGGATACAGGGGCCGACTTCATCTATCAGGTCTCGTCCGTTAACTCTCAGGTTGTGTCGTCGCAATATGTGAAATTGCAAGTGCCGATGGCGATGACGGGCGTCAACGTATCCGCGCTGGGTATGGAGTATTGGGAAGACACGGGCGGCGCCGGCGGCGGCATCTCGACCCTGTCCCCGATCCCTTCGGTTGGGTTCAGGCTGGATCCGGCAAGCCAGGCTTTTGTCGACACCTATCAGGCCAAGTATGACAGTCGCCCGTTGCTGCCGCATTTCAACGGGTTCAACGCCTATCACGGTCTTAAGCAGGCCATGGCTGCTGCCGAAGAAGCTGGTGGTTTCGACAATGTCGAAGGCTGGGCCGATGCGATGAAGAAGCAGGATCTGGTCCTGGAGATGGATGGTCAGCTGTGGTTGCGCTATGCCTTCTGGGGCGATGATGAGGTCGAACCCGTAACCGGCCGTACCTATCCGCATAACATTCGCTTTGATCTGTCCGAGCCGTTTGATGACGCCGCACCGTCCATGGTTGTCGTGCAGTGGTACGAGGACGGAACCGCCGCTGTTGTGTACCCAGAGAAATACGCGACGGGCGAGTTTACCCTGCCAAGCTGGGTCAAAAACTGATCCGGTCGTTCACATAGCTTGAACCGGGCGCGCGACAGCGTGCGCCCGCAGCCAGGGATACCTCAATGTTGCAGATACTGATCCAGGGGCTTTTGCTCAGTGGTCTCTATGCGCTTATCGCAATGGGTTTCACGCTGATCTTCAGCATAGGGCGTGTTCTGAATCTGGCGTATGGCGCTTATCTGATGGTCGGTGGGTACATCTACTTCTGGGTGTCGCAAACACTGGGGATGCCCAAGCTCATGGGCGTCGTCGTGGCCGCCGCACTGGGCGTTCTGATGGGTATTCTGAAGTACCGCCTGATCGTGAAGACGCTCAAAGGTGATCATGTGGCGGTCGAAATATCGACGCTGATCCTTGCCGTGGTAATACAGGCCGGGATCGTTTTGGTCTTTGGCGACAGCAGCAAGATCCTGCTGCCCATCGTGCCCGGAGTGATCAACGTTGCCGGAGCGTCCGTCACCTACAACATCCTGATTGCTACGCTCATCAGTTGGGCCATTCTTCTGGGTCTATACGCGTTCGTGCGGCTCACCCATACCGGGCGGGCAATGCAGGCGGTTTCGATGGACGCCAAGGGGGCTGCCATCTCGGGGATCGACCCGGACCGGATTAACCTGATCACCTGGGGCATCTCGGGGGCATTGGGGGCACTTGGCGGTGTGTTCTTTGCCAGTTACACGCAGCTTTCGCCATCCATGTGGGTCGCCCCGCTGATCATCTCGGTGGCCGTTGTCATCGTGGGCGGAATTGGGTCGATCATCGGGACCTTGGTTGTCGCACACATCGTCGGCTTTCTTGAAGTCATCGTGGTGGCGACCCTTGCGCCCGAGTTGCGCGGTGTCTTCACCATGCTGCTGATCATTGGTGTTCTGGTGACCCGCCCGCAGGGCCTGTTTGGCCGTGAGGAGTTATAAAGATGGGGCTGCGCTGGTTTCACTTTGCCCTCTGGGGTGGTCTGATTGCGGGGATGTTCCTGTTGCCTCAGGTCGTTTCCAACGGAACACTGCGTACGATGATCTTTGCCAACTACTTGGCGATCTTCGCGATCAGTTGGGACGTGCTGTCCGGGCGGACAGGATATGTGAGCTTTGGCCACCCTTTTCTGATCGGCATCGGAGCGTACACGACCGCCATTCTTACCAAACGGTTTGATGTGCCGGTTGAAATCTCGATCCCGGCCGCGGTGCTGGTCACCATGGCCGCTGGACTGCTGGTGCTGCTGCCTGCGCTGCGCATTCGTGGCAGCTATTTCGCACTGGTTACACTGGCCTTCATGGAGCTGCTGTATCAGCTGGTGCAGGTGATCCGTCCGGATCTGACTGGCGGCACACGCGGGATGTCTGGTGTCCAGACCCTGACGCGGGGCGCAGCAAACGGATACTACCTGTCGACCGCCCTGATGCTGAGCGTCGCCGTCAGCATGTGGCTGCTGATGAAAACCCGTCTGGGAACAGCGCTGGCAGCGATCGGCATGAACGAGGAAAGCGTGCGCGGCTCGGGGCTCAGCACCACCCGGCTGAAAGCGTTTGCCTTTTTGACCAGCGCGTTCATAGCGGGGCTGGGCGGGGCTTTCTATGTTCACTATCTGGGCTCGCTGGCTCCGCGTGCGCTATTTGACATCAACTTCCTGTTTACCATCATCGTTGCCGCACTGCTGGGCGGTACATCGACCATCATCGGGCCGATGATCGGCGCATTCTTCATGACCTTTTTGCTGGAATACCTGCGGCCGGTCCTGCCTGGGGCCGAGCGGTATTTTGTCTACGGCGCCATCGCGCTGATCCTCTACATGTACCAACCCAAAGGGCTGGTGGAACTGGTGCGGCGCGGATTCGCCCGGCTGCGGAAAGGGGGTGTGGCGTGACTGTGGCACTGGAAGTTTCCCATCTGATCAAACGCTTTGGCGGGCTGGTGGCCACGAACGGTCTGTCTTTTTCCCTCAAAGAAGGGGAATCTCTGGGTCTGATCGGTCCGAACGGGGCGGGCAAGACCACGGTGTTCAGCCAGATCATGGGTGAGCTGCGCCAGAACAGCGGCACGATCGAACTTTTCGGGCAGGAGATCTCGGCCCTGCCCACGTCCCGGCGCATTCGGGCCGGCGTCAGCCGCACGTATCAAATCCCGCGACCCTTCGGCGATATGAACGTGGCCGAGAATATCCGCGTGGGCCTGATGCCTGACAACATCTGGCGCATGATCACCAAATCCCCTGACACGGATCGGGAACGGGAACTGGCCTTGAGCGTCGGCTTCACCGAGGCCGACCTGCAACGGACACCGTCCGAACTGGCCATGGGCGATCTGCGCAAGCTGGAAATGGCGCGCACCATGGCCACCGCGCCGCGTGTGATGCTGCTGGACGAGGTGTTTGCCGGTTTGACGGTGGGGGAAATCGCGCAGATCTCGGACCTCATCCAGTCCATGCGCAAGGACGGCATGACTTTTCTGATCGTCAGCCACGATCTGCCCGCGCTTGAACCCCTGATCGACCGTGCCATTGCAATTGAGCGGGGAACGATGATCGCCGAAGGCACATTCACCGAAGTGATGAATGACAAGGCCGTGCAGGCCTCGTATCTGGGGGGCGCCTGATGTCCTATCTGGAAATCGAAAACCTGTCCGCATTCTACGGCAAGGCGCAGGCGCTGACAGACATCTCGATCACGGTCCAGCCGGGCGAGATCGTGGCCGTCGTCGGTCCGAACGGTGCGGGTAAGTCCACCCTGCTGGACAGCATAATGGGGATGGTCAGAACGGAAGGCGATATCCGGCTGCGCGGCCACAGTCTTGCAGGCCGATCACCGGCCGAAATCGTGCGCCACGGCGTCGGTTACGCGCCCGAACGGTTCAACCTGTTTCCCTACATGTCTGTGCGCGACAACCTGATGGTGGGCGCCTATACTGCCCGCGAGGATATCGAAAGCAATCTGGACATGGTCCACAAGCTGTTCCCACGGCTGGCCGAGCGGGAAGGGCAGGAAACCTCGACCCAGTCCGGTGGCGAACGGCAGATGGTGTCCTTCGGACGGGCCCTGATGACCAGCCCCGAGTTGCTGTTGGTCGATGAGCCAACAATCGGTCTGGCCCCGAAAATCTGCCTTGAGATCGCCGAAGTCGTGCGTCAGTTAAACAAGGAATACGGCCTGACCGTGGTCATCACCGAACAAAACGCCAATTTCGCCCTGTCACTGGCTAGCCGTATCTATGTGCTCGAGTCCGGCCGCATGCAAACGTCCGGCACTGCGGATGAACTGCGGAACGACAAAAGGCTGCTCGAAGCGTATTTCGGCGGGCACTGAATCCGATCGGTTCAGTTTTGCGTGCCGTCTCGGCGACAATTCCTCAGAACTACCACACACGACCTGGGTTTTGGTGTTGTCTGCTGCACGGGTTCTGTACCAAATGGGGCGGGTACCGGCGCTCGGGCGTCGAGAACACCCGAGTAGGCGCGGTACAGAAGGATGGGACCAATACATGTCGGAAGAGTTCACGGCTGCAGAAAAGCGCAGGCTTGAAAAACGAGTTCGTGCTGAACGGGTCATGGGCGATAACGGCCATCTGTTCGACCATCCGGTACCCGCTGAACTTCTCACGCCGTATTCCAATGGTGACAATACCGAGCTTGAGCAGATCCGCGTACAAAGGAAATATATCAATCGTGCCAACAACATCCGAAGGTGCTGGAACAGGTTTCAGCTTTACCTTCCCGAGTTGATGTACACCGAAGAACCGCAGGACATATTCGAGATGTCGACGGCGCATGGCGGTATGCTCGAGGTTGCCCGGCACTTTGGCCATACCGTTTTGGGAAATGACTTTCCCAATATGCTCAACAACAAACAAACTGAACTGGCATCCACGCATCGTCGCCTGAACGACGAGACGTTTGTCTGCGAAACCGACAATCACGGCATTCAGATCCCCAAAGACCACAAGGTACACGACTGGCCCTATCGCCCGATTATCGAAGCAATCGATATTCCAATGACGCTGTTTGACGCCGGGCGCACGCCCTATCCATTGGCGGACAAATCAAAGGATGTGCTGATTTGCATGCAGTCGATCGAACATTATTGCCACCCTCAGGACTGGATGCTGATACTGGACGAGTTCTGCCGCATCACCCGAAAGACGATCCTGATCATGCTCAACCCCGTGATCGGTCATTTCGCCAATGATCCGTTTTACACAGAGTGCTTCGAGAAAGCCCGACACGATCTGCATATGTATCGTCGAAATGGGTTCCGGACCACATCGTGTCATATCCAGTGGTCGCAGGTGCTTGTGTTCAAAATCACGGCCGTCTGAGGAAAAAGACCTGCAAGGCTGTCACTGACATGCCTGTAAAATCAATACAGGACGTTGAGCATGAACAGAGACACGAACAGGAACAGGACTGTCATGACCCCGCCGGATCGCACGAAATCCATGACCTTGTAGCCTGCCGGACCCATGATCAGGGCATTCACCTGATGGGTCGGAATGATGAAGCTGTTCGAGGTCGATATGGCAACGGTCAGCGCAAAGACCCCCGGATTGCCCCCTGCGGCAACCGCGATTGAAACCGCAAGGGGCACAAGCAAGACGGTTGCCCCGACATTCGACATTACCAGCGAAAAAGCTGTGGCCAGTATTGCCACCCCAGCCTGAAGCGCCCAAATGGGCCAGCCGTCCAGAATGGTCATGATCTGCTGCGCAATCCATGCGGCCGTCCCGGTATTCTGCACGGCCTGACCAAGCGGTATGAGACAGGCAAGAAGGAAAACGGTGTTCCACCCAACTGCGCGATATGCCTCGTCCACACTCAACACGCGGGTCAGCATCATGCCGGCCGCTCCGGTCAGCAGGCATAGTGACAGCCGGACGTCGGTGAACAGGATCAGCGACAAGGAAATGGCAAAAAAGGCAAGCGCCCAACCGACCTTTTGCGGCCGCAATTCGTCTTGCGGAAAGTCCGTGGTCACAACGACAAAATCCGGATCGCGCTTGATCCGCATCAGGTTGTCCCATCGGGTATGGGCGACCAGCATGTCACCGGCGTGAAATGCTTCAAGGCCGATCTGGGTTGATGCGTGATCATCCGTCTCGACATGGCTGAGCGTTTCTTCCCCGCGATGGATCGCCAGCAAAGACATGCCATAGGTCTTGCGGAACAAAAGCTCGCGCGGGCATTTGCCGATCAGCTTGCTGTCCGGGGTCACGACAACTTCTGCGATCCCGGCATTGGTGGGTGCAAACTCTTCGACGAAGATATCCAGTTCAGGCAGAACAGTCAGACCGAACTTCTGCGCGAACTCCTCGACCACCCAGCGACGCCCGATGATGGCCAGCCGGCAAGGTGCGGCAATCTCGGCGGTCAGTACCTGCACCATCGAGGTTTTCCCGCGATAAAATGTCGAGATAATGTAAAGGTGGTTCTCGTGGTTGATATCGGCCAGAATCTGCCCCACCAGGGGGCTGTCCTCGGGGACGATGACCTCAAAAACGTCTGCCTTGAGACCGTAGACCCTTTGCAGATATTCTTGCGTGCCTTGCCCGGTCCCTGTTGCATCAGACGCGCCTTCAGTCGGCAGTACCCAGCGCCCCAGCAAAAGAAAATATGCAATACCCGTCAGGATCAGGGCCATGCCGATTGGGGTGACTGAAAAAAGTCCAAACGGTTTGATTTTCTGCCCTTCGGGCAACCCGTCATTTGCCGTCAGAATGAGGTCATTCAGCAAGATCAGTGGGGAAGAACCGACCATAGTCATGGTGCCGCCTAGAATGGCGCAAAAACCCATCGGCATCAGCAGTCGCGAAAGCGGAATGCCGGACCTTGAGGAAATTCGGCTGACAACCGGTAAAAACAAGGCCGCCGCGCCGACATTCTGCATGAAAGACGAGATCACTCCGACAGTGCCTGACACGATCGGCAAAACCCGGTTCTCGGCTGTGCCACCGTATTTCAGGATGACGGCAGCCACTTTGTTCATGATGCCGGTCTTGTCCAATCCGGCACCGACGATCATGACCGCGATGATTGAAATAACGGCGTTGGACGCGAACCCGTCGAACAGTCGAGAGACATTTGCCAGGTTCTCCAGCCCGGGCGCATAACTGAGAAGGCCGACGATGACCAAAACCAGTATGGCGGAAAGGTCAATTCTTACGATTTCGGAAACAAACAGGAAAACGGTGAAGGCCAACAGGGCGCAAACCACACCCATCTCGAACGTAAAGGTTACTTGTTCCACAAAGTTCACCGGGAAATTGTATTTTGGTCTTTAGGGAACACTTAACTTATTGGGCTGGCCTTGTCATGAAGTTTCGCCAGCCATGGCGGAAACGAAATAAAATTATTTCAGCGTCCTGAGCCTTGAACAGGTTGACACACTGCTTGCTCCAACCAATCGGGCACCGTGCTTTCAATGGTGAAGAATCCAATCCCGCTAACTTTGGATGGTCGAATAAAGTAGCTGGACCGGCATTTCATAGCCTACCTGTCATGAGCGTCTTTCAGGCATTCAAGAAACACGTTCAACCTGCGCCCTTGCGAAGCGCTTTTGCGCACGATTGCGGCCATGCTTGAAATATATTCCGCAGCTTCGCATCTGACCTCCCGGACTTGACCAGCTTCCACGAACGGCTGTGCCTGATGGGTCGGCAAGAAGCCCAGATAGCAACCGGAAAGGATCAGAAGTGCCAACGCTTCTTCGCTTTGGACAAAGGCGGACTTTCTCAGTTTCAGTTTTTGATGGATCGACATGTTGGGTGAGTTAAAGCTCAGGCCCGCATAGGTGTACTTTCGAAGTTCACTTAACTTGAACTCGGTTTCTGCACGCTGAAACAGCTCGTGATTCCGGCCGCAAAACAGGCGCATGTCTTCGGTATACAGGGGCGAATAGTTCAACATCGGCGATTGGCGGTGCAAGGGGACGATGCCCAGATTGAAGCGACCGTTTATGACACCTTCTTCGATCACGTTGGGCGGTTCGACCGAAATATCGAGCGTGACGCCCGGCGCCCGGTTTCGGAACAGGCGAATTGCTTCGGACATTTCGGCATCCGGGTTGGAGGAAGACCGGTCAAAGATTGCAATCTTCAACTTTCCCGCCATTTCGGCGCGAACCTCACCGATAATGTTCTGAAATCTGTCGATTGAGGCAAACAGGCTGTCTGCGGACTTCAGGACATGCTGGCCGTCGGATGTCAGCGAGAACCCGGCGGGCCCGCGATGGCATAGTTTCAGGTTCAGGCGGGTTTCGAGATCCGAGATGTGTTTGCTGATAGTTGAACGCCCGATGTTGAGCTCAAACTCGGCGGCGGTGAACCCTCCGCAGGCAACCACAGTACGAAAAATCTGCAGCAAGCGAATGTCCACATCCGAGATGCGCGTAATAGCGAGTTTCTTTGGAATTGAAATGTTTCCTTTTGTCGAACTTTACGTAGATTACTTTGTATTACCTCAACGGTTTTTGCAACTTATAACTCGCCCACCGGTGACTCCAGTTTGCGCCATACTCACAGGCGTAGGAATGCGATGCCATCGTCACAAATAAGGTGGAGGACTTATGAAACTCATCAAATCATTCTCATCTGTCGCGTTGGCTGCCACGTTTGCCGCCGCGACCTTTGCCGCGCCGGCCATGGCGAAGAACTTCAAGATCGCCGTGGGCGACAGCGGCGGTTCCAGCCAGGAGGCAACCGGCCTTGCCTTCAAGGAAAAACTCGAGGAGCTGTCGGGTGGCAATCACACCGCAACTCTGTTTCTGAACGGCCAGCTCGGGTCCGAACAGGACACCGTGAACGAAGCAGCAATCGGCACGCTGGACATGTCGCTGCTGGCGATCAACAACGTCACGCCGTTCTCGCCGACTGTAGGTGTGTTCACGCTGCCCTACGTCATCCTCAGCCTGGAGGACGCCGAAACCCTGACCCAGGGCCCCATTGGCCAGGAACTGACCGAAAACACGATCAATGACGCCGGTGTGCGCATCATTGCCTGGACCTATACAGGTTTCCGCGTTCTGACGAACTCCAAGAAGCCGGTGAAATCGGTTGCGGATCTGGAAGGTCTGGTTATCCGCGTTCCCAAGAACGAGATCATGATCGACACCTATAAGGCGTGGGGCATCAGCCCGACACCGATGGCCTGGTCGGAAACTTTTGCCGGTCTGCAAACCAAGGTTGTTGATGGTCAGGACAACCCCTACACCACGATCAACGCGATGAAGTTCTACGAAGTTCAGGACTATGTGACTGAAATCCGTTACATCTTCTCGATCGAGCCTCTGATCATTTCCGAGCAGGTCTTCCAGGGTCTGTCGGCCGAAGATCAGGCTGCCGTACTGGAAGCCGGGCAGTATGCAACCCAGGCCTCGGCCCAATTCCTGCGCGACAAGGAAGCCGAGATCAAAGCGTTGCTGGTCGAAAAGGGCATGGAAATCCATGTTCCCGAAAACGACGAGGCAGAGTTCATCGAACTGGCAACCACAGCGGTCTGGCCGAAGTTCTATGAAAGCATCGGTGGTGTTGAAAAGCTGAACGCCGTTCTGGCCGCCATCGGCCGCGACCCCGTTTCGGAATGAAAATAGTATAAAACAAAGGAAAGCGCCTGACCGGCGCTTTCCATTCTGAGGGAGAGGGACCGATGAAAAACTTCTGGGGAATAGTCGACAACATAGAAAGCTACATCTGTCGGTTTCTTCTGGCAGTCTTTGTATGTCTTTTGTTTTTGCAGGTGGTCGTAAGGACGGTATTCAACTTTTCTTTTTCGTGGGTTGAAGAGCTGTCCGTCTACATGTTCGTTTGGTTCGTGTTTTTCGGTGCCAGCTATGCGGCCAAGATGGGTGCGCATAACCGCGTCACTTTTCAGTTCAAGTTTCTGCCCCCTCGCGCGATCAAATATATCGAGGCTTTCGCGGATCTGTTCTGGATCTGCTTCAATGTCTACTTCGTCTACCTGGCGATCGACTTCATCTTCAACCGTATGAACCGGTTCCAGTCATCCCAGACCCTGGGGTTCCATCTAAGCTGGGTCTACATCGTTTTGCCGATCACCTTCACCCTGATGACCATTCGTATCCTTCAGGTGAACTACAAGAAAATCATTCTGGACGAAGATCTGCGTGATCCTGACGCGATTGATCTGGAAGAAGTCCGCGCAGACCTGGGCGCTGACGTGGACCACACTGACATTGGGGAGGCAAAATAATGGGCAGTGAAATCGTATATATCCTGTTCGGCGGCTTCCTGTTGCTGCTGTTCATCGGCGCGCCGATAACGGTCGCGCTTGGCGTTTCGACGATGATCACCTTTCTCGTCCTGGATGAGAATCCGATCAAATTTGTCCAAATCGCCTTTACGTCCGTGGGTTCATTCCCGCTCATGGCCCTGCCGGCGTTTATTCTGGCGGGCGCATTAATGGAAGCCTCGGGCCTGTCACGGCGACTGATCAATGTTGCCGAAAGCTTTGCTGGTCCCTTCACCGGCGGTATGTCGGCGGCAACTGTTTTTGCCTGCCTGTTCTTCGGCGCGATTTCGGGTTCAGGCCCGGCGACAACTGCCGCCGTCGGCATGCTGATGATCCCGGCCATGATTGATAGGGGATACGGACGCAACTATGCTTCGGCGATCACTGCATCGTCCGGAGGGCTGGGGATTGTCATTCCGCCGTCCATCCCGCTGATCATCTTCGGCATTGCCGCGCTCGGCATGCCCGCCCCGCCAGAAGCTGTTGCCGAACATGGCACCTTCCAGACGGTATCCATCCCGAAACTGTTCATCGCCGGTTTCATGCCCGCGTTCGTAATCGCTGGCAGCCTTTTGCTGATGAACTACATCCTGGCCAAAAAGAGCGGCTATAAGGGTACGACCGAGGGCTGGTCCATGCGCCATATCTGGTGCGAGATGTATCGCGGCTTCTGGGCCCTGATGGCTCCGGTGGTGATCCTGGGCGGCATCTATTCGGGCTTCTTCACCCCGACCGAGGCGGCGATCGTTGCGATCTTCTACACTCTGGTTGTGGGCGCATTCATCTACCGCGAACTCAGCTGGGAAAAGCTGTTCACCTCGCTTGAAACCACCACATGGCTGACGGGGCGCGTGTTGCTGATCATGTTCACGGCAACGGTGTTTGGCCGGCTTCTGGTCGAAAACCAGATCCCCGCGCTGATCGCCGAAGGCATGCTGTCTGTCACAAGCAACATCTATGTGATCTGGACGCTGGTCATCCTGTTCCTGCTGTTTGTGGGCATGTTCATGGAAACGCTGGCAACCATTCTGATCCTGGTTCCGGTGATGCTGCCTGTGGCCTACAGCGTCGGCATCGACCCAATCCACTTTGGTGTCGTGATGGTGTGTACGCTGGGCATCGGTTTCCAAACCCCACCATTGGGCGAAAACCTTTTCATCGCATCTGGTATATCCAATATATCAATCGAGAAGATTTCCGTTGCAGCGCTGCCGTTCGCCTTCATCAATACGGTCGCCATCTTCATCATAGCGTTCTTTCCCGAAATCTCGCTATGGCTGCCGCGGGCGCTTGGGTATTGAGTGCGGACAGAAAGGAACTGAACAATGTTACCTCAGATCAAAGACATCCTGTTCGCAACGGATCTGTCCGAAAACGCCAACAATGCGTTGCGCCATGCCCTGAGCATGGCGCGCGCCCATGGGGCGAAAGTCCATGTTTTGCACGTGACCGAGCCTCTGACACAGGACGCCATCGTGACGATGCGAATGTTCATTCAGGATGATGCATCGCGCAAAAAAGCGATCCGGGACCGCCACGCTTCGGTGAAGGAACTGCTGAAAGAGAACCAGCAGAAGTTCGTGAAAACCCTGACCGAAGAAGGAAAGGAGGCTTACGCGTCTGTCGCCTCGGTGGAGCTGGTTGACGGGCATCCCGCCGAGTCCATCCTGCAACGCGCGCGCGAGCTGGATTGCGGCCTGATTGTCATGGGCACGCACGAGCAGGGCACCGGACACACCTTTATCGGGACGGTCGTCAAACGGGTGTTGAGACGCTCGACAATTCCAACGATGGTGGTGCCCAACATCACCTGATAGGGGTGTTCAGACTCATCTTGAAGACCTCAGAATCTTCTTTTCACAGCGGTTGGGTTGAGGTTCTGCCGATGGTACGCGAAGGCCCCTAGGGCTCTGCGGGGTGATCGTGTCACAAGCCCGCGAACAGGTCTTTGAATTGCGCGCGTAGCGCGTTCTTCTGGACTTTGCCCATCGTATTGCGCGGCAACTCATCCAGTTGGATCAGTTTTCGTGGGTGTTTGTAGCGGGCCAGACCGCTGCTGAACGCGGCCTGTATCGCTTCCAGATCGGGGTGCGCGTCCGGTTCCGCAACAATCACACCGACCACGGTTTCACCGAAATCCGGGTGTGGCACGCCGATGACTGCGCTTTCCAGAACACCCGGCTGGTCGTCCAGCGCCAGTTCAACCTCTTTTGGATAGACGTTGTAGCCTCCCGAAATGATCAGATCCTTGTTGCGCCCGACAATGTGGACATAACCGTCTTCGTCTATCCGCCCCAGATCGCCGGTGATGAAGAATCCATCCTCTCGCAACTCGGCGGCAGTTTTTTCCGGCATCTGCCAGTATCCGCAAAACACGTTGGGGCCGCGCACCTCGATCACGCCGATCTCGCCCTGGGGCAACGGACTGCCTTCTGCGTCACATACCTTAAGCTCGACCCCCGGAAGTGGGAATCCCACTGTTCCTGCCCGCCGTTCACCGTCATAAGGGTTGGACGTATTCATGCCGGTTTCAGTCATGCCATAGCGTTCGAGAATGCGATGGCCTGTGCGGTTCTCGAACTGAACGTGCGTATCGGCAAGCAGCGGGGCCGATCCTGAGACGAACAGGCGCATATGTGCGGTCAATTCCTTCGTGAAACGCGGGTCATTCAGCAGTCGCGTGTAGAAAGTCGGAACACCCATCATCGCCGTGGTCGTCGGCATCAGTGTGATGATGTTGTCCAGATCGAACTTGGGCAGGAACACCATACGGCTGCCAGCGATCAGAGAGACATTGGTCGCCACGAACAACCCGTGAGCGTGAAAGATCGGCAGCGCGTGCATCAACACGTCGTCAGGCGAGAACCGCCATTCCTTTGCCAGCGTCCGGGCATTGGACAGCAGGTTGTTCTGCGTCAGCATGGCCCCCTTGGACCGGCCAGTTGTGCCGGAGGTGTACAGAAAGACCGCCAGGTCGTCTCCTGTACGATCCACAGTTTTAAAGTTTACCGGCATGGCGGCGGCCTGTTCCATCAATGTACCACCGCCATCGGCATTGAGGGTTGAAACGCTGGCCCCCATCGGAGTACTGACAGACTTCAGTTGGTCCTCGTTCTGTTTGTCACATACGACCAGAGATGCGCCGCTGTTTTCGATGAAATAGGTCAGTTCCTCGACCGTGTAGGCCGTATTGAGTGGCAAAAACACCAACCCGGCCTGAACACAGGCTGCGTAAAGGGCAAGCGCCTCGGGCGTTTTTTCGACCTGCACCGCGACCCGATCACCGGGTTGCAACCCCATCCGCGCAGTGACATTCGCGATCTGCGCCGCTGTATTCAGAAAGTGGCGATAAGAAACCACCCTGCCATCCGCAAGATGCAGGAACGGTGTATCTTTGTCCGCATGAATTCCGAACAGGCTGTCATAGAGTGGGTTTGCCAAGAAACTGACCTTTGTATTCGCGATGCAAGAGACTTATCGGCTGAGAAATTCTAGCTCAACGAAAATAGTGGAGCAGCGCGGGATTTTGGGCCGCGTTTCAGGTGGGCTCACGTGTCATCAGGGACAGAGCCATAAGAAGCCATAAGGCGGGCATTCAACAGCGGAGATGAAGTTGTTCGACGGCCCGCAACTGTTCCGACGGTGGCCATTTGCCGAAGTATCGGGACCCGTTCGACAAGAAAGGCAGATCGATTGACGATATCCCCCGGGGGAGGATAAGGTTCGCCACATGACACACATCCACTCAACCCACCCGGCAATCATTGCGCGACTGAAAAGGGCCGAAGGGCATCTGTCCAAAGTGGTTTCGATGCTGGAGCTGCAGCAACCTTGTTCCGACATCGCCCAACAATTGCACGCGGTCGAGAAAGCGATCACAAACGCCAAACGCGCTTTGATCCATGATCATATCGATCATTGTCTGACGGGCGGCGACGATCCGGTAGGGGCCGTGGAAGAGTTGAAAACAATCAGCAAGTACCTGTAATCCGATGCTTTCAGTTCTTAGAAATCGCACCTATCGCCATCTTTTCTTCGCCCAGATCGTGGCGCTTTCAGGCACAGGTCTTGCCACTGTTGCGCTTGGCCTGCTTGCCTTTCAGCTGGCAGGGGAATCGGCGGCTCTGGTGTTGGGAACCGCACTGACCATCAAAATGGTGGCCTATGTCACGATCGCTCCGATTGCGGCGGCATTTGCCGAGCGCGTCGATCGGAGACGAATGCTGGTGGTCCTCGACCTGATCCGGGCCGCGGTTGCCATGACCCTTCCATTTGTATCAGAGGTCTGGCAGGTCTACGTTCTGATCTTTGTCCTGCAATCGGCATCGGCCGGGTTCACACCCGCCTTTCAGGCCACGATCCCCGACGTTCTTCCTGATGAAGAAGACTATACCAAGGCGCTGTCGCTGTCCCGTCTTGCGTTTGACATGGAAAGCCTGCTGAGCCCGATGCTGGCGGCGGCGCTATTGACCGTGATGAGCTTTGACAACCTTTTCTGGGGTACCGGAATCGGGTTTGTCGCATCGGCGCTTCTGGTCGTCTCGGTGCTTCTGCCGTCGCCAAAGCCGGCAAAGCCGCGCGGCATTTACGATCGGACAACGCGCGGGATGCGGCTATATCTCAGAACGCCGCGCCTGCGCGGCTTGCTGGCGCTGAACTGGGTCGCCTCGGCCACCGGCGCGATGGTCATCGTCAACACCGTTGTCATCGTGCGTGGGGATCTGGGCCTGTCGGAAAGTGCTGTCGCGGTTGTCTTGGCGGCGTTCGGGGCAGGTTCCATGCTGACCGCATTGACCCTTCCGCGCCTGTTGAACAGCGTGCCCGACCGAAAGGTGATGCTGTCAGGGGCGGTGCTGAGCATTCTGACCCTGTTCACGTTGGCGCTGACATCATTGGCAACGCCGCTGTCACAAACCGCTCTGATGGTCGGCTGGCTTCTTGTTGGTGCGGGATATTCCGCGATACTGACGCCGACAGGGCGGCTGCTTACACGGTCGGCGCATCCCGAAGACCGTCCGGCAATCTTTGCAGCCCAATTCACTTTGTCTCACGCCTGCTGGTTGGTCTTCTACCCTGCGTCGGGCTGGCTGATCACCGTGTTCGGCACCGTTGTCGCCATGGTCTCGCTGTCTGCTCTGGCATTGTTCGGTCTTCTGGCTGCCGTGCGACTATGGCCGGCCGATGACGGCCGACCTGTCCGTCACGACCACCCGGATTTGCCGCAGGATCACCCACATCTACAGGGCGATGAGCCTCATCAGCACGTAATCATTATTGATGATCTGCATCCGAGGGCTGATGGGCAGACAAAGGCAAAAACCGCCCTATAACCTGTTGGCGTCCCCAGAAGGCATTCATTTTATTGCAATCCCTCCGAAAGACATTTCCGGAGTTTTGGATTTTTTTGTTGCAAATTGATACTAACCAGCGGAACCATGCTCAGAACACGTAGTCCAGGGTTTTCGAGATGCCGCCATTCGCCATTGACGGGCACAATGACGTTTTAAGCAAAATTGCCGGTTCGAATGCCTTGGATCCTCTTGCGCTTTTTTGTTCCGGAAACGGGGACTGGCATCTTGATCGTCCAAGAATGAAGGCCGGCGGATTGCTGGGCGGTTTCTTCGCCATTTGGGGGCCATCCGAAAACGATACGATCGACTATGATGGCCTGATGGCCGGAGCGACCTATGACGTGCCGTTGCCACCCGAATTGCCACAAGATGCGGCGATGAGACGATCGGTTGCATTGGCAAGCAGTCTTGTTCAGCTTGAGCAACGCGGGGCGCTGCGCATTTGCAAGAACGCGGCGGAGTTGCGCCTAACCTGCGAGTCCGGCGAAATCGGCGCAATCATGCATATGGAAGGGGCCGAGGCGATTGATCCGGACCTGAAAGCGCTCGACCTGTTCTATGCGGCTGGCCTCAGGTCGTTAGGCCCGGTCTGGAGCCGCAACAACATCTTTTGCGACGGCGTTCCGTTCCGCTTTCCCGGATCACCCGATACCGGTGGTGGACTGACCGAAGCGGGAAGGTCGCTGGTCGCACGGTGCAACACGCTTGGTGTTCTTGTGGACCTGTCGCATATCACCGAAGCGGGGTTTTGGGATGTCGCCGAAACGTCGGATGCGCCGCTGGTGGCCACACATTCCTGTGCCCATGCCATTTGCGCAAATTCCAGGAACCTGACCGACGCGCAACTGCGCGCAATCGGCGAAAAGGGCGGTGTCGTGGGGATAAATTACGCGGCCCAGTTCCTGCGCGCAGACGGTCGTCGCGACCCGGATGTGCCGTTGGATCAGGTTCTGGCCCATATCGATCATATGATTAACGTTATGGGCGAAGACAGTGTGGCCCTGGGCTCGGACTATGACGGCGCCACGGTGCCCAATGCCCTCGACGGCGCAGAAAAGCTGCCTGCATTGCTGAACGCGATGGAGGTCCATGGATACACACAAGATCGGATCACGAAGATAGCCAACGGAAACTGGCTGCGCGTGCTGACCGACACCTGGGGCGGGTAGACCCGAGCATAATCAACAGGGAGTTAGACTATGAAGTTATTTTCCAAACTTGTCGGCACCGCAGCTTTTGCGGCGACACTGGCTGTGGGTGCACCGGCCGCGTTTGCCGAAACGCCGCCCAACATGCTGGTCATGGCGATGCGTATCGATGACATCACGACAGCCGATCCGGCACAGTCGTTTGAATTCACCGGCATGGAGATGACGCGCAACATTTATGGCAAGCTGGTCAATTACGATCCGCTTGATCTGGACGCCGGGTATCAGCCGGATCTTGCGACCAAATGGGACGTGTCCGAGGACGGAAAGACGATCACTTTTACGATGCGCGAGGGCGTCAAGTTTCACTCCGGCAACCCGGTGACGGCGGAAGATGCGGCGTACTCGCTGCGCCGTGTCATCAAGCTGAACAAGACACCGGCCTTCATCCTCACTCAGTTCGGTTTCACCCCTGAAAATGTTGATCAAATGATCCGCGTGGAAGATGGCAAGCTGCTGATTACCACGGACAAGAAATACGCGACATCCTTTGTGCTGAACTGCCTGACAGCCGGTGTCGGCGCTATCGTCGATATGAAGACCGTCGAAGCCAACGCCGTGGATGGCGACATGGGCAACACCTGGCTGGCGACAAACTCGGCGGGTTCCGGTCCCTACATGCTGACAGGCTGGAAACCGAATGAAAGCTATTCGCTGCAGTCCAACCCTGATTATTATGGCGGTGCCCCTGCCATGGAACGCGTCATCACCCGCCATGTGCAGGAAAGCGCGTCGCAGCGGCTGTTGCTGGAGGCAGGCGATATCGACATCGCACGCAACCTGAACCCTGAAGACATGGCCG
The DNA here is from genome assembly GCF_056542605.1 of Ruegeria sp. AB8. NCBI lineage: Bacteria > Pseudomonadati > Pseudomonadota > Alphaproteobacteria > Rhodobacterales > Roseobacteraceae > Ruegeria > Ruegeria sp. AB8. The sequence continues at coordinate 130,638 of NZ_JBQGAB010000013.1, forward strand.
CGGTCGAGTCGAACGCCGATCTGGACATGTACGCGGCCCTGAGCGGTCAGATCATGTATTTCTCGCTGAGCCAGAAACACCCCGAACTGTCGAACCCAAAGGTCATGGAGGCCATAAAGTACCTGATCGATTATGAAGCGATGGCCGATAGTTTCCTCAAGGGTGACTGGGCGGTTCACCAGAACTTCCTGCCTGCAACCTACATGGGATCGGTCGACGACAATCCGTTCAGCTATGATCCGGAAAAAGCCAAGGCATTGCTGGCCGAGGCGGGTATTTCGGGGTTTGAGTTCGAAGTCGGTGTGCGCGAGGCGCAGGAACGTATCGAGATCGCACAGTCCATCCAGAACACGCTGGCCGAGGCCGGGATCACCATGAAGATCACTGTGGGGACCGCCAAGCAGGTGCTGACCCGGTATCGCGCCCGTGAACTGGACGCCTATCTTGGCGCTTGGGGGCCGGATTACCCCGATCCGCAGACCAATGCCGGAACCTTTGCCTGGAATCCTGACAATTCGGACGAAGCAAAGGCCACCGGGATTCTTGCTTGGCGCAATTCTTGGAACCCCGGGGAACTGACGGCAATGACCGATGCGGCCAAGATTGAACCCGACACGGCAAAACGGGCCGAGATGTACGAGGAAATCCAGGCCATATTCCGCCAGACTTCGCCCTTTGCAATCATGTTCCAAAGGACTGAGAGATCCGGGATCGGCGGTAACGTCACCAACTGGAACCTTGGCGGTGCGGTGTCCGAAGCCGGTTATTTCGTCGTAACCAAGTAATGAGCGACATGACAAATTCCGAGAGGCGCGGGCTCGCGCCTCTCATGCACGTCTTAAAAACAACCGTTCTGACGATCGGATCGATTCTGGTGACGATGCTGGGATTGTTATTTGTGACCTTCATCATCGGAAGGGTGATGCCGGTCGACCCGGTGATTGCGATAGTGGGTGAACGCGCCACGCAGGAAGTTTATCAGGAAACTTATGAAATGCTCGGGCTGGATAAGCCTTTGCTTGTCCAGTTCTGGTATTACCTTTCCGACGTCGCCCGGCTGGATTTTGGAATTTCCTACCTTAACGCGCGCCCAGTGATTGAAGATATTAAGCGGGTTTTTCCCGCAACTCTGGAACTGGCCACCCTGGGTGTTCTGGCGGGTATTCTGGTCGGCGTGCCGCTGGGCATTGTCGCGGCCGTCAACCGGGGTAGCTGGATCGATCAGATCGCCCGCTTCATCGCGTTGGTGGGATACTCAATGCCGATCTTCTGGCTGGGCTTGATGGGATTGATGATATTCTACGGCAAGTTGCGATGGGTCGGTGGCCCGGGGCGCCTGGATATTTTCTACGAGGACATCGTGCCGACGCGTACGGGTATGATCCTTGTCGACAGCCTGATTGCCGGCGACATGACGGTCTTCTGGAATGCCGTCAGCCATATTATCCTGCCCGCGCTGCTGCTGGGTTATTATTCGCTGGCCTATATCAGCCGCATGACCCGCAGTTTCATGCTGGAGCAACTCAGCGCAGAATACATCCTGACCGCCCGTGTAAAAGGATTGCCCGAACGTATCGTTATCTGGCGTCACGCCTTCCGCAACATCCGTGTGCAGCTGATCACCGTCATAGCCCTGTCTTATGCGGGATTGCTGGAAGGGTCCGTGCTGACCGAAATCATCTTCAGTTGGCCCGGCATCGGCAGCTATATCACCACGGCGCTTCTGAGTGCGGACATGAATGCCGTTCTGGGTGGAACCGTGGTTGTCGGTTTCTGCTTCATATTGCTGAACGTCGCAAGCGATCTGCTTTACAAAGTTCTGGACCCGAGGGCCAAATGACCACTCAAACGCTACGACAATGGCTTCTCTCGGAAGAACCGGAAAGCAGGGTACAGGCTCGCCTCGCCTCCATATATAACGGATGGCTCACGTTGCGCGGCAATGTCATGGCCATGATCGGTTTGGTCATCATTGTGGCGCTGATTCTGACCGCCCTGTTCGCGCCACTTCTGGCACCGCATGATCCGTATGTTCAGGACCTTGGCAAACGTCTGCTTCCGCTTGGGACAGAAGGACATCTGTTGGGGACGGACAGCCTCGGGCGCGATATCCTCAGCCGCCTGATTTTCGGTGCTAGAATAACGCTTTACATCGTGGCACTTGTCGCTCTTATAGCGCCGGTTTTAGGGCTTCTGGTTGGCACCGTGGCAGGATATGTCGGCGGAATCGCCGACCTTGTCCTGATGCGGATTACCGACATCTTTCTGGCCTTTCCCCGGCTGGTTCTGGCACTGGCCTTTGTGGCGGGGCTAGGTGCAGGTATCGAGAATGCGGTTCTAGCAATATCGCTCACTGCCTGGCCGCCCTATGCACGGTTGGCTCGGGCCGAGACGCTGACGATCAGATCGCAGGACTATATCAGCGCCATAAGGTTGCAAGGGGCCGGTCCGTTCCGGATCATCACGCGCCACATCTGGCCGTTGTGCATCAGTTCACTCATCGTTCGGGTCACGCTGGATATGGCAGGGATCATTCTTGCGGCGGCCGGTCTTGGATTTCTGGGTCTCGGCGCGCAACCGCCCAGCCCGGAATGGGGTGCGATGATTTCCGAGGGGCGCCGTTTCATCCTGGATCACTGGTGGGTCGCCACCATGCCGGGGCTGGCGATATTCACCGTGTCGCTTGCCTTCAATCTGCTGGGCGACGGATTGCGTGACATTCTTGACCCCAAACAAGGGGGCCAAGGATGAGCGAACAGTTGCTGGATGTGCAGAACCTCTGGGTTCGGTTTCCGTCCCGCAGGGGCGTGTTCGACGCAGTGCGCGGGGTCAGTTTCAGCCTTGGGCGGGAAAGACTGGGGATCGTCGGCGAAAGCGGATCCGGGAAGTCCATGACCGGGCGGGCAATCCTGCGCCTGGTGCGCAGCCCGGGTCTTGTCGAGGCGGACCATATCAAGCTGCACGACGTTGACCTGCTGAGGTTGTCCGAACCCAAGATGCGCGCTGTTCGCGGCAGCAAGATTTCCATGGTCATGCAGGATCCCAAGTTCAGCCTGAACCCCGTGATGACCATCGGTGCGCAGATGATCGAGGCCTATCACCAATCCACCGGCGCCGGGCATTCCACTGCCCGAACGCGCAGTCTGGAAATGCTGGACGCCGTTGCAATCCGAGACCCGGAAAGGGTACTGCGTGCTTATCCGCACGAGATGTCCGGCGGCATGGGGCAAAGGATCATGATCGCCATGATGCTGGCCGCAAATCCCGAGATCCTGATTGCCGACGAACCGACGAGCGCGCTGGATGTTTCGGTCCAGCGTCAGGTGTTGAATATCATGGACGATCTGGTGCGCGAGCGTGGAATGGGGCTGATCTTTATCAGCCATGATCTGAACCTGGTGGCCGAATTCTGCGACAGGGTGCTGATCATGTTTGCGGGGCGCATTGTCGAAGTCTGTGATGCCGACAAGCTGTCTGAGGCCAAACACCCATATACTCAGGGACTTCTGAATGCCTTGCCCCGTCTGGATGAGCCGCATGAAAGGCTTGCGGTTCTGAACAGGGACGAAGCCTGGGCCGATGCGCCTTCGGTCAGCGGACAGGTCAAGCCATGAGCATGATCGACATACACAATCTGAACGTCTGGTTCGGAACGGGAAGGGATCGGGTGGACGCCGTGCGCAGCGCCTCGCTTTCTGTTGCTCAGGGGCAGAGCCTGGGCCTTGTCGGCGAAAGCGGTTCGGGCAAGTCGACAATATTGCGGGCGCTGTCCGGCCTTGTACCCGGCTGGTCCGGCAGAATGCATGTCAACGGTGCCGAACTGGGCCGACATCGCTCGCGCGAGTTCTATCAGACGGTTCAAATGGTCTTTCAGGACCCCTATGCCTCGCTTCACCCCCGCCAGACCGTCGATCAGGTTCTGTCTGAAACCTTGCGTCTACACGGCATGACCGACATTGACCGCCGGATCGAGGATCTTCTGGCCAATGTGGATCTGGGCCAAAGGTTTCGTTTTCGGTATCCGCATCAGCTGTCAGGCGGCCAACGCCAAAGGGTTGCAATTGCACGGGCGCTGGCGGCCGAGCCGGATGTGCTTTTGCTGGACGAGCCGACCAGCGCGCTGGACGTTTCAATTCAGGCCGAGATTCTCAACCTGTTGACCGACATACGCGCCGAGCGATCCCTGACATATCTTATGGTCAGCCATGATCTGGCGGTTGTCGGGCATTTGTGTGACCACATTGCCGTGATGAACGCCGGCCAAATCGTCGAGCATCTGAGCGTCGAGCAACTGCGAAGCAGATCTGCCCATCATGCCTATACCCAGCAATTGATTGCCAATTCCTACATCTAAGCCATCTGTCTTGTTCGGTCCGGGCACAAAGGTGACTTAGACCGGTTTTCGTGCGACGATCCAGACTGAATGATAGGTCAAAGGTACGCCGGCGTCGGTCCCGAACCGGCGGGTGTAATCTGTTGAAAACCGCAACAGATCGGATTTGGTCCAGAACTGTTTGGCCCGCCCGTTGACCCCGGTTTGGCGCAGATGTTTAAGCGCAAGACGCGGTGACGCGAAGTGCAGTTGCTGCACATGCTCGCCCGATGTCACAAGTTCCATTTCAGTTTGGACTGAAGCAGCTAGATCCTCGGAACGGCACAAACCCGGTGCCCCTGCGGACGAGCCGATTTGAGCGAGCTCATGATACTGCTTTGGGCCAAAGCCCGAGACTGCCAGCCAACCACCCGGCGCAAGCGCGTCTGCGGCTCTGCGCAAAAGTGCAGCCGGATCCGCCAGCCACTGGATCATTGAGGCAGAGGTGATCAGATCAGGCCGGTCGGGCCAGTCTACCTGCAGCGCGTCCCCGCACAGGAACGTGGCGGCGGCCGTTTGTGCAGTCATCCCGGCTTCGGGCGCCAAATCGTTGAGGATCAGGTCTCCAATGACAAATGCATCGCGCAGCTTCTGTGTCAAAAGCCCGGTACCGCAGCCAAGTTCCAGGACTGAGGAAAAGTGACCCGGCGCGCCGCAATCGCGCAGGTCCGTTACCAGTCGCTCTGCGATCCGCCCCTGAGGACCCGCGGCCTGGTGATAGGTGTCAAAGCTACGGCTGAAGCTGCGCTGAACCCGGTCTGTCAAATGCGCCATCATGTGATCCACTCCGCCCAGCTTTGCCCGGCCCGAAACGGAACATGTGGCCCCGAAACTGGGCGAACAGCCTTGCCTTGCCGCGCCCATGCTGCCTTTTGGGCGCCGGTCGGGATGATCCGGTCCTTTTCAGGTATCCAGACGCGATCAAAGGCACGTTCCGGGGCTGGACCCCGATCAATGATGCAATGCAGCTCAGCCTGCGCGGCCTCGATGTTCAGGGCAGGAGCGGGGCCTTGCAAACCGGCGCGACGGCAAAATTTCGAAAAACTGTCTGCCGTAAGGCCATCGGCTGTCGCGCGTATCATTTGGGGCGCTATTCCGGTTTCCGCATCCGCTGGCGACAGCGTTCCACTGACGGCGACAAGACGCGCGGGTGAAAAGCCAGTCATTGCCATCCAATGCGCGGCGGACGCGACACCGAAAGAAAAAGCAATCAGATCAACGCGGTCATATTGCGCGAGTTCGGGCAGGGCATCATCCAAGTGACGGTAGTCATCCACCAGCAGGACATCGTCCTGTCCCGTCAGTTCTGCAAACGGGGCCGCACCCAGCGCCCAGCCACCAAAAACAAGGATCAGTGATGACTGTTCCGACCGGGATAACCACTGGCGTTTCATTACGATTCCCTGGCCAACGCCACCATCGCAGCGGTGACTTTGCTCAACTCGTCCGGTGAGATGACATAGGGTGGCATGCAATAGATATTCCGCGCAAACGGGCGCAGCCAGACACCGGTTTCCGGCGCCTTCCTGTGCGCGATAGATGGATCAACCCAATTCTCCATCTCGATGACGCCGATCGCACCCAGAACCCGGACATCCGCCACTCCGGGCAAATTCCGCGCGGGGGCAAGTTCATGTGCCATCTGCTGTGCGATTGCGTGCACCTCGGCGCGCCAGTCGCGCCGGGACAGTTGGTCAAGGCTGGCGGCACCGGCGGCACAGGCCAGCGGATTGGCCATATAGGTGGGGCCGTGCATCAGCACACTGGCTTCGCTTTCACCGATCCCACGAGCCACAGGTTCAGTGGCGACCGTGGCCGCCAGAGTGATATGACCACCTGTCAGCGCTTTACCAAGACAAAGAATGTCCGGCACGACGTCAGCCAGATGCATCGCAAACAATTCGCCGGTGCGGCCGAAGCCCGTGGCGATTTCGTCGAAAATCAACAAAACCCCGTATGCATCGCACAGCGCCCGCGCGCGTTTTAGCCAGACCGGGTGATAAAAATACATGCCGCCCGCGCCCTGAACCACCGGTTCCAGGATCAGTGCGGCAATTCGATTGCCTTTGGTTTCCAGCAACTCCTCAAGCGCGCCGAGGCCATTGAGTGCAGTGTCGTCAGACCAGTCCTGATCCAAAGTGATCTGTGGGCGGGGCAAAAAATGCTGTATCGACAATGCGCCCCGAAACAGCCCGTGCATACCGTTGACGGGGTCGCAAACGCTCATCGCCTTCCAGGTGTCGCCATGATAACCGCCGCGAATGGTGGCGAATTCCGTGCGCTCGGAACGACCCAATGCCATCTGATATTGAACAGCCATTTTCAGGGCGACTTCTATCGCGACCGAACCGCTGTCGCTGTAAAAAATGCGGTCCAGACCATCCGGCAACAGGCTGATCAGCCTGCGGCCCAGTTCCACGGCGGGTTCGTGGGTCAGGCCGCCGAACATGACATGCGGCATTCGCGCCAGCTGATCCTGCATTGCGCTGATAATGGCAGGGTGCCGATGCCCGTGAACTGCACACCACCATGACGACATGGCATCGATCATCTGTGTGCCGTCTTCCCGAGTAAGCCAGACGCCCTCGGCCCCGGTGATGAGGTGCATCGGGCCGGGGTTCAACACATTGGTGTAGGGATGCCAAAGATGGCGTGCGTCGAATTCCAGCGGGGTCACAGGACGCTCCGGATAGCGTTGACATCGATGGCTTCAAAGGCCGCTGACAGCGTGTCGTGTGACAGATCGTCGATTAGCAGCAGCCGGCCCAGATGGCGGACGTTACACATTTCGACGATAGTTTGTTCTACTTCGGGTTCCGCATCGCCGATAAAGGCCACGCCAACCACGGTGCAGCCCGCGTTGCGCAGCGCCATCAGGGACAGGGTCGTATGGTTGATCGTTCCAAGCGCGGTACGCGCGACAAGCACCACCGGCGCCTGCCAGTGGGTGAACAGGTCCAGAAAGAAATGCCTGCGGTTTAGCGGCACCATGACCCCGCCTGCGCCCTCAACAACCAACGGGCCGTCAACCTCCGGCAGTGCAAGCTGCGACAGGTCGATTTCGACACCCATATCCTCGGCGGACAGGTGCGGGGATGCAGGCATGTTCAACCGATAGGCTTCCGGCAGCACTTCAGCCCCCGAGAGAGTTGCAACGATTTCGCTGTCGGTTGCATCCTCCAACCCGGATTGAACTGGTTTCCAATAGCTGGCACCAAGCGCCGCCGTCAGGCCTGCGGCGAAGACCGTTTTGCCGACACCGGTGTCGGTTCCTGTCACGACGACAGCGCTCATGCCGCTTTCCTCTGGTAACGGTTCAGTGTTTCGAACAGGGCGCTGATTTCCGCCTTGCTGACATTGCCGGTGATAGAGATACGCAACCTCGAAGTGCCGCGCGGCACGGTCGGCGGTCGAATACCGCGCACATCGAATCCGTGTTCTGCGAGCGTGGCCGCCATTTCCATGGTTCGCCCGTCATCCCCCAGAATGACGGGTATGATCTGGCTGTTCAGAACGTCGTTCGGCACGCCAAAACGCCGTGCTTCTGCATGGGCATGCCGCAGACGTTCCTGCGCCGCATCAATCAGCGAGCTATCCGCCTTCAGCACGCTGATCATTGCCCGCACCAGCGCTGCGTTAAAGGGGGAGGGGGCGGTTGCAAAGATGAAAGGGCGCGCGCGGTTGATCAGGGCGTCGATCATCACCCTTGATCCGCAAATCAACCCGCCGGCAACACCAAGCCCTTTGCCGCAGGTGTGCAGCGTCAGCAGTTCCGCGTTCAAGCCATGCGCCAGCCCTTTGCCCTGCGGGCCGAATATGCCTGTGGCATGGGCTTCGTCCACAACAAGGATCGCGTCATTGGCGCGGGCCAGCTCCGACAATTCTGCCAAAGGCGCGAAGTCGCCTTCCATCGAGTAGATGCTTTCAACGGCAATCCAGATCTGACCGGAGCCTCCGGCCGAATGCCACTCTGCGATGACACGCCGCGCATCGGCGACATCGTTATGTGCAAACTCCAGGGTCGTGGCGCGGCCCATGCGCATGCCTTCATGCGCGCTGGCATGAATCAATGCATCATAGAGAACCAGATCTTCTGCGGCGGGCAGGGTGGAAAAGATCGCCTGATTGGCCTGAAACCCACCGCCCATGAACAAGGCGGATTCAGCCTGGAAGAAGGCGGCGGCTTCCTGTTCCAGCGCTTCATGCTCAGGGTGATTGCCCCGCAACAGGCGCGACCCGCCGGACCCCAGCGGAACTCCGCGGTCCAGCGCGTCTTGCGCCGCCACCTTCAGCATGGGAGACTGCGCCAGTCCCAGATAGTCATTGGAGGCAAAATCCAGGCCGCAACGAGGTGCGAGCACCCTATAGCGGTGCCGGTTGTTCAGAACATCCAGCATGGATTTCAGGCGGTCCAATGCCTTCATTCAGCCGCTTCCACGCAGCTCTGCCCGGCCACGGTTTCGACCTGCAAACCCAGTTTGGCAAACAGGATTGCGTCAGTATCTTCCTCGGGGTTTTCGGCGGTCAGCAGGGTTTCGCCCACAAAGATCGAGTTTGCTCCGGCCAGGAAACACATCGCCTGCATCTCATCGCTCATCTCACTGCGGCCAGCGGACAGACGCACGTAGGATTTTGGCATCATGATGCGGGCGGTTGCAATTGCGCGTACAAAGTCGATCGGGTCAATTGGCTTGGCGTCGGCCAGCGGTGTGTCTTCCTGTGGCATCAGCATGTTGATCGGCACGGAATCGGGCGCGGGGGACATGTTGGCCAGCGTCACCAGCATGTCGACGCGGTCCTGAATTTCCTCGCCCATGCCAAGGATGCCACCCGAGCAGACCTTGATTCCGGCCTCCTGAACCCGGTTCATCGTGTCGATCCGGTCTGCGAAAGTGCGGGTTGTGATCACTTCGGAATAGTACCGTTCGGACGTGTCGATATTGTGGTTGTAATAGTCCAGACCGGCATCCCGCAAACGGACGACCTGGTTGTCGTCCAGCATGCCGAGCGTCATACATGTTTCCATGCCAAGGTCACGCACGCCCTCTACCATGGCCACAAGCGCGTCCATGTCCCGTTCCTTGGGCTCGCGCCAGGCGGCCCCCATGCAGAACCGGGTCGCGCCGCCATCCTTTGCCTTGCGCGCCTCGTTCAGAACGCGCTGAACCTCAATCAGTTTTGACGCCGACAGCTTCGAGCCGTTTCGAGCGGACTGAGAACAATATGCGCAATCTTCGGCGCATCCGCCGGTTTTGATCGAGAGCAGCTTGGATGTCTGGATCTTGTTTGGATCAAAGTTTTCGCGGTGAACCGTCTGAGCGCGAAACAGCAAATCCATCAAAGGCATGTCGTACAAGGCTTGCGCGGCCTCGCGGGTCCAGGTGGGGGTCGATTGATCCATTTTATCGATACTTTTCCTAGGCGTCTGTCTTTCCGGCTTTTATTATTGATAAACCCAAAAACTACAACTGGAATCTCCCTTGTGGGAAGGCATTCAGGCGAAAACCAGCGAATTGAACGCGTTGCGAGCCAACGCGGCGCTGCAGTGCAGCGCCGCGCAGCAGAAACGCACGAAATCCAGTCTGTTCCTCAGGCACTCGCGCCACCTTGACTTTGGTCAGACAGGAACGTTCCCGGGCTATCTACTTCTTCAAGTTTCTGGTTTTTGATCCACCAGAACCGGTTTCCTACATTACGCAGAAAACTTCGGTCGTGACTGACCAGCAGGCAGGTTGCGCCATGTTCCGTCAGCTCGGCCTCAAGCGCCTCTTGCCCGTCGATGTCCAGATGATTGGTCGGTTCGTCGAGCAAATAGAAGTCAGGTGCCTTTAGCCGCAGCATCACCATCGCCAGCCGGGCCTTTTGGCCGCCGGACAACGCTCCAATTGTCGTGTCTTGCATCTGGTAGTCTATTCCAGCGCCGGCCAGGACCGAACGCGCCCTCTGATCGCCGATGGAAAACTGTGCTACCACCATAGCCAAAGGAGTTTCCGCATCATCCAGCTGGCTCAGATGCTGATCGGAAAAGCCGGGAACAATGGACGCTGCGCATTTGATGCCATCTTCGGCCCCTGCCAGAGCTGCCTGTATCGTCTGAATCAAACGTGTCTTGCCAGCACCGTTCGCGCCAAGCATCACAACTCTGTCCCCGCGCGCAATCCACTTCCGGCCAGTCTTGAAAAGCAATTGCCCGTTTGGCGAGCGAACAGGCACATCATCCAAAAAGACAAGCGCCTTGGCATGAGTGCCGCTGTTCGCCAGCCGGATATCGCCTGCAGATTGTTCGTGGTGAACGTGACCGATTGCCTGTTCCAGCTTGTCGGCCCTTAGTAACAGCTGTTTGGTTTTGGTCAGCAACAGATCAGAGCCGGAATTCACGCCAACGTTCTTCAGTTTTGCCGCCTGACGACGAAGCTGCCGGGCCTTATTCAGTTCATTGGCTTGCTGCCGCTCATCGGCTGCGTCAGATTCTGCAAGGGCTGCACGTGCCGATGAGTATGACGCCGAAAACACGCGGGAATTTTCGGGGCGCAGAAACAAGGTGCGATTGGTCGTGGCATCCAGAAACGCCCGGTCATGCGAGGCGATCACAACCGGCACGTCGCACGGCAATGCGCCAAGCCAGTTTTCCAGCAGCGCAATCCGGTTAAGGTCAAGATGGTTGGTCGGCTCGTCCAAGAGCAGCAGGTCCGGTCTGGTGATCCAGACCGTGGCCAGCATGGCAGTGCGCTGCCATCCGCCGCTCAGATCGCGCAGCGGCCCGTGATGCAATTCATAGGGGATCTGAAGCTCATCCAGCACGACATCCACACGCCAGCTTTCGTAGTCCGCCTGCTCTGGTGGCAGGCCCGCCAGGACCCAATCGTGCAAGCTGTGCGCCAGCGCACCGGTCGGAATGTCCTGTTTTACGTGTCCGGCTCGCAAGCCGCGAGCGCGGGTAACCGCTCCGGTTGTTGGCTCATGGTCGCCCGACAGGCATGCAAGCAGCGTGGACTTGCCGCGTCCGTTTGCGGCCACCAGACCGATCCGGTCGGTTTTCGATATGGTCAGGTTGAGGTCAGAAAATAAAGTCGCGCCAAGGGTCACGCCCAAGGCATTGATGTTGATGACAGTCATGGAAATCTCGCACCCAGAAGGTATGGCCGCACAGCGGCTTTGAGCAGACCGTCGATGAAAGGTGTCTCGGGTCGGCCCTGTAAACGGATCTACAGGGCGAAACGGGGACCGTGCTGAAGTCGGCGGATGATACGCATGTTCAGCTCGTGCCCTCCTTTTGTTGGTTGTTGCCTTTGCGTCAGGCTAGGAAAACTGCGGGCGATTGGCAACCGCCTTGGCCATCCATCGCAGAAAATTTGGGTCAGTTTTGCCGGTTCACGTTGACGGTAGCCATTCTGAAGAAAATCGAATAATCAGAGCTTCACGACGTCATCAGGCAGAAAAACAGTCCCGTGTTCGACCTACCCGCGCAGCGCGCGCATCTTTCCGAAAAATATGACCTCAGCCCATCGCCGGAACTGGCCGCTAGCATGGCAGACATTTATGCGCGCATGTCCCGCGTTGTGTCCCCGTCGGACTGGGCGATCTATGCCCCTTACGTGAAGGCGATCAATGATCTGAAAGCCGAGCGGAATGCGGTCGTCCTGGGCCATAACTACATGACGCCAGAGATTTTTCACGGTATCTCGGACTTTGGGGGTGACAGCCTTCAACTGTCGATCAAGGCGACCGAGGTCGAGGCAGATGTGATCGTGCAATGCGGTGTGCATTTCATGGCGGAAACCTCCAAGATCCTCAGCCCGGAAAAGACGGTACTGATGCCGGATATGGAGGCGGGATGCTCGCTTGCCGAGTCCATTACAGCCGAGGGAATCGCGGAAATGCGCCGCCGCTATCCAGGCGCACCGGTTGTGTCCTATGTGAACACGACCGCCGAGGTCAAAGCCGCATCCGACATCTGCTGCACCTCGTCGAACGCGGCGCAGATCGTGGCCGCGCAGGACAGTGAAACGGTCATCATGACGCCGGACCAGTACCTGGCCCAGAACGTGGCGCGTGACGTGCCGCAAAAGAACGTGGTCTGGTGGGAAGGGTCCTGCATCGTTCACGAACAATACAGCGCCAACGATCTGCGCGATTTCCGTGAATGGAATCCCGGTACGCGCCTGATTGCGCACCCTGAATGTCCGCCGGACGTGGTGAATGAGGCCGACTTCTCCGGATCGACGAGCGGCATCATCAAGTATGTCACCGAAGAAAAGCCCGAGAAAGCACTGCTGATCACGGAATGTTCGATGGCGTCGAACATCGCCGATGAATTGCCCGAGGTCGAATTTGTCGGGCCGTGCAATATGTGCCCGTACATGAAAAAGATCACGCTGGAAAAGGTGCTTTATGCACTCGACACGATGACCGGTCAGGTCGAGGTTGACGCGAGCATTGCCGAAAAGGCGCGGTTGTCCGTGCAGCGAATGATCGACCTGTCCCGCAAGCTGGGTATTTGACCCAGCCGATGCAGGAAATTGCGACTCCAAGGGTGGTCATTATCGGCGCCGGGCTGGCCGCCGTTTACGCCGCGTTGAAACTGGCACCACGACCCGTTGTTATGATTTCGCCCGAGCCGCTGGGGTCTGGGGCCAGTTCCGCATGGGCGCAAGGCGGGGTCGCCGCTGCCATGGCTCCGGGTGACAGTCCTGAAGCCCATACCGAAGACACCATCCGTGCCGGGGCCGGGTCCGTTCTGCGTGAGGTTGCCGAATACGTGACCCGCTCTGCCCGCGACCATGTTCTGGATCTGACAGATCTGGGTACTGATTTCGATCGCACGCCGGACGGGGCCTATATTCAATCCCGCGAGGCCGCCCATTCCGCTGCCCGCGTGGTGCGGGTGAAAGGGGATCAGGCAGGCGCGGAAATCATGCGTGCCCTGATTGCCGAATTGCGCCGGACCCCGTCGGTTCAGGTGATCGAAGGGGTTCAGGCCATCGGGCTGGAAAGCGACGGCAAACATGTAAGCGGCGTCTACCTGACTGCTGCCGCCGACAACGGCGCCAAACCAGTACTTCTACGCGGGGCCGCACACATTCTGGCGACTGGCGGGTCCGCGGGGCTATATGCCCAAACTACCAATCCGGCGCGTATCCGCGGGCAGGGGATCGGCATGGCCGCCCGTGCCGGGGCGCGAATAGCTGATGCTGAGTTCGTCCAGTTTCATCCGACCGCAATGAATGTCGGTGAAGATCCAACGCCGCTGGCCACCGAGGCATTGCGCGGTGAAGGGGCGGTTCTGATCGACAAAGCTGGGAAGTGCTTCATGGCGGGGGTTCATGCCGATGGTGATCTGGCGCCCCGAGATATTGTTGCCCGGGCAGTTTTCTTGCAGGCGCAATCCGGACAGCGGCCTGCGCTGGACACAAGGGCGGCCATTGGCGTAGAAATCACAACGCAATTTCTGGCCGTGACCGACGCCTGTATTCGCAACGGGGTGGATCCTGTGTCACAACCGATCCCGGTCACGCCCGCAGCTCACTACCACATGGGGGGTGTTGATGTAGAACTTAACGGCCGAAGCACCCTGACAGGGCTTTGGGTTTGTGGCGAAGCCGCATCTACGGGCCTGCACGGAGCCAATCGCCTCGCCTCAAACGGGTTGCTGGAGGCGTTGGTCTTTGCGCGCACCTGCGCGCAAGACATCGCAGCCAATACGCCGGCGAAACCGTGCCCTGAGGTTGCGATACACCTGGCCGCGGGCAATCCGAGGGCAGAGGTCCCGGCGGTTTCAACTCTGCGGCGGGTCATGACGGATTGCGTGGGCGTAGTTCGGTGTGGCAAGGGATTGCGCCGGGCGCTGTCCGAAATCGCCAAGCTCGAAAGGCAAAACGCGGCATCGGCCACGTTTCTGAACATGACTGCAACCGCCACCCTGATTACTGCGGCCGCGCTGATGCGCGAAGAAAGCCGCGGCGCGCATTTTCGGTCCGATTTTCCCCAGACAGATCCCGGCCCCGGCAAACGATCAGCTTTGACACTCGGCGAAGCCGTGACACTGCGCGACCGCATCGCAAAGGTTCTACAATGACAATCCCGACATTGCCTGACATGATCCTGGAGCCCCTTGTCCGGGCTGCATTGATGGAGGATCTCGGCTCCAATGGCGACATCACCACCCTGACCGTTATTCCGGCAGGAACGCAGTACACGGCCCGTCTCAACGCGCGCGAAGACGCTGTTGTTTCCGGAATGCAGGTCGCGGAACTGGCTTTCCGTCTGGTCGACCCATCACTTCAGATTACCTCGCTTGTCGTCGACGGTCAGCGGTGCGCCAAAGATGAAACGCTGATGGAAATCAGGGGCAGCGCCGCCTCAATCCTGTCCGGAGAACGCGTGGCGCTGAACTTTGCCGGACGTTTGACTGGCGTGGCGACAAAAACAGCGGCCCTTGTGGCGGAAATCAAAGGTACAAAGGCGCGCATCACCTGTACCCGTAAAACAACGCCCGGGCTGCGCGTTGTCGAAAAACAGGCCGTCCTGCACGGCGGCGGTTTCAATCACCGGTTTTCCCTGTCAGATGCAATCCTGATCAAGGATAACCATATCGCCGCCGCCGGTGGAATCGCCGCAGTTCTGCAGGCTACGAAATCCCGCGCCTCGCACATGATGAAGGTCGAGATCGAGATCGACCGCCTGGATCAACTGGCTGAAGTCCTGGATGTGGGTGGCGCGGATGTGGTTCTTCTGGACAATATGTCCGTGGAAACCCTGGCAAAAGCAGTCGCGATGGTCGACGGACGTCTGGTAACCGAGGCGTCGGGCAACGTAACCCGTGAAACGGTAGCGGCAATCGCCGCCACCGGAGTGGACTATATCTCTTCCGGCGCGCTGACCCATTCCTACCGAACAATCGACCTAGGCCTGGATTTCTGAAGTGGGCGCATCCCGTCTCACCAAGCTAACAGGCGACACAGGGTCGAGAGAACAGCGGCCACATCCGAGTGAGGAGCGCAAGTTTTTCTCAAAACGCCCCATCTCCGATTGACGTTCGCTTCGAATTGACTAGAAAAGGCCGGCACAGTCGGGCCCGAGGCAGGGCTCGGCGAAGAGAAGCAGGCCGCTGTAGCTCAGCTGGTAGAGCACGTCATTCGTAATGATGGGGTCGGGGGTTCGAGTCCCTTCAGCGGCACCACTTTAACATCCAGTTTCGCCCGACTCTGACTGATAGTAGCTTGTATTAGCAGGTCTTCTACTGTCGGTGTGTCC